>DAHVAF010000103.1 GCA_027314765.1 Clostridia bacterium | reverse complement strand
CGGTCGATCGCCTGCTTGGTGATGGCGGTCTCGACGGGGCCGAGCAGCTCGCGGGCCTCCTCGGCGAGGACGTTGTCGCCGCTCACCATGGCGACGGGGACGCCGTGGTGGCCGGCCAGGCCCGCGTTGATGCCGGTCTCGCCGACCTCGCGGCCGTTCACCGTGATGCGGAAGACGGCGCTGCCGAGCAGGGTGTGGTTGATCACCCCGTCCATCGCGCCCTCGCGCGCGTGGTAGCCGACGAGGAGGACCGCCGCGTAGTCGGGGCCGATGCCCTCCATCTGGCAGAAGTGCTTGTTGCTGCCCGTCGTCAGCTCGGCGCGCGGGTCGAGGTCCTCAATCATGATGTTCGTCTGCGGGCCGTGGCCGTCCACGACCAGAACGTCGGTGGCCCCGGCGTCGCAGGCGCCGGCGATGGCGGCGTTGCAGTCGGCGGTCATGAGGCGGCGAAACCGCTGGTACTCGGGCTCGTTCTGGTTGGTGTGGTTGCGGGCGGCGACACCGGAGATCCCCTCCATGTCACAAGAGATGAACACCTTCACGACGATCGCTCCCCCCTTGGGCCGCTCTTGCGGTAGCGGCGCGCCACGTACATGAGGATCAGGATGTTGATGGCGAGCGTCAGGAACGAGGTCGGGCGGGCGTAGCGGATCACGTCGAAGATCTCGGCGGGCAGGAACGCCGCGGTCTCCACGATGATCAGCAGCTCGGCCCACGGGCGCTCGTACCAGAAGCCGACCGCCTCCACGGCCAGCAGGATCGCGAGCAGGCCCAGCCCGACGGCCAGGCCCAGGGCCACGTTGGGGGCGATCGAGGGCACCAGGTGCGTCAGGTACCGGAGCACGACGTTGTCCGGGTCGTCGGTCAGCGCCTGGCGCACGATGGTGTGGAGCACGGCGGGGTGGTTCGTGGCGCGCACCCAGATGGCGGCGACGCTGCCGCCGGCCGCCGCGAGGGCGCCAAGACCCTTCTCAGCCACGATGAGGGCCTCCAGGACCGGCCGCCCGAAGACCGTGCGCGTGGAGCCGGCACCTGGGGCCAAGCCCGCATCCCCCCGCCCGCCGCCCACCCGCTCTTGCGCCAAGTCCGGCCAGCCACTGCGGCATCTGGCGCGTGCCACGGGCACTCCCGGCCGTCCGCGGACAGGCCGCCCCGCCACCGCCCGCCGGTGCCGCCGACTGCCTCACTTCGCGGCCCGGCGACCGGTTCCCTCGCCTCGGCGCGGATCATGGAGGAAATGGGTGTTGCGCGCGGTGCCGTCGCCGTCAGGCGGGCCGCGGCGCTGCCCGCGCGGGTAGGGCGCGCGCCGCCAGCATAAGCGTGCCCCGAAAGGTGGACGGGCGGACCAGCCATCCTCCGCTGCTTGGTGGGCCGCGAACATCCAAGCGGAGAGCATGTGTTCGTTCGTGTGGTATGCTTTGCCTGTCGTTACGGTGGTTTTGCTCGGTCTGGTCCAGGGCGCCACCGAGTTTGTGCCCGTCAGCAGCTCTGGACACCTGGTGCTCCTGCAGTGGCTGCTCGGGGTGCACCGCCCGGGGGTGTTGCTCGAGGTGGCCCTGCATGGGGGCACACTCGTGGCCGTCATGGCGGCCCTGGCGGGGCGCATCCGGCGGGACTGGCGGCGGCTTCTGCTGCCGCTGGCGGTGGCATCGGTCCCGGCCGCCGCCGCGGGGCTCGTGCTCCGTCCGCTGCTGGAGCGGGCCTTTGATGCACCCGTCGCGCTGGGCCTGGGGTGGCTGGCGACCGGGGCGGGCCTGCGCTGGGCCGGGGCCGCGAAGCCGCAGCAGGACATGGATTCGGGTCGTCCGGCGGCGTCAGATGGCGCGACGGCGGGGGGCTGGCCGGCAAAAGCAGCGAAATTGTCACGGCTCGCGGCCGTCGGACAAAGGGCTGGAGGCGGGCCGGGGCGAACGGCTCCGCCGCAGGGGGCGGCGTCCGTGCGGGCCGGCGGAGGCACGGCGGCGTCGCTGGGGATTCGGGAGGCGCTCGTGATCGGTCTGTTCCAGGTCGTGGCGCTTGTGCCGGGCGTATCCCGCTCGGGCGCCGCGCTCGTCGGAGGGCTGGCAGTGGGCTTGGAGGCCGGCGAGGCGGCGGCGTTCGCCTTCCTGCTGGCGGTGCCGACCGTCGGCGGCGCGACGCTGCTGGAGCTTCCCGCGATGCGGGGGGAGGGCTCGCTGTGGCTCGGGGCAGGGGTGGCCGCGCTCGCCGGCGCCGCCGCAATCCGCCTGTTTCTGCGGGCAGGGGTGCAGGAGCGGCTGAGCCGCTTCGGGGCCTACTGCACCGCGCTGGGGTTGGGAATCGTGGCGGCCGTCGCGCTGCACGCCCTCGGATTCGTATGAGGCCGGAGCTGCGCCGCGAGGCGGCGGGCCTGATCTGGCTGTGCCTTGGCGTGCTCGGCCTGCTGGCGGCGACTGCCCACGGGCCGGTGGCCGGCAGCCTGCCTGGGCTGCTGCGGTCCGCGCTGCAGTGGCTCTGCGGGCGCCTGAGCGCTGTGCCGCCCCTCATCGCGGCCCTCTACGGCCTTGTGCTGATCTTCCCGATCCCGCGCGAGGGGCTGGGCGGCCGCGCGACCGGCGCCCTGCTGCTGACGGCGGCCGCTGACGGGTGGCTGCACCTGCGGGTGCCCCAAGGGCAGGCGTTCGCTTCCGGCTGGCATGGACAGGCCGGCGGCCTGATCGGCGCCAGCCTGGCCTGGCCGCTCGTCCGCCTGCTGGGTCCGACGGGGGCCGAGATCGCGCTGGCGGCGGCCGCGGCGATCGCCCTGATCCTGCTGCTGCAGCGGCCCATCGTCCCCATCGTCACGGCCGCGGTGGCCATGCTGGTGGCGGCGCTCGGCGCGCTCGCGCGCGCCGTGATCGACTTCGTCTACGTGCCGGTCGACGAGCCCAAGCCTGGGCGGGCCGCCAGGGCGCACGCCGGCGGTCATGGCGACGGCATCGGGAACGGCAACGGCGCCGCTGCCGTGCCCGCCGAGGCCGCGCTGGCGCTGGCCCATGAGCCCGTGGCGCTCACCCCTGTCGAGGCGGCGCCGCCCCTGGTCCCGATCTTCAGCGGAACCGGTCTGGCCCCCGAGCCGGAGGTGGTTGAGCCCGTGGCGCCCGCCCCGCCGGCCGATCCACCCGCCGCCATGGCCGCCGCCGCGCGCCGCCGTGGGGGCGGGAGCTCGGAGCCAGCCGGGGGCGGCCCGCTCGGCCCGGCCCAGCTCACCCTCGCGGACGCCGGCCTGTTTCAGTTGCCGCCCCTGGACCTGCTGCGCAAGCGCTCGACGCGCGGCAAGAGCGCCGGGCAGCGGGACGCGGCCGGGCGGGGGCGGGCGCTCGAGGACGCGCTCGCCTCGTTCGGCGTGCAGGCCAAGGTGGTCGAGATCGCCCAGGGTCCGACGGTGACCCGCTTTGAGCTTCAGCCGGGCGAGGGCGTGCGCGTCAACCGAATCTCCTCGCTGGCCGATGACATCGCGCTGGCGCTGGCGGCTGTCGACGTGCGCATCGTGGCGCCGATCCCCGGCAAGTCCGTCGTCGGCATCGAGGTGCCGAACGTCGAGGTGACCCCGGTCTTCCTGCGCGACGTGATGGAGACGGGGGAGTGGAAGCACGCCGCGTCGCCGCTGACGGTCGCGCTCGGCGAGGACATCGCCGGACGGCCGGTGGTCTCCAGCCTGGACAGGATGGTCCACGTGCTGATCGGCGGCGCCACGGGCTCCGGCAAGAGCATCACGCTCAACGCCATGCTGACGAGCCTGTTGTTCAAGGCGCGGCCCGACGAGCTGCGCCTGCTGCTGATCGACCCGAAGATGGTGGAGATGTCCGTCTACAACGGCATCCCGCACCTGCTGGCGCCCGTGGTGACGGATGCGAAGAAGGCCGCCGCGTCCCTGCGCAAGGTGATCTCGGAGATGGAGCGGCGGTATGCGTCCTTCGCGGAGGCCGGCGTCCGGCACATCGGCGCGTACAACCAGTGGGCGCAGGACGCGGGCGCCGACCGGCTCCCGTTCATCGTGGTCGTCATCGACGAGCTGGCCGACCTGATGCTGGTGGCGCGGGCGGACGTGGAGAACTCCATCCAGCGCCTCTGCCAGATGGCGCGGGCCGCCGGCATCCACCTGGTGGTGGCCACGCAGCGGCCTTCTGTCGACGTGATCACCGGCGTGATCAAGGCCAACATCCAGACGCGCATCGCGCTGGCCGTCGCCTCGCAGGTCGACTCGCGCACGATCCTCGACGTGGCCGGCGCCGAAAAGCTGTTGGGCCGCGGCGACATGCTGTTTCACCCGGTCGGCGGCAGCAAGCCGATCCGCGCCCAGGGCGCGTTTCTGTCCGACAGCGAGCTGGAGGCGATCCTCACGTTCCTGCGCAATCAGGGCCAGCCCACGTTCAACGCCGAGATCGCGTCCGCCGAGGCCGAGGAGGATGGCCGAGACCGCGATGAGGCGGGCGACAGCCTCTTTGCCGACGCCGTGCGCGTGGTCGCGGAGACCGGTCAGGCGTCCGTCTCCATGCTGCAGCGGCGCCTGCGGGTCGGCTTCACGCGCGCGGGGCGCCTCATCGACATGCTGGAGGAGCGCGGCCTGGTCGGCCCCCATCAGGGCAGCAAGTCGCGCGAGGTCCTCATCAGCATGGAGGCCTACCGGCGGATGTTCGGCGACGAGGCGGGCGCCTTCCCGGAGCAGCGCGCGAAGGCGTAGCGTACCTGCGCGAGGGCCGCCACGGACGCGCGCCTCGAGCGCCGCGAAGGGCCAAGGTGCCACGGGCGGACCGAGTTGGGCGGGCCCTTCAGGCTGCCGTGGGCGCGGAGCGAGTCGGCCCGGGCGTTCCGACGGCATGGCGCCAGAGCGTGCCGTACCAGCGCGATCGCCGCTGGCCGACGTTCGGCGACCCGGCGCGGCGCCCCCCCAAACGCGCGCGCAGGGGTGCCGCGCCGTCTGGGCCGCGACCGGCGGCTCTCGAGTGTCGCGGACCGGGCCTCGTCACAGACGACGGCGCGAGCGTGTCGTTGGCCACCGCCGATGAAGCGGCTCGGTCGCGCCTCTCCGCCGGCTGCCAGATTGCGGCCCGCGTCGCCGGATGGCGCCGGCTGGTGCCCGCGCCATGGCGAAGCGTAGCCACCTGCCATCGCGAGGCATACTACCCCCGATCTGGACCCCGCGCCTTCCCGCGGGGGAGGGGGGATCTTGCTTGCGTCGGTCGGCTCTATGCGGGCTGGGAGCGGCCCTGGCCATCACCGCGATGCTCGCCACCGGCTGCGGCCTCTTTGGCGGCGCCGTCCGCCAGTCGCCCGCCGGTGGCCTCTTGGGCGGCGGCATGAAGGTGCTGGTCTTCGAGGCCAGCGACACGTCATCGCCGGTGAGCAGCGTCGGACCGCTCACGTCCGCGAATAAATCCCTGGTGTCGGCCCTCGCCCCATACTGGTTCCACGTTGAGGCCGACGGCTCCGTCACGGGCGGCCCACAGCCCGGCATCGTAAGCTGGGCGAAGGCCAACCACGTTGCGCTGGCGCCGCTGATCAACAACGCCGGCATGACCGCCGCGTTCCTGCAGAGCGCGTCCACGCGCGCGACGGCCGTCTCCAACATCGCCAGCGTCGTGACCAAGAACGGCTTCGCCGGCATCAACATCGACTTCGAGCCCCTGCCGAGCAGCGCGCGTGCCGGCATGACCGCGTTCATCACGGCCCTGTACGCCAAGCTCCACCCGATGCGGAAGCTGGTCGAGGTGAGCATCATCCCGGAGACCTCGGTCTCTTCCGCCGACTCCTCGGCGTACAACTACCGCCAGATCGCGGCCCACGCCGACGCGGTCGTGCTGATGACCTATGACCAGCATGACGACGGCAGCTGCCCGGGTCCCATCGCGCAGCTCTCCTGGGTGAAGGAGCGGCTCGGCATCGCCATGAAGGACGGCATGCCCGCCAACAAGATCCTGCTCGGGATCGCCGACTACGGGTACGACTGGACGGGCTGTGCCGCCAAAGGCACGCCGACTGTCGGGCTCAACAAGATCCCAACCCTGCCGAACAGCGGCAGCGTCACCCGCGACTCCGAGGGCGACCCGCATTTCTCCTACACCACCAGCGGCACCCAGCACGTGGTGTGGTACGAGGACGCCCAGTCCGTCGTGAGCAAGATCAAGCTCGCGAAGGCCGACCGTCTTCAGGGCCTCGCCCTCTGGCGTGAGGGCTACGCGACGCCCGCGTTCTGGAACGCCATCAAGTCCAACCGCTGAGACTTCGGTGGGGGCCGCCGTGCGGCGGCCCCCGTCGATGTCCGCACCCAGCCGCCACACGGGGGGAGTCAGCCCC
>DAHVAF010000080.1 GCA_027314765.1 Clostridia bacterium | reverse complement strand
CGCCCCGACTCGGTGGAGCGGGCTCCTGCGGGCCCCTGGCTGCGCGTGACCCTCCGCGAGGGCCGAAACCGCGAGGTGCGGCGCCTCTGCGCCGCGGTGGGACTCAACGTGCGGCGCCTGCGCCGGGTCGCCTTCGGGCCGCTGCGGCTGGAGGGCCTGCCACCCGGGGCCTGGAGGCGCCTCTCGGCGGCGGAGGCGGCGGACCTGCGGGCGGCGGTGCGACAGGAAAGCCCCGCGCCGCGGAGAAGTCAGCCGGACGAGCCGGGGGGCGGGGCCTAGCCGAGCGGCGGCGCCGGGGCAAGCTCGCTTCCGAGCAGGAGTGGAACGAGGGACGGGCATGACCGTACGCGAGAGCGTGCTCGAGCGCGCGCGGCGCGTGGTGGCCGACCGGCTGCTGGCCCAGCCGCCGTATGCCGCCCGCAAGGATGAGATCGCCATCGTGCTCTGCGGCTCGGCCGTGACCGAGTACGCCGACGCGTATTCCGGCCTGGACTTCCTGGTGCTGACGCCCGGCGCGGCCCGGCCCGTGGCGCCCCCGCCGACCGACGGCCGCGCGCGGCGGTTCCGGGTGATCGCCCGCGGCATGGACGACTTCCGCAGGGCTGCCGCCGACGTGGACGACGAGGCGCTGTTCCTCGTCCGGCACGGCGTCGTGCTTCACGACCCGGGCGGGCAGGCGACGGCTCTCTGGGCGGAGCCCCCGGTGCCGGCCAAGGCCGTCTGGGAGACCAAGATCGCGGCCACCTTCCAGGAGCTGCGCCGGCGGCGGGCCTCCCTGGCCTGGTCGCTGCGGCGGGCCCAGCCATACGCGGTCCTGGACGGGCTGACCCAGTTCATGGGCTGCGCCCTGCGCATCTGCTTCTACGCGGAGGGGTTGGCGCCGCCGCCGGCCAAGTGGCTGAACGGGGCCGGCCTGCGCACATCGGTCGGAAAGCAGTTGCGCGCGCCGCTGCTCGACCTGCTGAGCTCGCTCGGGGACACGGCGGTGCTCGGCGGCAGCCTGCGGCTGAGCCAGAACCGCCTGTATCAGCGCTGCGAGCATGTGGAGGCACAGCTTGCGCAGGCCCTGCGCGAGCACGGGTTCCGCCCCCTCCGCGCCGGGGCCGAGGCCCGGACAGGCCCCGCCCAGCAGAAGAGGTGATGGCGATGTGGCTCTTCACCTACGGCACCCTGACGCGCCGCGGGAGGATGGAGGCCCTCGCCGGCCGCCGTCTGGCTGAGCCCGTCACCGCCACCCTGCGGGGCTACAGGAAGCACGACACGCCGCACGGCTATCCGATCATCCTGCCTGACGCGACCGCGGGCGCCCAGGTCGAGGGCCTGCTCTGGGAGGTCGACAAGGGTGACCTCTCCGCACTCGACCACTACGAGGGCACGGACGAGGCGCCGCCCTTCTACTACCGCCGCGACGTCGAGGTCGAGGTGGCGGGGGAGCGGCGCAGCGCGCAGGTCTTCGTGGGCAATCCGGAGGCCATATGGCCGTCGCGGACGGAGAGCTGACGGGGCGGGCCGGGATGGAAAGGGCGATCGCCGATGGCGCTTGAGCGCGAGTTGACGCTGGAGCTGGTCCGCGTCACGGAGGGGGCGGCGCTGGCCGCCGCGCGCTGGATGGGGCGGGGCGATAAGAACACCGCGGACGGGGCGGCCGTCGCGGCCATGCGCGCCATGCTGCAGACGGTGGATATCGACGGCACCGTCGTCATCGGCGAGGGCGAGATGGATGAGGCGCCGATGCTGTACATCGGCGAGGCGGTCGGCGGCGGCGGCCCGGCCGTGGACGTGGCGGTCGACCCCATCGAGGGCACCAACCTGGTGGCCAAGGGGCTGCCCGATGCAATCGCGGTGCTGGCGGTCGCCCCGCGCGGATGCCTGCTGCACGCGCCCGACATCTATATGGACAAGATCGCCGTCGGGCCCGGGGCGGCCGGGGCCGTGGACCTCGACGCCTCGCCCGCCGACAACGTGCGGGCCGTCGCGAAGGCCCTGGGCAAGGACCCGGAGGCCGTCACGGTGATCCTGCTGGACCGGCCGCGCCACGCCGACATCGTGGCCGAGGTGCGGGCCGCCGGGGCCCGGATCAAGCTGATCAGCGACGGCGACGTGTGGGCGGCCATGGCGACGGCGCTGCCGACGACCGGCATCGACCTGATGCTGGGCAAGGGCGGGGCGCCGGAGGGGGTTCTGGCCGCCGCCGCCCTGCGCTGCCTGGGCGGCGAGCTGCAGGGACGCCTGGCGCCGGCCGACGACGCCGAGGCCGCCCGGGCCAGCTCCATGCTGGGTGGCGACCCGCGCCGGATCCTGCGCCACGACGACCTTGTGCGCGGCGAGGACGTCATCTTCGCGGCCACGGGCATCACGACGGGCGACCTCCTCCGGGGGGTGACCTTCGCCGCCGGCGGCCGGGCGACCACCCACTCGATCGCCATGCGCTACCACACGGGCACGGTGCGCCACGTCCACGCCGAGCACCGCCTGGACAGAAAACCGATCGTCGGCGCCTGAGCCCGCCGGCCCGCGCATAGCCCTGATGGCGTGGCGGGACATCGCCTGCGGCTGTGGCTGGCGGGGGCGCTGGCGGTTCTGCTGGCGGGCTGTGGCGCCGCAGCGCCGCGCCCCGCCTGGCACCTGTCCGTGCGCGGCATGACCTATGCCGGCTACAGCGGGCCCGTCTTCTGCCGCGCCGCCTCCGACGCCCGCTTGGCCGAGCTGCCCGCCCTGCACGTGAACACCCTGGCCCTCGTCCCGGTCTGGTATCAGGCCACCGCCGCGTCCACCACCATCGCCCCCTGGCCTGGCATCAGCCCCACCGATGCCTGTGTGCTGCACGCCATGGCCACCGCGCGCCGGCTCGGGCTGCGCGTCATCCTGAAGCCGTTTGTCGACGTGCGGGACGGAACCTGGCGTGCCCTGATCCGGCCAGCCGACTGGGCGGCGTGGTTCGCCAGCTACCGCGCGTTCATCGCCCACTATGCCCGGCTCGCCACCGAGGGCGGGGCGTGGGCGCTGGTCGTGGGCACGGAGCTGTCCTCCAGCGATGCGAGCCAGCCCGCCCGGTGGCGCAGCGTGATCGCCAGCGCCCGCCGGGGCTTCGCCGGACCGCTCACGTACGCGGCCGACTGGCCCCAGTACCGCGCCATCGCCTTCTGGAACGACCTGAACTGGATCGGCATCGACGCCTACTTCCCGCTCGCCCCGGGGCCGAGCCCGTCGGCGAGCCGGCTCCTCGGCGCTTGGCAGCCCTGGCTCGCGCAGATCACGGCCTGGCACCCCGACAAGCCCGTGCTGCTGACGGAGATCGGCTACCGCAGCGAGCGCGGCGCGACGGCCGACCCCGCGGTCTTCAACCGCGGTGCGCCGCCCGATCCCGCCCTGCAGGCCGCGGCCTTCCGGGCCGCCTTCCGGGCCCTGACCCCCCAGCCGTGGCTCATGGGCACCCTGTGGTTCTGGTGGGACAACCCCAGCACCGCCGACCACGCCGGCGGCCCCCTCGACCGTGGCTACACGCCGCGAGGCAAGCCCGCGCAGCCGGTGCTGGCCAAGTGGTACGGCCGCTGGGCCGCCGAGCGGGGCGGACCGTGATGTCCTCGGGCAGGCCGGTGCTGGCCAGCCGGTGCTGCCACGCGGCGGCCGGGCGCGGCGGGCCCAGACTGCCTCGCGCAAGCCGGCGGACGCGGTGCTGGCCAGGTGGCGCGGCCGCTGGGCAGCCGGCGCGCGGCGCAGCCTGATGGACTCGCGCCGGCGCGGCCGGCATACCGCAGGAGGGGGCGATCTCGCGACGGGACGCCGCATATGGGCCGCCATCGCCCTGGCGTGCGCGGCGTGGGTCGGCGGGCAGCTGGTCGCGTCGGCCGTCGCCGGCGGGCGTGCGCCAAACCCGGTGGCCTGGCTGGCCGCGGCCGATGTCGCGGATGCCGGCCCCGCGGTCCCGGCCTCTGGGTCGGCGCCCGCGGTCCATGTTGCGGATGCCGCCGCCGCGGTCCCGGCCTTCGCCGCCGCGCCCGCGGCCGAGCTGCGGGTCCGCGTCGACCTGATCTCCGCCGCCCGCGCCCCCCGCGCCGTCTTCCTGCGCGACTCGACTCCCGTGGCCACCTTCCGGGACGGCAGCGTCGATGTGACCGTGGCGCCGGGCGACCTGCTGGTGGTGGACGGGAGCGCCTACCGCCAGCCCCTGACGTTTCAGGTCGTCGCGGCCGCCGGGCTGGCGGCGCCATCCCTGGGGCTGCGCGTCACCACGCGCGGAGACATCGCGTATCTTGGGCGGGTCCGGCCGGCGCCGTAGCGTCCGACTGGCGCGAGCCGCGTCCGCAGCGATCCGGGTCGTGAGGCGTCCGGCCGGAGGAAACCGCAAGGCGCCGCAGGCCGCGGTGCCCCCGGTTTGCCGCCCCTTTCCGGCGCATGCTATAATTTGCGGGCCAGCGACAGGTGGGTGGGTTGCCTCTGCCGGTGCCGCACGGGGGTGGCAATGGCGATCCGGGGGATCCGTGGCGCCAATGAAGTCGCCGCCAACACTGAAGAGGCCATCCTCACGGCCACAGCCGACCTCCTCATCGCCCTGCAGCAGGCCAACGGGTTCTCGGTGCGGGACGTGGTGAGCTCGATCTTCACGCTGACCCCGGACCTCGACGCGGCGTTCCCGGCGCGGGCCGCCCGGGAGATGCTGGGCTGGACCGACACGCCGCTGCTGTGCGCCGTCGAGATCGCGGTGCCCGGCGCGCCCGGCCGTCTGGTCCGGGTTTTGCTGACGGTGGCCGACGACGGCGCGGGTCCCGCGCACCACGTGTACCTGCGGGGTGCAGGGGCGCTGCGGCCCGACCGCTGAGCGGCCACGTTCCGTGCAGGGGATTCAAACCGGCGGCGTCGAATGCCGAGGGGGCAAGGCCGTTTGGCGAAGGGTCCGGTTGTGGCGATCGACGGGCCGGCGGGGGCGGGCAAGAGCACCGTCGCCCGCGCCGTCGCGCAGCGGCTGGGCTGCATGTACCTCGACTCCGGCGCGATGTACCGCGCGATCGCCCTGGCGGCGCTCCGTTCGGGCGTGGTCCTGGATGACGCCGCCGAGCTCGAGCGCCTCGCCGCCGGCGCCGACGTGACATTGCGCGAGGGGCAGGGCGGCGGGTCGCGGGTTCTCCTTGGCGGCGAGGACGTGACGGAAGCCGTCCGCTCCCCGCAGGTCGAGGAGGCCGTGCCCCGGGTCTCGGGTGTGCCCGGCGTCCGGGCCGTGCTGATCGCCGCGCAGCGGCGGCTGGCCGAGGCAGGCGGGGTCGTCATGGACGGGCGCGACATCGGGCGCGTGGTCCTGCCGCAGGCGGACTGCAAGGTGTACCTGACGGCCGACCTGGAGGTGCGCGTGCGCCGGCGCTACCTGCAGCTGAGGGAGCGCGGCCGCGACGCCGATCTGGAGGAGGTTGGCCGGGAGCTGGCGCGCCGCGACCGCTGGGACCGCGACCAGATGGTGCAGGCGCCCGACGCCACGGAGATCGACACCACCCACCTGGGTGTCGAGCAGACGGTGGAGCGTATCCTGGCGCTGTGCCCGGGTGGCGCGCGACGGGCGGGGAACTGATATCCTGGCATATTGGCCGCTGTGGGCGCTGCTGCGCCTCTGGTTCTTGGGCTACATGGGCGTGCGGGTGACCGGCGCCGAGCGGGTGCCGCCGCGCGGCCCCCTGCTGCTCTGCGGCAACCACCGCAGCGTGTGGGACCCGATCCTGGTGGGCGCGATGGTGCGGCGGCGGGCGTGGTACATCGCCAAGGTCGAGCTGTTCCGGTACCCGCTGCTGGCTCCGATCCTGCGCCTGGTCGGGGCGTATCCGGTACGGCGGCACACGGTGGACCGGCCCGCGCTCCGCCGCTCCCTGCAGATCCTGGAGCGCCAGGGTGCGATCGTGCTCTTCCCGGAGGGGACCCGCAGCCGAACCGGGGAGATGGGCAGGGCCGAGCCCGGAGCTGCGCTCTTGGCCATGCGGGCGGGAGCGGCGGTGGTCCCGGTCGGGATCCGGGGGGCCTACGGCTTCCGCGGCGGCCTGGAGATGCGCTTCGGCGAGCCGGTGCACCTGCGCGCCACGTCGGAGCGGCTCCGGCGCCGCGAGCTGAGCGCCATCGTGGAGAGCCAGATCATGGACGAGGTCGCCCGGCTCGCCGGGATGACTGCCGTGAAGGGGACTTCGCCGGAGACGCCCGCGCAACGGCCGACCGCGGCCGGTGGGCGGCGCGCCGGCGGCTCCTAGCCTGGACGATCCGGGAAGCGACGGACCGTGGATCCGCGTTTTGCCCGTTTCCGAAGGAGGTTGCGCGCAGATGGAGGAGCAGCGTCTTACTCCCGAGCCGGAGCCCGGCATGCCCGAGGAGTCTCCGGCCGCGCCCGCGCCGGAGCCCGCGCCGGAACCGGCCGAGGACCCGGCGCCCGTGGCCGCAGCCGCGGCGCCGGCGGGGGAGGAGACCATGCCGCCCGTGCCCAGCCTCCGGCCCGGCGATGTCGTCGACGGCACGGTCGTGGCGGTGACGGACGACGGGCTGCTGGTCGATTTCGGGTACAAGTCGGACGGCAGCGTGCCCGCGGGCGAGCTGCGGCTGCCCCAA
Organism: Clostridia bacterium; assembly: GCA_027314765.1. Lineage (GTDB taxonomy): Bacteria > Bacillota > Sulfobacillia > RBS10-35 > JAJYVM01 > JAJYVM01. Next base: position 11,275 of record DAHVAF010000080.1, on the reverse strand, counting down.
GGGCGAACGGCGACCGAGGTGTTCGCGCCGGGCCAGGTGGTGCCGGTCATGGTGCAGCAGCTGGAGACGGCGGACGGCACCCCGCTCCTCTCGCACCGGCGCGGCGTCGAGGCCCAGGCGTGGGTGTGGCTGGAGGAGGCGCACCGCACGGGCGATGTCATTGAGGCGCCCGTGACGGCCGCCGTCAAGGGCGGCCTGGTCTGCGACGTCGGGCTGCGCGGCTTCATGCCGGCCTCCCACGTCGAGCGCGGGTACGTCAACGACCTCTCCGTGTACGTGGGCCAGACACTGCGGGCACGCGTGATCGAGATCGACCGCGGCAAGAACCGCGTGATCCTCTCGCAGAAGATCGTGCTGGAGGAAGAGCACAAGCGCATGCGCGACCGGACCTGGACCACCCTGGCCGAGGGCCAGGTCCGGCGGGGCGTCGTCAAGGGGCTCACCGACTTCGGGGCGTTCGTCGACCTCGGCGGGGTCGACGGCCTGCTCCACGTCTCGGAGATGGCCTGGGGCCGCGTCGCCCACCCCTCGGATGTCCTCCAGGTGGGGGACGAGATCGACGTCATGATCCTGCGCCTGGATCCGACGCGCGAGAAGATCTCCCTCGGGCTGAAGCAGGTCCTGCCCGACCCGTGGGAGACGGCCGAGGAGCGCTATGCCATCGGCAGCATCCACGAGGGCAAGGTCATGCGGCTGGCCAGCTTCGGCGCCTTCGTGCAGCTGGAGCCAGGCGTCGAGGGCCTGGTGCACATCAGCCAGATGGCGGACTACCACGTCCATGAGCCGGGCGAGGTCGTCACCGAGGGCCAGACGGTCAAGGTCAAGGTCCTGCGAGTCTCGCCCGTCGAGCGGCGCATCAGCCTCTCGATCCGGGATGCCGACCACGGCGGCGGCCGCAGCGGCGGCTTCCAGCAGCAGTGGGGCTTTGAGCCGCCCCAGCACCACCGCGAGGGCCTGACCCTCGGCGACATGTTCGGCGCCCTGTTCGAGGAGAGCAAGGAGCGCATGCAGGACCGCGACCGCGAGGAGATCTGACCCTGGTCTGATGCGCGCGCGCCCTGCCGGGCACGCTTCCCACGCGGGGGTGTGCCTGGACTGCCGGGCGGCATGGCGGACCTTGCGGCGCTGCTCCTCCTGGTGGCCGGCGGGTGGTGGGACGGCGCCCTGCGCCGCGCCGGCGCGACCCGGCCCCAGGCCCTGGCGGCCGGTGCCCTGCTCCTGATCACGGCGGGCATCAACGTCGGGCTGGGCGGGCCGGTACCCCTGCGCGTCAACGTCGGCGGCGCCCTGCCCGCCGCGGCCATGCTGGCGGTGGCGAGCGCGCTGCCCACGGGCGGCGGCCGGCTGGCTGCGGGCAGTTGCGCGGCGGCGTGCCTCCTCTACGGCCTCAGCGCCTGGTCCGGCCCGCTGGCGGCCGTCGGGCTGCCGCTGGCCGCGGGGGCGGCGGCCGTGCTGGTGGCGGGGGGCGGGCCCCTCAGCCTGCTGGCCGCCGCGGCGGCCCCGGCCCTGGCGGATGTCGTGCGGTGGATCGTGGCCGCGGCGGACGGCCTGCCGGGCACCATCTGGATCGGCGGCGGCCCGTCCTTTCTCACGCTGGTGCTGGGTGTGACCGTGGCGGCGCTGGCGCTGGGCTTCGGGGCCCGAGGCAAGCATGTGAGCAGGTGAGTGCGTTGGCGTGCGTGGCCCTGGTCGGCCGGCCGAACGTGGGGAAGTCCTCGCTCTTCAACCGCATCGTCGGCCGGGGCGTGGCCATCGTCGAGCCGACCCCCGGCGTGACGCGCGACCCCCTCGAGGCCGAGGCGGAGTGGGCGGGTCACACCTTCACCCTGCTCGACACCGGCGGCCTGGTGGCCCCGGAGGGCGATCCGTTCGCCCCGCTCATCGCCCGCGCCGCCGCCGCCCGCCTGAGGGACGCCGATCTGGCCGTCATGGTCGTCGACGGCCAGGTCGGCCTGCTGCCGGCCGATGACGACATCGCGCGGTTGCTCCGGCGCTGGAGCGGCCGCGTCGTCCTGGCCGTCAACAAGTGTGAGAGCTACCGCGCCGTGCCGTACGAGTTTTACTCCCTCGGCCTGGGGGAGCCGATGCCGTGCTCAGCGATCCATGGCGACGGCATGGGCGACCTGCTGGATGCGGTGGTGGCCGCGCTGGGCGACTCCTCGACCCCAATTGGCGAGGAATCGCCCGCCCCGGACGAGCCCGTCGAGGCCGCATTCCCAGTCCCGTCCGGCCCCATCCGCGTGGCCCTGGTCGGCCGGCCCAACGCGGGCAAGTCCTCGTTGGTCAACCGCCTGATCGGCCGCGAGCGCCTGATCGTCAGCGAGATGCCCGGCACCACCCGTGATGCGATCGACGTTCCTTGGACCCACGGCGACGACCGCTTCGTGCTGGTGGACACCCCCGGCATGCGCCGCCCCGCCCGCATCACGGCCGAGCTGGAGAGGTCGTCGATCGCCCGCGCCCTGCGGGCCATCGCCCGCGCCGACGTCGCCGTGCTCGTGCTGGACGCCCAGGAAGGCGTGACCGATCAGGACCAGCGCATCGCCGGCTACGCCTTCGAGCGGGGCCGCGCGGCGGTCATCCTGCTCAACAAGTGGGACCTCGTCGCCACAGAAGGCGACCCCGCCAAGCGCCAGCAGGCTGAGATCCGCGCCGCCCTGCCGTTTCTCGCCTACGCGCCCATCCTGCTGACCTCGGCGCGCACGGGCCGCGGCGTCGACCGCATCCCCACGGCGATCGCCGAGGTCGCCACCGCGCACCGCCAGCGCATGGGTACGGCCGAGGTCAACCGCGTCCTGCGCGAGGCCACGTCGCTCCACGCCCCACCCTCGCACCGCGGCAAGGCCCTCCGCCTCTACTACGCGACGCAGGTCGCCACGGCCCCGCCGACGCTGCTCTGCTTCGTCAACGACGCGGCCGGCGTCCGCCCGGACTACACGCACTACCTGGAGAACCGGCTGCGGGCGGCATTTTCCCTCGACGGCACGCCGCTGCGCCTGCACTTCCGCACGCGCGCCCGCCAGGTCCGGACAATCCGGCGCGCCTCAGGCGGACCTCGCCTCCGTACATAAGCCCACGGAAGCCCCCGTATAGATTGGACTGACCCGCCGGGGCGACGGCTTATCCTTCGCCGCCCGTCGCGACCGGGGCGCAGGCCATGCGAAGCGGGGGTTTGGCTGTGGGTATGGCAGAAGGCTTCGACGTGTACGCGGACATCGCCCGCCGCACGGACGGCGAGATCTACCTCGGCGTGGTCGGCCCCGTGCGCACGGGCAAGTCCACCTTCGTCAAACGGTTCATGGAGCTGCTGGTCCTGCCCAACATCCCCGACCCGTTCGAGCGCGAGCGCACGATCGACGAGCTGCCGCAAAGCGGAGGCGGCCGCACCGTCATGACGACGGAGCCCAAGTTCGTGCCCGACCAGGGCATCGAGGTGGCGCTCGGCGAGGGCCTGGCCGCGAAGGTCCGGCTGGTCGACTCCGTGGGCTTCCCCGTGCCGGGCGCCCTGGGCTACGCCGAGGACGGCTCCCCGCGCATGGTGGTCACGCCCTGGTTCGACTACGAGATCCCCTTCGAGGAGGCCGCCGAGGTCGGCACCCGCAAGGTGATCGCCGACCACGCCACCATCGGGGTGGTGGTGACGGCCGACGGCAGCTTCGGCGATCTGGCCCGCGAGAGCTTCGTGGCCGCCGAGGAGGAGGCCGTGGGCCAGATCCGCGACCTGGGCAAGCCGTACGTGGTGCTCCTGAACTCCTCGCGCCCGGACTCGCCGGACGCCGCGGCACTGGCGGATTCGCTCCGCGACGCCTATGGCGTCGCGGTCGTGCCGGTGAACGTGGCGACGCTGAACGATGGAGATCTGCGCCGGATCCTGCGCGAGGTGCTCTACGAGTTCCCCGTGCGGGAGGCCTCCGTGCGCGTGGCCGACTGGCTTTCTGAGCTCGAACCCGGACATGGTCTCCGCCGGCGCGTGGAGGAGGCGGCCGCGCGCGGCGCGGCCGCGCTCAAAAAGGTCCGTGACGTCGAGCCGGCCATCCAGCAGCTCCTCGCCAGCGACGGCGTGGGGCGGGCCGACCTCGTCCGCTGCGACCTCGGCACCGGTGCCGTGGAGATCGACGTGGACGCACCGGACAGCGCCTACCAGGCCGTGCTGCGCGACATCACGGGCGTCGACCTCGCCGGCGGCAAGGGGCCGGTCGTGCGCCTGCTGCGCGAGCTCGCCGCCGCCAAGCGCGAGTATGACCGGATCGCAGACGCGCTGACCGAGGTCCGCCAGGTCGGCTATGGCGTCGTGGTGCCGGACCTCGGCGACATGACCTTCGAGGAGCCGGAGCTGGTGCGGCGCGGCAACCAGTTCGGCGTGCGGCTGAAGGCGCGGGCGCCGAGCCTGCACATGATCCGTACGGACGTCGAGGCGGAGTACACGCCGATCCTGGGCACGGAGCGGCAGAGCGAGGACCTGGTCAACTACCTGATGGAGAAGTTCGAGGACGATGCGAGCAAGATCTGGGAGTCGCAGATCTTCGGACGCTCGCTGCACGACCTGCTGCGCGAGGGCATCCGCGGCAAGCTGGCGCGCATGCCCGAGTCGGCGCAGCAGAAGATCCAGGAGACGCTGCAGCGCATCGTCAACGAGGGCGGCGGCGGCCTGATCTGCATCATCCTCTAGCGGCCGGGGAGCGCGGCCCCGCCCACCGGTGGCGGGGCCGCCTGCTTTTCCGGGCCGGCGCTCACGCGCGCTTGGCGGCGATGATGGCCGAGGTGGTCGCCGTCAGCCGGACCTCGACGGCCGCGAGGGCGGGATGGCCGAGCCAGAACTCGCGCAGGGGGTCGGGCTTGCCGCGCCACTCGGGGGGCCAATGCTCCTCCGGCGTCAGGTCGTCGATGACGGCAATGCCGCCGGGTTGGAGCGCGTCGACGACCTCGGGCGCGACCTTGGCCGCGTGCACGTCGGGGAACACCAGGCAAAACGGCCCGTGGGGCAGGATGGCGCGCCAATCGGCGTGGAGCACGGTCACGCCGGAGATGCCGGCGAAGAGGGCCGTCGCCTTCGCCGCGCGCCCGGCATCGGACTCGACCGTGAGCAGCCGCGCCCCGGGGCGCATCCCCGTCACCATCCACGCTGCGCCGACGCCGACGCCGGTGCCGATCTCCGCCAGCGCGCCGCCGGCCGCCGTGGCCAGCGTCCTGAGCAGGCGGCCGAACTCGGGGCTGCAGGAGCGGTCGTAATCCAGCGCGCGGGCCCGCGCCACCAGGTCGTCCACACGCTCGGCATCGGGCGGCGCATTCCCCGCTGTGAGCTGCGGCCGAGCGCGGACAGGCCTCCGCGATTGCTGTGGTGGGGGCCCCGCGGCTTGGCGGTGAGGCATCGGTCGCCCCGGGCGGCGTCCGGGTGGGGGCTGCCGCGCCTGCTTCGCCGGATTATTGAGTCGCAAACCCTGTTATGTGGCCCAGAACGGCCCTTCAAAGCAGGAATCGCATGCCGGGCGTGGAATGGGCGCTCTGCATAGCCGCGGAAGGCCTGAAATGCCGCGGTTTGAAGGGGGTTCGCAGAGTGAACAAAGGCGATCTCGTGGATCTGGTGGCCGAGCGGACAGGCTTCACGAAGAAGGATTCGGGCAAGGCGCTGGACGCCGTATTCTCGGCGATCTCGTCGGCCCTGGCCAAGGGCGACAAGGTTTCCCTGGTCGGCTTCGGCAGCTTCGAAGTGCGGGCGCGCCGCGCCCGGCAGGGCCGCAACCCGCAGACCGGCCGCTCGCTGCCGATCGCGGCGCGCAAGGTGCCCGTGTTCCGGGCCGGCAAGCCGCTGAAGGAGTCTGTGAACGACTAGTCCGGCCTCTGGCATTCGGAGGCAGGGCTCGCCGCTGGGTGCGGCTAATGGGGCTCTGCGGGAGAGGATGCCGTGAAGCCGGCGGCGTTTGACTACGTGGCCCCGACGTCGGTGGAGGAGGCAGTCGCGGCGCTCTCGGGCGCCGGTGGCGACGCCAAGGTCCTCGCCGGCGGGCAGAGCCTGGTTCCGCTGATGAACCTGCGGCTGGCGAAACCGGCCGTGGTTGTGGATATCAACCGTGTGGCCGGGCTGGACGGGGTGACCGTCCGGTCCGGTTTCCTTTCCGTTGGGGCGCTCGTGCGGCACGCCGACCTCGCCGCGCACCCCGACGTCGCGGGCTGGCCGCTCCTGCGTGACGCGCTGGAGCTCATCGGCCACCCCGCCATCCGCAACCGGGGAACCGTGGGCGGCAGCATCGCGCACGCCGACCCGGCGGCCGAGCTGCCCGGGGTGCTCCGCGTGCTGGGCGGCAGTGTGGTGGCCGCAGGCCCAAACGGCAGCCGCGAGATCGCGGCGGACGACCTCTTTCTGGGGTATCTGACCACGGCGCTCGAGGCGGAGGAGATCCTCACCGAGGTGCGGTTCCCGGCGCTCCCGGCCGGGGCGGGCAGCGCCTTTGTCGAGTTCGCGCGGCGCCATGGCGACTTCGCGCTCGTGGGTGCCGCGGTGGTTGTGGCGCTGCGCGAGGGCGGGCAGGTGGGCGAGGCGCGCCTCTGCCTGATCGGTGTCGGACCAGGGCCGGTAGCGGTGGACATGGGCGGCCTGCAGGGCAAGCCGGCGACGGAGGCGACCTGGGCGGCCGGTGGGGAGCTGGCCGCGGCCGCGTGCGACCCGGATTCCGACCTGCACGCGCCGGCCGAGTACCGGCGGCAGCTGGCGAGCGTGATGACGGCGCGCGCGCTGGCGCTGGCGGCACCGCGCGCAAGCGAGCCGCGGCGGTGAGGCCGGTGGGCGACCGGGCACCGCGCGGGCGGGCCGAGTCACGGCTGCGGCTGGCGAGTGTGGTGACGGATCGGCCGCGCGCGGGCGCTGGCGGCGAAGCGTGCAAGCGTGCCGCGGCGTCGAGACCCAGCGGACCGCGAAGGGGGAGCCGGCGTGAAGCGAATGACGCTCCATTGCAGGGTCAACGGGGAGGCGGTCGCGCGTGAGGTGGAGGTCCGCCGCACGCTGGCCGACTTTGTGCGGGAGGACCTCGGCCTCACGGGCACCCACCTCGGCTGCGAGCACGGGGCCTGCGGGGCCTGCACGCTGCTGGTCGACGGCCGCAGCGTGCGCAGTTGCCTGATGTTCGCCGTCCAGGCCGAGGGCTGCGAGGTGCAGACCGTCGAGGGCCTGGGCACGGAGGAGTCCCTGCACCCCCTGCAGCAGGCCTTCTGGGACCACCACGGCCTGCAGTGCGGCTTCTGCACGCCGGGCTTCCTCATGGCGGCCGCGGAGTTGCTGCGCAGGAATCCGCACCCGGACGAGCCCGCCGTGCGCGAGGCGCTCTCCGGCAACCTCTGCCGCTGCACGGGCTACCAGAACATTGTGGCGGCCGTGCTGGCCGCGGCGGAGTCCATGGCGGCGCCGCGCGCATAGACCGAGGGTGTGACAGAGCTCGTACTGCCCTGGGCGGCGCCCGAGGGGCGGCTCCTGCGGGAAGTGGCCGATGTGACGGGCTATCTCTTCCTGGAGGACCCGCCGGAACCGGCCGAGGTCATGCTCGTCTTCGGCGGAACCGATCGGAGGCGCGCGTCGCGCGCCGCGGATCTCTATCAGCGCGGCCTCGTGCGGAAGATCGTGCTGTCGGGCGGCCCGCCCAAGCGGCCCACGGGATTTGCCACCGAGGCCGAGGCCATGGGTGCGTTGCTGGAGCAGGCGGGGGTGCCGGCGGCGGCCCTCGAGCTGGAGCGCCAGGCCACGAACACCGGGGAGAATGTGCGCTTCGCGCTGCGCTGGTTGAGCGGGGCGGCGGTCGTCAGCCTCATGACCAAGCCCGTGCACATGCGCAGGGCCGCCATGACGGCACGGCGGTGGCTCCCGGCGGCACGCCTTGTCTGCGTGCCGGCGGCCATGCGCGACTGCACGCGCGAGAACTGGAGCAGCCGGCCGGAGTGGCGGGGCACGGCGGCGGCTGAGCTTGCGGCCATCGCCCGCTACTTCGCGCAGCGGGACATTGCGGCGCTGCCGGAGCGGTAGGCAGGAAGTTCCCGCCGGACGCGGAAAGTAGCGGTCGCAGCTCTACGGAGGGGGCGGCCGCTCTGCACAGCGCCGGCGCGCCGGGTGTCAGTCGGCGCACGTTCTTGCACATGGCAGGGCTGGCGGCCGCATCGGCCCTCGCCCTGCGCCTTCCGCCCCTCGCCGCATCCCCACGCCAGGTCGGGCTCCTCATGCCGGGGGGCAGCGCCGCAGAGTCCGTGCGCACCGCGCTGGCGGGCGAGTTTCGCGTGGTCAGCAGGACGGTGGGGACGGCGCCCAACGCGGTACTGGCCGAGGCGCGGCGCATGCTGGCGACGGAGCCGGTCGACGCGCTGGTCGCGGCGCTCAACGCGCGCGCGGCACCGCGACTGGCATCCCTGCTGGCCGAGCGCAGCATTCCGTTTGTGGCGCTTGAGGCGGGCGCCAACGCCCCGACGGCGGCCGAGCGGCTCCCGGGGCTGATGTATCGTACCGCGGGGTACTGGCAGGCGTGCTACGCCGCCGGTGCGTGGGCGGCGCGCCAGGTTGGCCGGCGGGCGCACGTCCTCGCCTCGCTCTTCGAAAGCGGGTACGACGCCCTGCCCGCCTTCGCGCTCGGTTTTGAGGAGCATGGCGGCACCGTGGTGGCGACGACTGTGACCCGGCTGCCGGCCGAGATCCCGGCGGCGGTCGCGGCGGTCGCGAGGACGGCGCCGGACCTCGTCTACGCCATGTATGGCGGGGCGGAGGCCGTGACCGTCCTGCGGGAGTATGCGACGGCGGGCCTGCGCAGCCGGGTGCCCCTGGTGGCCTCGCCCTTCATGGCCGATGCCGTGCGGGCCGAGCCCGCGGCCGTGGGCCTGCGCAGCGTCGCGACGTGGGTGGACGGTGAGCCGTTCGGAGCTCTGGCGCAGGGGGGCGCGGGGCACGGCGTCGCGGGCTTCGGCGCCGCCATCGGCGCGGGGCTATACCTGCGCGAGCTGCGGGGCGGCGCTCAGCATGTGGTCGGGCGGCTGGGCGACACCGCGGAGCTGGCGGCGATGGCGGACCGGATCCGTCCGGAGCCCCGGAGCGGGTGGCTCGATCCCCATGTCGGCTACTAGCCGCGTATGGTCGCTGCGGCCGGCGACGGAGGCCGATGCGGATTTCCTCCTGGCCGTGTACGGGAGCACGCGGGCCGAGGAGCTTGCCCTGACCGGCTGGAGCGCCGCAGAAAAGGATGCCTTCGTGCGGATGCAGTTTCACGCCCAGACCGTGGGCTACCGGGCCCAGTCGCCCAGTGCGGAGCACCTCGTGATCCTGGTCGGCGGCGAGCCCGCCGGCCGGGCCATCATCGACCGGTCCGGGCCCGAGCTGCGCGTGATGGACGTGGCGCTGCTGCCCGAGCGGCGCGGGCAGGGGATCGGGACGGAGCTGATGCGCGAATTGCAGGCCGAGGCCGCGGCGGCCGGACGGCCGGTCACGCTGCACGTCGAGGTCTTCAACCGGGCGCTGCGGTGGTACGAGCGGCTGGGGTTCCGCGCCGCCGGCCAGCAGGGGATCCACGTGGCGATGGCGTGGCGGCCGTGAGCGGGCTGCCGGGGCGGGCGGCATTCGCGGCCCAGGTGGGCACGACGTTCGCGGTGGAGGGGCTCGGGGAGCTGCGGCTGGAGCAGGTCGAGGCAGGGCCGCAGGGCTCCGGCTTCGAGCAGTTCTCGCTCATGTTCCGCGGATCTCGGGATCCGGTCGGGCGCCAGGGGACCTACCGGCTGGCACACGCGGCCCTGGGCGCCCTCGACATCTTCCTGGTGCCGGTTGGGCGCGATGCCGAGGGAACGCGATATCAGGCGGTCTTCAGCCGTCCGGTCGGGGAGGGCGGACATGTCTAATCCATATGTCGGTGAGATCCGCATGTTCGCCGGCAACTTCGCGCCGGTCGGCTGGGCGCTCTGCGACGGCTCCCTGCTTTCGATCGCCACGTACCAGTTCCTCTTCCAGCTCATCGGGACGGCGTACGGGGGCGACGGGGTCAGCACCTTCGCGCTCCCGGACCTGCGGGGCCGGGTGCCCGTGCACCAGTGGCCGGGCGTCTCTCCGTACACCCTGGGCGAGACTTTCGGCGTCGAAGCCGTGACCCTGTCGACCTCCGAGATCCCGAGCCACTCCCACGTGCCCCAGGCCAGCGCGGAGGCGGGGACCTCGTCGGATCCGAGCGGGCAGGTCTGGGCCGCCAGCACGGCCGTGCAGCAGTTCGCCGGGCCGGGCTCGACCGTGGCGATGGCCCCGGCCATCCAGGCGGCTGGCGCGGGTCAGCCGCACGACAACATGCTGCCGTTTGTGGCGCTCACGTTCATCATTGCCCTCGATGGCAACTATCCAGCGCAAGCGTGAGGGGGGCGGCGTATGTCGGGTCCTTTCCTGGGCGAGATCAAGGTGATGGCCTTCGCCTTTGCCCCCAAAGGCTGGGCCTTTTGCAACGGGCAGGTGATGCCGATCAACCAGAACGTGGCCCTTTTTTCGCTGCTCGGCACCTACTTCGGGGGGGACGGGCAGACCAATTTCGCCCTGCCAAACTTGCAGGGGCGGGTGCCCATTCACATGAGCTTCGGCTTCGCCATCGGCCGGGCGGGCGGGGAGGAGACCCACACCCTGACGACGGGCGAGATGGCCGCACACACCCACCCGGTGTCCGCAAGTCCGAATGCGGCCGACCAGAGCAACCCCGCCAGTGCCTACTGGGCCGACGGGGGCCTGCCGGCCTATGCCGCAAGCGGCTCCACATCGCTCAGTCCGCAGGCTGTCAGCATGACGGGCGGGTCGCAGGCGCACCCGAACCAGTCGCCGGCGCTCGTGCTGTCCTTCGTGATCGCGCTTGCGGGCATATTCCCAACGCAGAACTGAGGAGAGCCATCATGGCCGACCCGTTTCTCGCGGAGATCCGCATCGTGGCGTTCGACTTCGCGCCCACGGGCTGGGCGGCCTGCGACGGCCAGGTCCTGCCGCTCAGCCAGAACACGGCCCTTTATTCGCTGCTGGGCACAACCTATGGCGGCGACGGCAAGAGCATCTTTGCCCTCCCCAACCTGCAGGGCGCGGCGCCGCTGGGCGAGGGGCAGGGCCCGGGCCTATCTTCCTATGTGCTCGGTCAGACGGGGGGCGAAGCCGCCGTCACGCTGACGGTGTCCGAGTTGCCGTCTCACACGCACGGCGTGTCTGGCGCGGCCGCGCCGGGCACGTCCGCGGAGCCGGGCGGTCTGGTGTGGGCGGAGCCGGCGGCGGCGCGCGGCGAGACGATGTACACCCCAAGCC
>DAHVAF010000074.1 GCA_027314765.1 Clostridia bacterium | reverse complement strand
CTGCCCGAGGCCGCGCCGTTCGACGTCCAGGCGCTGGCCCGCGGGCGTCGCCGTCGAGACGGCGACGCCCTGCGCGGCCAGACGGCTTTTCAGGATCTCTGCCGGTGTCCCTTCCACGGCGAAGGTCACGATGCCGCACTGCACGGCTCCCGTGTCGTGGGTGCGGACGCCGGGAACGGCGTTCAGGCGCCGCCGCAGGTCTGCGGCCAGGGTGTGGATGCGGGGCCAGGTGGTGTGAACGCCCAACCCGGCCGCATACTCGACCGCGGCGCCGAGCCCCAGCACCGCCGCGTAGCTCATCTCCCACGTCTCGTACCGGCGGGCGTCCGGCCGCCAGCGGAAGGTGTCCGCGCTCACCCACTCCGCCGAGCGCACGTCCGCGACCGCGGGCTCCGCGCGGTCCAGCGCCGCGCGCCGCGCATAGAGGAACCCCGTGCCGCGCGGTCCGCGCAGGTACTTGCGGCCGGTGGCGGAGAGGAAGTGGCAGCCGAGGGCGCCCACGTCGACGGGGACCTGGCCCACGGCCTGACAGGCATCCAGCAGGTAGAGGACATCGTGGGCACGGGCGATGGCCCCCACCGCCGCGGCCGGGTTGACGCGGCCGCCGCCGGTGGGGATCCACGTGAGGGCGATGATGCGGGTGCGCGCGTCGATGGCCGCCTCCAGCGCGGCGAGGTCGATCTGGCCGTCGGCGTCGTCGGGGACCACCACGACCTCAGCGCCGCTGCGCTTTGCGGTCTGCAGGAAAGCGAGGTAGCTGCTCGCGTAGGCGGCGACGTCGGTCAGGATGCGGTCGCCGGGCCGGAAGGCGATGCCGTAGAAGACCGCGTCCCAGGCGCGGGTGGCGTTCTCCAGGAGCGCCACCTCATCGGGGGCGCAGCCGATGAGGCCGGCGATGGCCGCGTAAGCGGCCTCGATGCGATCCTCGCGCAGCTCCTTGGCGCGGTAGCCGCCGACCTCCGCCTCCAGGCGCAGGTGCCCGAGGACGGCGTCGAGCACGGGCGTGGGCATCAGCGAGGCGCCGGCGCTGTCCAGGAAGATGCCCCGCGCGGTGCCCGGGGTGTCGCGCCGGACCACCTCCAGGTCGAAAGCCGCCAAGCGCCCACCCCCTGCCAGCATGGCAGAATGGGGCCATGCCAACCAACTACTTTGGCGAGGACGTGGCGCGGCGGTACGACGAGCGCGAGGGCGATCGGCCGGTGGTCGCAACGGTGGACTTCCTCGCCGGGCTGGCGGGGACGGGGGCGGCGCTTGAGTTCGGCATCGGCACGGGCCGTGTCGCGCTGCCGCTGAGCCGGCGCGGGGTCGCCGTGCACGGGATCGACCTGTCGGAGGCCATGGTGGCGCGCCTGCGGGAGAAGCCCGGCGGGGATGCGATCCCGGTCGCGCTCGGCGACTTCGCCACGACGCGGGTCCCGGGGTCGTTCAGCCTCGTCTACCTCGTGTACAACACGATCACCAATCTCACCAGCCAGGACGCGCAGGTGGCGTGCTTCCGCAACGCCGCGGCGCACCTGGCGCCCGGCGGCCACTTCGTCATCGAGAACTACATCCCGTTCCTGCGGCGGCTGCCGCCGGGCGAGACCATTCACCCCTTCGACGTGACGCCGGCCCACCTCGGCTTTGAGGAGTACGACTTCGCCACGCAGATCGCCATCTCACACCACTACTGGCTGGAGGACGGCCGGGTGGAGGCGTCCTCGGTGCCGTTCCGGTACGTGTGGCCAGCGGAGCTGGACCTGATGGCGGCTCTGGCAGGACTGACGCTGCGTGAGCGCTGGGCGGACTGGAGCCGTGCACCCTTCACGGGTGAGAGCACGAGCCACGTGTCGGTGTGGCGTCAGGCGCGGGGCGCCTGATGCCACATGGCGACGGCCGCCCGCAGCGAGCCAGGTCGCGGTGGGCGTCACCAGCACGATCCCGCCTGCGATGCGCGCGAAGGCGCCGATCCCCCCGTCGCGGGAGCATGCCCGCCGGCAGGCCGGCTCGGGCTCAGGTGCGGGGAGGCTGGGAGCGGGCGGCGTCCAGCTCGACAGAGCCGAGCCAGAATGCCAGCACCGCCAGCAGTAGCATCAGCGCGGCAAACAGGATGACGCCATGGAGGAGGAAGAGGACGCTGAGGGCGGTGAGCACGAGCCCGGCGGCCAGGCGCACGTAGCCAAAGACGCGAAGGTGCCGCCTCTCCCGGCGCATGATCCAGCGCCACATCAGTCGCTGCCCCGTGTTGCGGCCGGAACCTCCGGGTGGAAGCGCTGCGCCGGCCAGCCCGCCATCGTCTCGTACATCCGGTACTTCTCGTGCACCACGGTCTGGGCCGCCTCCATCAGCTGGGCGGCCTGCTCCGGCCGGCGCTGGGCCAGGGCCCGGTAGCGCAGCTCGTTTTCCGCGTACTCCCGGAAGGGGATCGTGGGCCGCGGCGAGTCGAGGCGGAAGGGGTTTTCCCCCACCGCGCGCATGGCGGGGTTGTAGCGGAAGAGGGGCCAGTAGCCGCAGGCCACGGCCAGGTCCTGCTGGGTGAGGCCCCGGCGCATGTCGATGCCGTGCTCGATGCAGTGCGAGTAGGCCAGGATCAGCGACGGCCCGGCATAGGCCTCGGCCTCGCGGAAGGCCAGCAGGGTCTGCTGCATGTTGGCGCCCATGGCCACCTGGGCGACGTAGACATCGCCGTAGGCGATCGCCTGCAGAGCCAGGTCCTTGCGCGCCACGCGCTTGCCGGCGGAGGCGAAGCGGGCCACGGCGCCGAGCGGCGTCGCCTTGGAGGCCTGGCCGCCGGTGTTCGAATACACCTCCGTGTCCAGCACCAGCAGGTTGACGTCGCGGCGGCTGGCGAGCACGTGGTCGAGGCCGCCGTAGCCGATGTCGTAGGCCCAGCCGTCGCCGCCGACGATCCAGATGCTGCGCCGGACCAGGTGGTCGGCGACCGACAGCAGGTCCTTGGCGGCCGGGTCGCCCCCAAGGGTCTGCAGGCGGCGGACCAGCTCCGCGACGCGCGCCCGCTGCGCCCGGATCTCCGACTCCTGGACCTGGGGGGCCGCCAGGATTTGCTCGACGAGGTCGGTGCCCACGCGCGGCGCGAGCTGCCGCGCCAGGGCCACGGCCAAGGCCAGGTGCTGGTCCGCGGCCAACCGGAAGCCAAGCCCGAACTCGGCGTTGTCCTCAAAGAGCGAGTTGGACCAGGCCGGCCCGCGGCCCTCGGCGTTCTGGGACCAGGGCGTGGCCGGCGTGTTGCCGCCGTAGATCGAGGAGCACCCCGTGGCGTTGGCCACCTGGGCCCGGTCGCCGAAGAGCTGCGACAGCAGGCGCAGGTAGGGCGTCTCGCCGCAGCCGGCGCAGGCGCCCGGGAACTCGAAGAGGGGCTCCAGGAACTGCACGCCCCGCACGTTCGCGAAGTCCACCCGCGCGCGGTCGTTCACGGGCAGGGAGTCAAAGAAGGCCATGTCGGCCCGGCCGGCCTGCACCAGCGGGGTTTTGTCAGCCAGGTCGATCGCGCCGTCGACCGGGCAGGCCTCCACGCAGAGGCCACACCCCGTGCAGTCCTCCACCGCGACCTGCAGGGTGAAGCGCACCCCCGGGAAGCCGCGCACGTTGATCGGCGCGGACCTGAAGCCCGTGGGCGCGCCCTCGAGCCGGTCGGCGTCGCAGTACTTGACCCGGATGGCGGCGTGCGGGCAGACGAAGCTGCAGCGGCCGCACTGCACGCAACGCTCGGGGTCCCAGACCGGCACCTCGTCGGCGACGCTCCGCTTCTCCCAGCGCGCGGTGCCGGACGGGAAGGTGCCGTCCGCCGGCATCAGGCTGACCGGGATCTCGTCGCCGCGGCCCTCCATCATGGCCGCGGTGACCTGCCGGACGAACGCCGGCGCTGTGTCGGGCACCAGCGGGGCACGGTCGCGGACAGCCGTCACCACCCCAGGCGTCACCACCTGGACCAGGCCGGCCAGCGCCTGGTCGATGGCCGCGAAGTTGCGCGCCACCACATCTTCGCCCTTGCCGCCGTAGGTCGCGCGGATGGCGTCCTTGATGTGGCCCACGGCCTCGTCGAGGGGCATCACGTCGGCCAGGGCGAAGAAGCAGGTCTGCAGGACCGTGTTGATGCGGCCGGGCAGGCCCGCCCGGCGCGCCACAGCGGAGGCGTCGACCACATGGAGGTGCAGGCCGAGGTCGAGGATGCGCTGCTGCATGGAGCGGGGCAGGTGCTCCCAGACCTCCTCCGGCCCGTACGGGCTGTTGAGGAGCACGGTGGCGCCCGGCGCCGCCAGGTGCAGCACGTCGTGGCGCTCGATCAGCGGGAACTGGTGGCAGGCCACGAAGCTGGCCCGCCGGATGAGGTAGGGGGCGTGGATGGGGCGCGGGCCGAAGCGCAGGTGGGAGACCGTCTCCGTCCCGGATTTGCGCGAGTCGTAGACGAAGTAGCCCTGGGCGTAGCGGCCGCCATGCTCGGTGATGATCTTGACGCTGTTCTTGTTGGCCCCGACCGTGCCGTCCGATCCGACGCCGTAGAACACCGCCCGCACCACGTCGTCCGGCTCCGGGTCGGAGCCGGGGTCCACCGCCAGGCTGGTGTGCGTCACATCGTCCGTGATGCCGACCGTGAAGCCGTGCAGGGGCGCGGGCCTGGCCAGCTCCGCGAAGACGGCGCGCGCCATGGCCGGGGTGAACTCCTTGGACGAGAGGCCGTAGCGCCCGCCCACCACCCGGGGCAGATCGTGCGGCCGGCGCTGGGCGAGGGCCGCCACCACGTCCAGGAAGAGCGGCTCGCCCGCCGCCCCCGGCTCCTTGGTGCGGTCCAGCACGGCCACGGCGCGCACGCTCTCCGGCAGGGCGGCGGCGAAGACCTCGCTGGCGAAGGGCCGGTACAGGCGCACCTGCAGCACGCCGACCCGCTGCCCGCGGGCGTTGAGCGCAGCGGCCGCCTCGCGCGCCGGCTCGCTGCCCGATCCCATCACCACGATCACGCGGTCGGCGTCCGCAGCCCCCTCGTACTCAAAGAGGCGGTAGCGCCGCCCCGTGGCCGCGGCGAGCTGGTCCATGACCGCCTGCACCAGGCCCGGCACGCGGAGGTAGTACGGGTTCACGGTCTCGCGCGCCTGGAAGAAGGTGTCCGGGTTATGCGCCAGCCCCCGGACGAAAGGGTGCTCAGGATTCATCGCGCGCGCGCGGTGCGCGCGCACAAGATCGTCGTCGATCATCGCCCGCATCTGCGGGTCCGTCAGCAGCTCGATCGTGTTGACCTCGTGCGAGGTGCGGAAGCCGTCGAAGAAGTGCACGAACGGCACACGCGCCCGCAGCGCCGCCGCCTGCGCGATCAGGGCGCCGTCGTGCGCCTCCTGCACCGAGCCGGAGGCCAGCATCGCGAACCCCGTGGCGCGCGCGGCCATCACGTCGGAGTGGTCGCCGAAGATCGACAGGGCCTGGGTGGCCACGGAGCGCGCCGCCACGTGGAAGACGGTCGGGCTCAGCTCGCCCGCGATCTTGTACATGTTGGGCAGCATCAGCAGCAGGCCCTGGGAGGCCGTGAAGGTCGTGGTCAGGGCCCCGGACTGCAGGGCGCCGTGGACGGCACCGGCCGCGCCGCCCTCGCTCTGCATCTCCTGCACCACGGGCACCCGGCCCCAGAGGTTGGCGACGCCAGCCGCCGACCACTCATCCGCCAGCTCGGCCATCGGGGAGGACGGCGTGATCGGGAAGATCGCACAGACCTCGTTCAGGCGGTAGGCCACATGGGCGACGGCGGTGTTGCCGTCCATCGCGCGCGGCATCGCGGTCTCACTCCCCCGGCGCGGCCGGCTCGGGCACCATCTCGATGGCGTGGCAGGGGCACTGCTCGACGCACACGGCGCAACCCGTGCACCGCTCGCAGTCCACCGCGTAGCGCAGCCCCGGGCCGAGCTTGATGA
>DAHVAF010000073.1 GCA_027314765.1 Clostridia bacterium | reverse complement strand
TGCCCCGTCATCTCATCCCGCAGGGCTGTCGTGTCCGCCCGCTGCGCCGCCATCTCATCCCGCAGGGCTGTCGTGTCCGCCCGCTGCGCCGTCATCTCCACACGCTGCGCTTCCATCTCAGCCCGCAGGGCGCCCACGTCCTGGCGCAGGCCATCGAGATCGGCCTTGGTCGCCAGCCGACCTTCCATCGCCTCGAGGTAAGCCCGCAGCTCGCGGTCCATCCGATCACCTTCCCCCGGCGGCTTCGCCGCGGGAATTTCCACATCCTGCCTTACAATCTGACCAGCTGCGCCTCGCGCAGGGCGTTGAGGATCTCGTCGCGGGCGGCGTCGCCGCAGGGCAGCATCGGCAGGCGCGGCTGGCGGCCGGCGTAGCCCAGCAGGTCCATGGCCGCCTTCGTGCCGGCGATCCCGTACTTGCTCAGCAGGCCGCCGACGTGCTGCAGGCGCCGCTGCTGCTCGGCCGCGCCCTGGATGTCGCCCTCGCGCACCAGGCGGTGGATGTCGCAGTACTCGAATGGCAGGGCGTTCGCGGCTGCCAGGATCGCGCCTCGCCCACCGCTCGCCAGGGCGGCGAACACCATCGAGGCGGCGCCCGTCGTGACGCCCCAGCCCTCGGGCGTGCCGGCGATGATGTCGAGCAGCTGGCCGTAGTTGCCGCTGCTGTCCTTGATGCCGATGATGTTGGGGTGCTCGGCCAGCCGGCAGACCACGGCGGCGGAGATGTTCACGCCGGTGTTCTGCGGGATGTTGTAGACCATGATCGGGACGGGCGACGCCTCGGCGACGTCGTGGTAGAAGCGCTCCAGGGCCCTGTCGGTCATGGCGCCCTTATAGTAGTACGGGCTGACCACCAGCGCCGCCTGCGCGCCCAGCTCGGCGGCGCGCGCCGTCCACGCGATGGTCTCGCGGGTCGACTGCTCGCCGGTCTGCACGATGACGGTCCGGCCAGCCGCCTCCTCGATGACGGTGGCGATGACCCGCTCCTTCTCGTCGCGCGAGAGCGCCGGAAACTCCGAGGTCGAGCCGAGGGCCAGGTAGCCGGCCAGCGGCGCGGCCGCCCACCCCTTCAGGTTGCGGCGCAGGCTATCCCACTCCACCTCGCCCGCCTCGTCAAACGGCGTGGCCACCGCCGGAAAGATCCCGTCCAGGTCGATCACTTTCTGCCATGCCCCCCCGCCTGGGATGATAGCACCTCTGGGAACCGGGAAATGAGCCAGCACCCGACATGGAGGGTCCTGCCAGATCATGTCGAACGGTCGGCAGGTGCCGTCCCCACCCCGACCCGACCCTGTTGGCGGAGGAGGACCAACCGTGCGTCCACCCGCGGGATTGCGCCAGTGGCTGCTGGCGGCTGCCATCCTGGCGGCGCCTGCCATCGTTGTGGCTGGGGCCGGAGGGGTCCCGGCCGCCGCCGCGACACAGACAGCCACGTTCACTGCGACTGGCCAGTATTCGATCCCCGCCGGCACGACCAGCCTCCAGGTGACGCTGGTGGGTGCCGCCGGAATCTCGGCCGGCGACGGCGCCTCGCTACCGGCCGCCCCCGGGATGGGGGCGGAGGTGACCGCCACCATCCCGCCACCCAGCGGTGTCAGCACCCTGTACGTGGAGGTTGGCACCGGTGGCGGGGGGTCGCCGTACGGCGGCGCCGGCGGCGGCGAGTCCGCGCTCGACGTGTGCGCACCGGGGACGGCCGGTTGCAACGACACGGCCGACCCCGCGACGGATCCGCGACTGCTGGTGGCCGGGGGTGGAGGGGGCGGCTGCGAAGACGTGCTCCCGGGAACGGGCAGTGGCGTCTGGGTCGGCGGTGCCGGCGGCAATGCGGGGAACATGGCGGTCACCGGGCCCGGCTCCGGTGGCGCCGGCGCCGACGAGGCCAACGGCGGCCAGGGTGGTGACGGCGGTCTGGGCGGCGCCCTGCCGGCTTCGCCGGGCCCGGGGAGCCCCAGCTGCGGCGAGGGCGGCTCGGCGGGCGGGCCGGGTGTCGGCGGCGCGGCTCAGAGTACGCTGGCTGGCGACTCCGAGAACGGCGGCGGGGGCGGTGCGGGCTGGATCGGCGGCAGCGGCGGCGGGTCGGGTGGCTGCACAAGTTTGAACGGCGCCGGCGGGGGCGGCGGGGCTGGGTCCAGCTTTGTCGAGGCGGCAGCCATCAACTCCACGGTGTCCACCGCTGCCACCGCGACACCCGAAGTGATCATCACGCCGGTCGGCGCTCCGGTGATCACCTCGCTCAGCCCCGCTCACGGTCCGACGGCGGGCGGCAACCAGGTCACGGTCAACGGGAGCGGCTTCGGCCCATCGTCCAGCGTGACGTTTGACGGCGTGGCCGCCTTGATTGTCAGCGTGAGCCAGTCCGCGATCGTCGCGATCGCGCCGTCGGGGGCAGGCACTGCCGCCGTCGTGGTGACCGTCCCCGGCGGGACGAGCGACGGCGTCACTTACACCTACGACGCGCCGACGATCAGCTCCATCAGCCCGGACGGCGGGCCCGCGGACGGTGGCAACCAGGTGGTCATCGCCGGCAGGAACTTCGGCACCTCGCCCACAGTTACGTTCGGCACCGCCACCGCGACCGTCGTCAGCAGCACGCAAACGTCGATCACGGTCACGGCGCCCGCCGGCGTGGGCGGGGTCCCGGTAGCCGTCAGCGTGGCGGGCCAGACGAGCAACGCCGTGACATACACCTACGACGCGCCAGCGATCACCTCCATCAGCCCGGACGGCGGGCCCACGGTTGGTAGCAACCTGGTCGTCATCGCCGGCAGCAACTTCGGCACATCCCCCAGCGTGACGTTCGGCACGGCGACGGCGCCCATCGTCAGCAGCACGCAAACGTCGATCAAGGTCGCCGCGCCCGCCGGGGCGGGCGCCGTCCTTGTGGTCGTCACGGCAGGCGGCCAGTCCAGCAACAGCGTCAGCTACACGTACGCGTCTCCGCCCAGCGTGGCGTCCATCGTCCCGGACCACGGGCCCACAGTCGGTGGCAACCTGGTCGTGATCGACGGCAGCGGGTTCGGAGCCGCACCTACCGTGACGTTTGACGGCACCGGCGCAACGGTCGTCAGCAGCACGGACACCTCCATCACGGTGACGGCGCCGGCCGGTCAGGGCGCCGTGATCGTGGTGGTCACCGCCGGCAGCCAGATCAGCGGTGGCCTGACCTACACGTACGACCCGCCCACGCTGGCCGGCATCGCGCCCGCGGCCGGGCTCACCACGGGCGGCGGTCAGGTGGTGCTGACCGGCACCAACTTCGGCCTGACACCGATCGTCATGTTCGGTGCCCTGACCGCGCCCGTCCTGACCGCGACGCAGAGCTCGATCACGGTCACCGCCCCGGCCGGCAGCGGCAGGGTGCCCGTCGTCGTGACCATCGCGGGCCAGACCAGCAACAGCCTCACCTACACGTATCAGACGCCGGAGCCGCCCGCCTTCACCTCGGCGGCCGCCACGACCTTCACCATCGACAGCTCCGGCACATTCACGATCAGGGCCTCCGGCCCGCCCGATCCCAGTATCGTGGAGACGGGCGCCCTGCCTGGCGGCGTGACGTTCACCGACAACGGGGACGGCACGGCCACGCTCGCTGGCGCGCCCGCGACCGGGACCGCCGGCAGCTACCCCGTCACGCTGACGGCGGACAACGGCGTTGCGCCGGCCGCTTCCCAGGCCTTCACCCTCAATGTGGCGCTGCCGCCCCAGGTCCTCACCTTCAGCGGTATTCCGGCGGCGGCCGCATACGGCGACGGGCCGTTCGGGGTCGCGGCCACCTCCAGCGCCGGCCTGACTCCCGTCAGCCTCGTGGCCTCCGGCGCGTGCAGCGGCGGCGGTGAGGACTCCATCCCCGTCACCCTCCTGTCAGCCGGAACCTGCACTGTCACGGCCGCCCAGGGCGGCGACAGCGCGCATGCGCCGGGCACGGCGACGGCAACTTTCACGGTGAGCCCGGCGGCCACCTCAACCTCGCTCACCGCGACCGCCAACCCGGCGCCGCAGGGTCAGCCCCTGACATTTGTGGCCACGGTCTCTCCGCTGTCGGGCGGCGGAACGGTGAGCTTCAGCGTATACGGCGGCCCGATCTGCGCCGGCGTCCCCGTCGGCGCCTCCGGGCAAGCCGCCTGCACGACCAGCAGCCTGCCGGCCGGCACAGCGTCGGTCGTGGCGCTCTACTCCGGCGACGAGGACTACGCGGGGTCCAGCTCGCCGTCCCTGAGCGAGACGGTCATCGCCACGCCCAACCTCCCGCCCGCGCCCACCGGCGTCACCGCCGCCGCCGGCGACGGCTCGGCGACGGTCTCCTGGCAGCCACCGCTCTCCGGCGGCGTGACGGGGTACGTGGTGACCTCGCTCCCGGGCAACTTCACGGTGACCACGAGCGTCTACCAGGCCACCATCACCGGGCTGACCAACGGCACCCAATACACGTTTGACGTCGCGGCGGTCAACGGTGCCGGCACCGGGCCGACCGCGGCCTCAGGCCCCGTGACCCCAACGGGGGTGGGGATCCCCGGCGCACCCACGGATGTCGCGGCCACGGCCGGCGCCGGCGCAGCGACCATCACCTGGCAGCCGCCGGTCACCGGCAGCGCCGCGACCAGCTACACCGTCAGCTCCGCGCCAGGCAACTTCACCGTGACAACCAGCGTCTATCAGGCGACCATCTCCGGGCTGACGGACGGCACAACCTACACGTTCGCCGTCGTCGCCAGCAACGGCGCCGGGACCGGACCGGCCGCCCAGACCAACGGGGTCACGCCGGGCGCGGCGCCTGCGCCCACGGTGACCGACATATCGCCCGTGGTCGGCCCGGCGGCCGGCGCCACCGCCGTCCAGATCACAGGCTCCGGGTTCACGGGCGCGGTCGCCGTGGACTTCGGCGCCGCCCGTGCCACAGGCTTCACGGTCGCCGGCGACGAGGAGATCACGGCGACCGCACCCGCGGGCACCGGCACGGTGGACGTCACCGTCACGGTTCCCTGCGGCGTCGCCGCCTGCGGCACCAGCGCCGCGAACCCCGGCGACCGCTTCACCTATCTGCCGCTGCCTGCGATCGCGGCCATCAGCCCGACCCACGGCCAGGCCGGCACCCAGGTGACCCTGACCGGCACCGGCCTGCAGACAGTCGCCTCGGTCAGCTTCGGCGGCACGCCGGGCAGCGTGCTCTCGGTCAGCCCCGACGGGACCCAGATGACGGCAACCGCGCCCGCCGCCAGCGGAACGGTCGACGTCACCGTCACCACCACATGCACCGACGCGGCGGCCACCAGCTGCGGCACGAGCGAGCCGGCCGCCTTCACCTACGGGGCGGGCCTCGCGCCCGTGATCCGCACGCTGCAGCCGGGCTGGAACACGCTCTCGGTCCCCTTCCCGCTGGCGGACACCGATCTCGCCGACATCATCGCGGACAGCCAGCACACCCTGCTGGCCGCATACGCATACACGGACGGCCGCTGGCTTGAGATCGGCCCGCAGCGGGGTGGACGCTGGCGCCTTGACGAGCTGCAGGCTATGTCCGGCCTCTTTGTCTACGTCAACGCGACGACGACGGCCACCCTGACGCCGGCGGCCAGCTCCGGCCCGCCGGCGCCCGGCGCCACCCTGCCCCTGCAGCAGGGCTGGAACCTGGTCGGCCCGTCGACGTCCGCTGCCCAGGAGCCCGTGAGCGATCTGCTGGCGGGCGTTCAGTCCGTCGCCTGGTTCAGCGACCCCAACGGCACGCCGTACTCGGTCGCCAACCCCGGCGCCGATTCCAGCGACCAGGTGCGCAGCGGCTACGCGTACTGGCTCTACCTGACCCAGGGCGGCCAGAGCCTGGCCGGCCAGCCCCTGCAGGGAGCGAATCCGTAGCTCGGAAGGACGTTCCCCCGGGGCGGAGAAAGGCCCCCCCGGGGGTGAGCAGAAGTGGCGAACATCCTGTTCGAGGTGCGCGAGGGCGTCGGCTGGGTGACCCTCAACCGGCCCGAACGGCTCAACGCGATCAGCCGGACCACCATCATCGACCTGCAGCAGATCCTCGACCAGGTCGACGGCCGCCGCGACGTGCGCTGCCTCGCGTTCACGGGCGCCGGGCGCGCCTTCTCCGCCGGGGCCGACGTCAAGGAGTGGTACGAGCGCTCCGGCGAGGCCGAGCCGGGCCTCGGCTGGGTGCCCCTGATGCACGCCCTCATCCTGCGCCTGCGCCGCTACCGCCTGCCGCTGGTGGCCGCCGTCAACGGCGTCGCCGTCGGCGGCGGCTGCGACCTCACCCTGACCTGCGACGTCCGCATCGGCAGCACCCACGCCCGCTTCGGCGAGGCCTACATCAACGTCGGCACCGTCCCGGACGCCGGCGGCACCTACCTGTTGCCGCGCATCATCGGCCACGCGCGCGCGGCGGAGATGATCCTGACCGGCCGCATCATCGACGCCGAGGAGGCCCACCGCTTCGGGCTGCTGAACCGGCTCGTCCAGCCGGAAGCCCTGATCGAGGAGGCCCACGCCTTCGCCCGCGGCCTGGCCGAGGGGCCGACCGTGGCCATCGGCCTCGCGCGCAAGAACCTCGACCGCTCCTGGCAGCTCGATCTGGAGGCCGAATTGGCCCAGGAGAAGGCAGCCGGCGAACTCTGCCACGTGACGTACGACAGCGGCGAGGGCCTGAAGGCCGCCTACGAGCGGCGCAAGCCCAAGTTCGAGGGGCGGTAGGGCGATGGCGCGCCTCGACCGCCTCTTTCACGCGCGGACCGTGGCCGTCGTCGGCGCCTCGCCGAGCGGCGGCTACGGCACGAACACCCTGGAGAACGGCCGCGCCTTCGGCTACACGGGCGCCCTCTACCCCGTCAACCCGCGGCACCGCGAGATCCTGGGCCTGCCCTGCTTCCCGTCCCTGGCCGACCTGCCCCAGCCCCCCGACCTCGTGGTGATCGCCACGCCCGCGGCCACGGTGCCCGGCCTGATCTCCCAGGCCGGGACGCTGGGCTGCGGCGCCGCCGTCGTCTACGCAGCCGGCTTCGCGGAGGCCGAGGAGCAGGCCCTGCAGGCGGAGGTGCGCGCCGCCGCGGCCGAGCGCGACCTGCCGGTCGTCGGCCCCAACTGCCTCGGGGTCACCGGCTTTGTGGACGGCTTCCTGCCGGGCTGGGCCCTGCTGACGCGCGCGCGCCGCCGCCCCGGCCACGTGGGCGCCGTGCTGCAAAGCGGCCAGCTGGCCAACCACCTTCTCGGCAACCACCGCGGCCTTGAGCTCTCCTACCTGGTCTCCTGCGGCAACCAGGCCGTTCTGGATGTGGCCGACTTCGCGGACTGGATGGCCGGGGATCCGGCGACCACGGTCCTGGCCCTGGTGGTCGCGGGCGCCCGCGACCCGATGCGCCTGGTGGCCGCCGCCCGCAGGGCCCGGGCCGCCGGCAAGCCCGTCGTCGTGCTCAAGGTCGGCCGCAGCAACCTTGGCGCCGCCCTCGCCCGCTCCCACACGGGGTCGCTGGCCGGCGACGACAGCGTGTGGCAGGCCATCTTCCGCCGCGGCGGCGCCATCGCCGTCCACGACCTCGACGAGCTGGCCACCACCTGCCGCCTGCTGGCCGCCTGCGTCCCCGACCGCATGCCCCCGGCCGCCGGCGCCGCCTTCATGGCCTCCTCCGGCGGCGAGTGCGGCCTGGCCGCCGACCTGGCCGCCGACGCCGGCCTGCGCGTCCCACCCCTCCGCCCGGAGACGGTCGCCCACCTGAAGGCGATCCTGCCGTCGTACGCCAGCCCCCAGAACCCCCTCGACTACACGGCCACGGGCTGGGGCAACCCGCCCCTGTACGAGCCCGCCATGCGGGCGCTGGCCAACGAGCCGGACGTGGGGCTCGTCGCGACGATATTGGACGCGCCACTTGGCGCGTCCGAGACACTCCTCAGCCGCTGGGACGGCATGAGGGAGGCTGCCGCGCGGACCCGGGCCGCCACGGGCAAGCCGATCGTGGTGGTCAGCAGCCTCGCCCACTGGCCGCCCGAGGCGCGCGAGCCGTACGAGCAGGACGGCGTCATCCCGCTGCAGGGCCTGGCCCCCTCCGTGCGGGCCATCCGCCACCTCTTCGCGTTCGCGGAGGGCTCGCTGCCCGACCATCCGGAGGCGGCCGCGCCCGACCCCGAGGTGGCGCGCCTGCTGGCCGGAGCGCTCGATGAGCCCGCCGCCAAGGCCGTGCTGGCCCGCATCGGCGTCGCCGTGCCGCGGTCGGCCGTCGTGACGGGCAACCCGATCCCCGCCGCGCGCGAGCTCGGCTACCCCCTGGTCGTGAAGGCTGTGGGCGTGCCCCACAAGTCCAGCCACGGCGGGGTCGTCGTGGGTGTGGCCTCCGACGAGGCCCTCATCGCGGCCGTCGCGGCGGTGCGCGAGGGTCCCCGGCGGGCCGGCTTCGCGGTGGAGGCCGTGCTGCTGGAGGAGATGGTGCGCGGGGTCGAGTTCCTGATCGGCGCCAGGGCCGGCAGCCCGCCGACGGTCGTCTTCGGGCTCGGCGGCGTGAACACCGAGGCGCTGGGCGACGTGGCGGTTGAGGTGGCGCCCGTCGGGCCGGCCGAGGCCCGGGCCATGACTGCGAGGCTGCGCTCCGCGCGGCTGCTTGGCCCCTTCCGCGGCCGGGGGGCGCTGGATGTGGACGCGGTGGCGGACGCCATCGTGAAGGTCTCGCAGCTGATCGCCGCGCACGGCGACCGGATCGCCGAGCTGGACATCAACCCCCTGCTGGTGCGGGAGCAGGGCTGCGTGGCGGCGGATTGCCTGATGGTGGCACGATGAGGTTCGTCGACGCATGGTGGGAGAGCGCATCGCGCAGACCGACCGCCGGCCCTGACTCTGGCACCCGTGGCCGCGTACGCGATGCCTGCGAGGCCACGCGGCCTGTGGCGCGCTGATGCCGGACGCCCTCTTCGCCGACGCGAAGCTGGCCGCCGTCTACGACGCCTTCGAGACGGCGCGCCCCGACCTCGACGTCTATGAGGCCCTGATCATCGATGAGCTTGGCGCTCGAAGCGTGCTGGACGTGGGCTGCGGCACGGGCACCTTCGCCTGCCGGCTGGCCCGGCGCGGCCTGGAGGTCGTGGGCGTCGACCCGGCCGCGGCGTCGCTTGCGGTGGCCCGGACCAAGCCCGACGCCGACGGCGTGCGCTGGCTGCACGGGGACGCCACCAGCCTTCCGCCGCTTCAGGTCGACCTGGCCGTCATGACGGGCAACGTGGCGCAGGTGTTCATCGACGATGCGGACTGGCTGGCCACCCTGCGCGGGATCGCCGCCGCCCTGCGGCCCGGCGGCCACCTGGTCTTCGAGACGCGGGACCCTGCGGCCAGGGGATGGCTGCCATGGGACGGGCGCCGGGAGGGGATCCCGGGCGTCACCCGGACCTGCGCGTTGACCGAAGTGCGTGAGGGCCTGGTCAGCTTTCGCTACACGTATGCCTTCGATGATGGCGCCGTCCTGACGTCGGACTCCACGCTGCGCTTCCGCGGCCGCGCCGAGGTCGCCCACGCGCGGGCGGAGGCCGGCTACACGGTCGACGAGGTCCGCGGCGCCCCCGACCGGCCGGGGCTGGAGTTCGTCTTCATCGCTCGTCGAGGGTCCTGACCGGCACCCAGCCCTCCCGGCCATCCGCCGCGCGGCACCAGAGCCAGCCGCTCTGACGGTCCTCGGCGAGGATGTCCAGCACCTCCCCGGCACGCGTGGCGAGCTCCGTCGTGTCGTACGGCACCTCGACCACGGCGCCCGACCCGGAGACGCGCAGGTGGCGGGCGGGCACCCACCCCGCGCCATGCGTGGTCGTGACGAACACGAACTCAGGCCACTCCTTGTCGCGCTCGCCGAGATCCACCACCTCGCCGATCTGCAGCTGCAGGGCGGCGCGTGCGGGGATCTCGTGCGCGACGGCGGCCCGCGCCCTGCGGTGGCCCGCCATCTGGACCCGGTGGTGGCCATAGTCCTCGATCAGCGCGTCGACGGCGCGCTGAACCGTCAGCACGCGACCGCCCTGGCGCACGCCACGGTCGGCAGCCCAGGGCGCCTGCGGCAGCGGCCCGATGTAGGCCGCCAGATCCGCCGCCGACGCGCGCAGATCCGCCAGCAAGCCGTCCATGTCGCCGCGCCCGTGGCGTGCCACCAGGATGGCGTTGATCTTGCCGAAGTTCGGGCCGGGATCCGCGTAGTAGGCCCGCACGCGACCCGCGAGGATCGCCTGACAGCCGCCGACGTAGAGCCGGTTCCAGCCGATGAGGTGCGCGATGACCTCACGCGCCGTCCACTGGGTGGTCACCTTCGCGTCCGGGGGACGGGCCGGCGTCTGCCAGATCGGCCGCCGCCGCCGTAAGATGGGCAGCCTGCTCGGCCGGAGAAGGGTCCATGATCACCAGATGTACGGGATGAAGCGATACTTCACCTTCGCCATGTACTCGGGGTAGCCGGGCAATTCGGCGCGCAGGAGGCGCTCCTCGCCGACGGCTCGGAACGCCAGAAACCCGATGAAGACCGCGGCGCCAAGCAGGCCGTACCACGACCCCAGCAGAAGCGGTGTGCCGATCATGAAAAAGACGGCGGCGCCATAGAGCGGATGGCGCACGTGGCCGTACAGCCCGGTGGAGATCACCTTCTGCTCGGCCTGGACCCGCACCTCGGGCACGGCGAAGGCGTTCTCGCGAAAGGTCAGGACGATGAGCGGGAACGAGGCCGTCAGGACGGCGCCGCCCACGATCTGGACGGCCAGGGGCACGTGCGACCAATGAAACCTCATCGCGTCCAGGGGCATGAGCACGGCCCACACCACGAAGACCAGATAGCCATAGAGAGCGGCGTTCTGCGGGCTGAGGCGCTGCTGAAGCAGGGTTGGGCTCGTCCGGTTGAGGTCCACCATCTGGACGACCGACCACGCAAGGATCAGGACGAGAAAGACCCAGCCCGCCGGCCACTGCATCGTCCCTGCCGGAACGAACAGCAGCGCCCCGATGAACACGATACTCGCGACGGACACCAGAAGGCCCCTGACCAAGAGCATCACGCGTCACCCCTCTCGAGGACGGCGATCCACGGTCGGACGGTCTCCGCCTTCAGCCGGGTGAAGCACCCCGCGGGTGCGCCGAGCACGCGCTCGATCGCCTGCATGTAGGCCGCATGGGCCGCGACGACCGCCTCGACCACATCCGGCGGCATGCGGAGCAGTAGCCGGGCGTGGGCGCTTTCCATGCCGTTCAGGAGCGACACCAGGACCTCGCCGGCCGTCGCCGAGTCCGCGTGCGTGAAGACGCCCTCCCGCACACCCTGCCGGACGATCGTGGCCAGAAGCGGCGCGCGCTGCTCGCGGATCGCCTCGTCCACCTTCAGGCGCACGAGCGCGTTGGCGTCCGTGTACCAGGCGCGGAGCACCCGCACCACATCCGCCCGGTGGGCGTCGCGCAGGCGGCCGAAGGTATCGAGGTAACCCTGCAGCTTCTCG
>DAHVAF010000070.1 GCA_027314765.1 Clostridia bacterium | reverse complement strand
GCGGGCCGGTCGCCAGGGCGCGGGTCGGCCGGCGACGGCGGGGGGCCAGCAGAAGGCCGCCGGGGGCGGCGGGCGGGGTGCGGGCAGCCCGACGAAGGCGAGCGGGTGGCAGCAGCCCGCCGGCAGTGGCAGGCGGGGCGTGGGTGCAGGGGGATCGGAAGGCAAGGGCGGCGGGCGTGCGGGGCGCGGGAGCGGTGGCCCCGCGGCGGGGCCAGCCGCCCCCCGTGGTGCCGGCCCGGTCCGGCGCGGCCGCACCGGCAAGGCGGGGTCCCCCCCTCCGACCGGACCGGCGGAGGGGGAGGCCCCGCCGGGCGCGAAGAGGTGACCATGAACACGACGAGGGTCTCATCGTGAGGGAGCTGGACGGGCGGCCGGTCGCGAAGGCCATGCGCCAGGAGGTCGCCGCGGGGGTCAGGGCGCTGGTGCGCGACCGCGGCGTGAGGCCGTGCCTGGCGGCGGTCCTCGTCGGGAGCGACCCGGGCTCCGAGGTCTACGTGGCGGGCAAGCAGCGCGACTGCGAGCGCGTCGGGATCACCTCGCGCCTGGTGCGGCTGCCCGAGGACTGCACGCGCGAGCGGCTGGTGCAGACGCTGGAGGAGCTGTCGGCCGACCGCGAGGTGCACGGGATCCTCGTGCAGCAGCCGCTGCCGCGCCAGCTGGACGCGGCCGAAGCGTCGGCGCTCGTCGACCCCCGCAAGGACGTGGACGGGCTCACGCCGCTGCAGGCCGGGCGGCTTCTGCGCGGCGAGCCGGGATTTGTGCCCTGCACGCCGCTCGGGGTCATGGAGATCCTCCGCTTCTACGAGATCCCCGTGGCGGGACGGCACGCGGTCGTGGTGGGCCGCAGCACCCTGGTGGGCAGGCCAGTGGCGCTGCTGCTGCTGCACGCCAATGCCACGGTCACGATCTGCCACTCGCGCACGGCCGACCTGCCGGCCATGACCCGTCAGGCCGACATCCTCGTGGCGGCGACGGGCCGCCCGGGGCTCATCCGGCCGGAGATGGTGCGGAGGGGGGCGGCCGTCATCGATGTGGGCATCACGCGGACCGACGACGGGCTGGTGGGCGACGTCGATCCGGCGGTGGCCGAGGCCGCCGAGCTGACGCCGGTACCCGGCGGGGTGGGGCCGATGACACGGGCCCTGCTGCTGCGCAACACCCTGGAGGCCGCGCGGGCATGGTCCTCGAGCGCGTAGCCCTCACCGTCAGCCAGCTGACGCGCCTGGTCAAGGACCGGCTGGAGGGCGAGCCGGCGCTGCAGGCCGTCTCGGTGGCGGGCGAGGTCAGCAACTACAAGCGCCACACCTCCGGCCACATCTACTTCACCCTGAAGGACGCGAACGCGACGCTGCGCTGCGTCTTCTTCCGCACGCACGCGGCGGGGCTGACCTTCGAGCCGGGGCCAGGGCAGCAGGTCATCTGCCGCGGGGACATCGGCGTGTTCGAGCGGGACGGCCAGTACCAGCTCTACGTGCGGGCCATGCAGCCGGCCGGGCAGGGCGATCTGCACGCGGCCTTCCTGCGGCTCAAGGCCAAGCTGCAGGCTGAGGGTCTGTTCGACGCGGCCGCGAAGCGGCCGCTGCCAAAGCTGCCGCGGAGGATCGGGCTCCTGACCTCGCCCACGGGGGCGGCGCTGCGCGATATGGTGCGGGTGGGGCTGCGCCGGTACCCCAACCTCCACCTCGTCGTGATCCCTGTGCTCGTGCAGGGGCCGGAGGCGCCGGCGAGCATCGTGCGGGGGCTGCGGCAGGCGGGGGGGCCGGACCTGGGGCTGGACCTCTGCGTGGTGGCGCGGGGCGGCGGGTCGCTGGAGGAGCTCTGGGCCTTCAACGACGAGGGCGTGGCGCGGGCCATCCGGGAGTGTCCCGTGCCGGTGGTGTCGGCCGTCGGGCATGAGACCGACTTCACGATCGCCGATTTTGCGGCGGATCTGCGCGCCCCCACGCCGTCGGCGGCCATGGAGATGGCGGTGCCGGAGCGGGCGGTGCTCGACCGCAGCCTGGCCAGCCTGGCGGAGCGCAGCCAGCGGGCGATGCGGGCGCGGCTGCGGCGGGAGCGGCAGCGGCTGGATGGGCTGGCGGGGCGGCGCGTGCTGGCACGGCCGTCCGCGCCGCTGGAGGTCGCGCGGGAGCGGCTGGACCGGGCGGGCGAGCGGCTGCTGGCGGCGCTGCGCCAGCGGGGGACGCACGACCGCATGGCCATCGGGGGCTTGGCCGACCGTCTGCAGGCGCTGTCGCCCTTCGCCGTGCTGGCGCGCGGGTATGCCATCGCGCGCACGGTGGATGGGGCAGGAGGGGCAGGAGGGGCAGGAGGGGCGGGCGGGGCAGGAGGGGCGGGCGGGACCGGCGGGACGGGCCCCGCGGGCGGCGGGGTTGTGCTGCGAGATGCGCAGCAGACGGCGCCGGGGGCCGCGATCGAGGTGCTGCTGCACCAGGGCCGCCTGCTGGCCCGTGTAGAAAGGGTCGATGCGACGTGGCGGAGAGCCTCGATTCCGCGTCCCGAGCCGAGGTGAGCCCGAGTTACGAGGACGCCGTCTCGGAGCTGGAGGCCATCGTCGCGCGCCTGGAGCACGGCGATCTGAGCCTGGACGAGTCGATGCGCCTCTTCGAGCGCGGGGTCGGGCTGATGCGCGCGGCCTCCGCGCGGCTGGACGAGGCCGAGCGGCGCATCGACCAGCTGACGTTGGACGAGGCGGGGCGGCCGGTGCTGCGGCCCATGGCGGGCCTGCAGGAGGCACGGTCCGAGGAGGAGCGCGCGTGAGCCACCTCGGGGAGGACGCCCTGCGCCGCGGCGCGGCCGTGATCGAGCCGGTGCTGGCGGCGCTGCTGCCGCCCGAGGACGAGCCGCCGACCGATCTGCACCGCGCGATGCGCTACGCCGTGCTGGAGGGCGGCAAGCGGCTGCGCCCGACGCTGTGCATTGAGGCGGCGCGGGCTGTGGGCGGGGATGCGGCCGCGGAGCGGGTCCTGCCGGCCGCGGCCGCTCTGGAGCTCATCCACATCTACTCGCTGGTGCACGACGACCTGCCCGCCATGGACGACGGGGAGCTGCGGCACGGCCGGGCGTGCTGCCACCGGGTGTTCGGCGAGGCCCTCGCCCTGCTGGCGGGCGACGCCATTCAGACGCTGGCGTTTTGCGCCATCGCCCGGCCGCTGCGGGGGGTGCCGGCGGCGCGGCAGCTGGCCGCCACGGCTCTGCTGGCCGGGGCGTCGGGGAGCCTGGGCATGGCCGGGGGGCAGGCCCTGGACCTGGCCGGCACGCCCGATGTGGAGGCGCTGGAAGCCATGGAGCGGTTGAAGACGGGGGCCCTGATCCATGCCGCCGTGGCCATCGGCGGCGAGCTCGCGAGTGCCGACGCGGGGCAGGCGGCGGCGCTGTCCTCGTACGGGCGCGACCTCGGGCTCTGCTACCAGATCGCCGACGACGTGCTCGACGTGGTCGGGGAGACGGTGGCGCTGGGCAAGGTGGCCGGCGCCGACGCGCGGCTGGGCAAACCGACGTACGTGGACCGGCTGGGGCTGGAGGGCGCGCGGGCGCGGGCGAGGGGTGTCGCCGAGCGGGCGGCGGCCGCTCTGGCGCCGTTCGGGGCGCGGGGAGCCACGCTGGCGGCGATCGCCCGGTTCGCGGCGGCGCGGGAGCGGTAAAGGGCCCGCGAACCATCCAGACTACCCGTGGGGTGGTTCATCCGGGGCTTCACCGATCTCCATGACTTCGGGAGGATGTTCGCTCGGTGTGCGCGCGTCCCCAAGCCTCTCTCCTCTCTCGATCGATGAACGTCTGGCACAGGCGCTCGAAGGTATCAATGCTACGTGTGCTGCGCCCGAGGTTCACTTCGTACCTCGAAGTCGCGCGTCATCCAGGCGCCGAACGTCGCATACAGACTCCGTCTGTCGAGAAAGGCCTGGTCCGGAAGCATT
>DAHVAF010000068.1 GCA_027314765.1 Clostridia bacterium | reverse complement strand
GCGGGCCGTGCGCGCGGCCGGCCTGGGGGGCCCGCCGCCTTGAGCCGGCCGCGCGGGGCAGGGGAGGGTCGGGGAAGTGGCGTGGCGCGATTTGCTCTTTCCGCGCGACCGCACCTTCGGGCGCCTGCTGGCCGAGCAGGCGACCCAGGCCCGGCGCGGCGCCGACCTGCTGAGGCGCTACGAGGAGCAGCGCGAGCCGGCGGTGGCGGGGGAGATGACCACCCTGGAGGCGGAGGGCGATGCCCTGCGCCGCCGGCTCGTCGACGAGCTGCACAACACCTTCGTCACGCCCATGGACCGCGAGGACCTCTTCGCCCTGAGCCGCCTGCTCGATGACATCCTTGACGCGGCCCTGGAGGCCCTGCTGGGCATCGCCGTCTTCGAGGTGCGCGAGAGCGCCCACCTGCACGAGATGACCAAGGCCGTGGCGGAGGCGGCCGCCGCCCTGGAGCGGGCGGTCGCGGGCATCGCCGGCGACGGGCCGGAGACGGCCGAGGCGGCGCGCCGCGCCAAGCGACTGGAGAATGAGGTGAGCAACCTTTACCGCTACGGCCTGCAGCATGCCTTCAGCCACCTGCCCGGCTCCGACGGGCTGCTGGCCCGCGAGGTCTTCGCCAGCCTGCGGGCCGTGGGTGCGGCCATCGGGCGGGCAGCCGACCTCATCGGCGATATCCTGGTGAAGGGCACATGAGCACGAGCACGGGTCTGCCCGACATCCAGGCGATGGTGGTCCGCATGGGCGAGCGGTCGCGCACGGCCGTGGAGAACGCCGTGCGCGCGCTGGGCGAGCGGCTGCCCGACCTGGCGCGCGGCGTGGTCGAAGGCGACCGGGAGATCAACGCCATGGAGCAGGACATCGAGACGCGGTGCCTGCGCCTGCTCGCGGAGCGGCGCCTGGATGCGGCCGAGCTGCGCGAGATCAACGCGGCCCTGCGGATGGCGACCGACCTGGAGCGGGTGGCCGACCACGCGGCGGACATCGCCAAGACCAGCCTGCGCATTGGCACGGACCCGCTGATCAAGCCGCTGATCGACATCCCGCGCATGGCCCACCTGGCGTCCGCCATGCTGGACCGCTGCTGCGCGGCCTACGCCGCTCACGACGCCCAGGCGGCGCAGGCCGCGGCGGGCCTGGACGACGACCTCGACGGCCTCTACGGCCAGGTGTTCCGCGAGCTGCTGACCTATATGATCGAGGACCCCGGGAGCATCCGGCAGGGTACGCACCTGCTCTTTGTGGCCAGCCACCTGGAGCGCGTCGCCGACCACGCGACCAACCTCGCCGAGTCCGTGGTGTACCTGGTCACGGGCCGCCGCCCCGAGCTGAACGACTGATGGTACTCCTGCCGCCCGACCCTGTGCCCGTCGAGTTCCTCGAGCGCGTCAACCGCTACGCGGTCCGGGCCGGGGCGGGCGGTGCCCCGCTCTACCTCCGACTGAACGACTGATGGTCCTCCTGCCGCCCGACCTGGTGCCCGTCGAGTTCCTCGAGCGCGTCAACCGCTACGCCGTCCGGGCCAGCGCGGGCGGCGCCACGCTCTACCTCCACCTGGCCAATTCCGGCCGCATGCGCGAGTTGCTGGTGCCGGGCGCCCTCGGTCTGGCGGACCTGCGCACCGCGCCCGGCCGCCGCACGGACGGCAGCCTGCTGCTGATCCGGGCCGCCGGCCGCTGGGTCGGCCTCGATGCCCACCTGCCCAACCGCCTGTTCGCGGCCTGCCTTGCCACAGCGCGGAACCGCGCAGCCTGGCGCGCGGAGGTGGCCGTCGAGGGGGAGCGGATCGACTTCCTGGTGGGCGACTGCCTGGTCGAGGTGAAGTCCTGCAACCGCGTCGACGATGGCGTGGCCCTCTTTCCGGACGCGCCGACGCGGCGGGGCGCCCGCCACCTGCGCCTGCTGGCCCGCAGGGCCGCCGCCGGGGGCCGCGCCGCCGTCGTCTGGTTCGTGCAGCGCGACGATGCCACGCGCCTCGTGCCCTGGGCGGAGGCGGACCCGGACTTCGCGGCCGCCGTGCGCGAGGCGGCCGCCGCGGGTGTCGAGCTCCGCGCCTACCGCTGCACGGTCAGCCCGGAGGCGGTGGCCGTGGCGGACGCCATCCCCGTGGAGGTGTCAAACCAGGACCCGGCAGAGGGGGCCTGAGCCGCCCATGGATAACGACAACGACCCAAGCTTCCCGCTGGACAGGGACGACCCTGTGGTGTCGGCGCCTTCCGCACCCAGGTCCCGGCCGCCGGCGACCCGGCGCCCGACGGCCCGGTGACGGACCTGGCGACGGACCTGGTGACGGACCTGGCGACGGGCGAGCGCGCGCCGCTCTCGGCCGCGTGCTCGACCGCGCGATGTGGACGGTCGCCGCCAGCATCGAGTGGGCGTGCGACCACCTGGCGCGCGAGGTGGAGGAGCGCCGCACCAGCAAGCGGGTGGCGCCCTTCTACTCGGAGCTGCGGGGCTCTGCCGCCCACGACCAGTATGCGCGCATCTTCATGCGGGGCCTGCTGGAGGGTGGCGGCCAGCGCGCCGCGGACGAGTTCGTCGCCGCCCCGGAGGCGACGGAGGGGAGCGCGGCGGCCCACCGGCTCCGCGCCGCTCGCCAGGAATTGCAGTAAGGGCCGTCGTGAAGCGCGCTCCGTACGGAGCGCGCTCCAAAACCGGCTTCCGTTGTGGGTTTACGCCGGCGGCTCGGGCCAGTCGATCACCCGCAGCCAGGTGCCGTCCGCCTGCTGGCGCGCGACCTGCACCCGGATGCCGCGGCCGTCGCGCCGCCGGCTGGACGTGAGGGCGAGGTCGCCGCTGCGCCACGTCGGCAGAGAGTCCTCCGGCAGCATGCGCGGCCGCTGCGCCATCATCCCCCGGTACATCGCCAGGATCGCCTCCCGGCCCGCGGCGGGCCGCTCGGCGGGGTAGGCCACCACGGCCTCCGACTCGTACAGGGCGGCCAGTCCCTCGGCGTCGCCGGCGTTGGCCAGCTCCACGAAGAGGCGGCTCAGGTCCTCGGGCGCGCGTGCGTGCTCCACCGTCATCCCTCCCCCCGATGCTAACCATGGCCGCCGATCATAAGTCCAACAGGCATTTATGCCGCGATGCAGAAGATTTGCTTATGGAACTCCGGCAGCTGGCGTACTTCGTCGCCGTGGTGGACCGCGCCGGCTTCACGGCGGCGGCGGCGGAGCTGCACGTCGCCCAGCCGGGGGTGAGCGCCCAGGTCCGCCAGCTCGAGCGGGAGCTGGGCGTGGCCCTGTTCGACCGCTCCGGGCGACGGGTGCGCCTGACAGCCGCGGGTGCCGCGGTCCTGCCCTACGCGCGGGCGGCCCTGGCGGCGGCGGACGCGGCGCGCCTGGCCGCGGATGAGCTGGCCGGTCTCGTGCGCGGGCGCGTGGCCGTGGGCATGGTGGTCGCGTGCACGGCGGTGGGCGTGCTGGAGCTGCTTTCCGGGTTTCGGCGGCGGCACCCGGGCATCGAGGTGAGCCTGACGGAGGCGAGCTCCGACGATCTGGTCGAGCGGCTGCGGGAGGGCAGCCTCGACCTCGCATGGGTGGCGGTCGGCCCGCAAGACCCGCCGGGGCTGACGCTGCAGGTTCTGGCGGACGAGGCGATCGTCGCGGCGGTGGCCCCGGGCGATCCGCTGGCCGGGCGTGACAGGCTGGAGGTCGGGGAGCTGGCGGGCCGGCCCCTGGTGTGCCTGCCTGCCGGCAGTGCCGTGCGGGCCTGCCTGGCGGCTGCCTGCCGCGCGGCGGGGCTGGTGCCGCAGGTCGCCCTGGAGGCCAGCGACCCGCGCATGGTGGCCCAGCTGGCCGCCCGCGGCCTCGGCGTGGGGATCCTGCCCGAGTCAACGGCGGCCGCCTTGGCGCCGGCCCTGCGCGCGGTGCCGGTGGCGAGCCCGCACCTGCGCGGGCGGGTCGCCCTGGCGTGGCGCGCGGCCGGCCCGGCCGGGCCGGCCGCACGTGCCCTCATCGCGTTCGCCCGTTCCGGAGGCGTGGACGCCGGCGGCCGCCCATGATGGGCTCAGTCGCGGCCGAGGAGCTCCGCCAGGCGGCAGGTGAAGCCGGGGAGGAGCGGCTCCTCGACGCCGTCGTCAGGGGTCCTCCACGTACGCGCGGGCTCGCCGGCGCCATGGCGCGTCAGCGTGCCCTCGTCCGGGTCGACCACCCACACCGCCCGCACGCCGGCGCGGAGGTACTGCTCGACCTTGCGTTGCATGTCGTACTCATCGGGCAGGTGCACCTCGACCACCAGGTCGGGTGGCACATCGACGAAGCCGGTCGTATCGCCCAGCCGCTTGACGCGCTCGGTGGAGAAGTGGGCGATGTCGGCGCCACGCAGGGTCTGCGGCGCCCGCTGGAGGTAGATGCCCAGCTCGCCGCCGTCGACTTCACCAAGGTGGTGATCGTGAACGAAGTTGGCCAGCCGCCGGGCGATCTCGATCACGATGCGGGCGTGACGGCGCCCAGACGGGCTCATGATGACCAGCTCCCCCTCGTCGATCTCGTACCGGTGGGTCGCGGGGAGCCGCTTGAGCTCGTCGGCCGTCCAGGGGGTCTTGGTCGTGATGGCCACGGCGCCTGCCTCCTTCCCGATCATCGCCGCCAGTCTACCACGGACGCACCGGCCGCCTCGGCGCTCGCCTCATGCGGGCGCGGCCCGGGGTGTGCCCAAGCGGTGCGACCTCCGCTCGGGTCATCCTGACCCCTCCCGGGGCGCGCCCCGGCCCAGGTCGTCCGCGCCCTTCGCGTCCTCCGCTCGCGTCACCGGACGGCAGGGATCCCGCGTGGCGACACCACGTTCGCATGAGATGGCGAGATATGGAACAGGGGCACGGATCGGCTGAAGGCGGACACCTGTGTGGAGATGGCGCCCAGGTCCCGCAGCCCGCGCCCGATGACGCTCGTGCAGTGCATGCTGCGCTTCCATGAAGAGGACGCCTGCCGCGACCACCTCTTCCACCTTGGGTGGCTGGTCGGGACGAGGCGGCAGTGCACCCGACTACTGAGCTGGCAGCGACGTCGGCCAGCGCATCACGGTCCACGCCTCCCAGGACGCGTAACCCTCTGGGGGCGGGCCCGGTGCGGAGGACTGCAACTCAGCCGCGTCGGGCTCCTGGAACTTGCTTCTGTACTCAGCCAGGTCTTGCTCGGTCATCGCGAAGGTGGCGATACCGTCCGAAACCGCGGAACGTGCCGCGATTCGACGCCACTGCTCGTCGGGCTGGATCGGCAGGTGGATCAAACGGGACTCGGCCCCCACCGTGGATGCCATGTGCTTGAGGGCGGAGCGCTCGTCCTTACTCCAAACCCCGAAATCGAGCACGACGTTGATCCCCTGCCTGAGCGCCTCCCGTGCGAGCCACACGAACCGGCCCTCCAGCACGTCGCGCCTGCCACCGACTCCCGGTACCGCAAACAGCGGGATCATCCACTCGTCGGGGGTCAGGCGCAGAGCATGCTGCTCGGCGGCCAGCGAGCGCGCACGGGTCGTTTTGCCCGAACCCGGCAGTCCGACCATCACGTAGAGCGTTCCAGGAGTGTCTGCCATGGTGTCTCTGCTCGTTACCGTTTATCCACTCGCCCTCGTGCGCCCACTGACACGCGCGCAGTTCCCCCTCCTCGCACTGGTTCCATGCCCCGTGGGTGCTTCCGCCACAGGTCGGGGTTGTCTGCGTCATGCGCGCAGCGATGTCGCCTGATGTCTCCCGAGCCCTTCGCGAGTGCGGCTGAATCCCATCTGGGGCCAGGCGCTGGGGCCGTCTACGACGTCTCGCCGCTTGCTCCATCCGGGCGCGGCTCGACCCAGCTTCGCTTCTGACGCTTCGCGTCTTTCGCTCGCGTCATCCGGCCCCCAGTGCCTCCCGCCCGTGCGGTGCCGCCCAGTCCAACACCGGCCCCTTCGGCACGATGCGCGTCGGGTTGATGTGGCCGTGGGTCATGTAGTAGTGGCGCTTGATGTGGTCGAAGTCCGTGGTGCCGCCGAAGGCCGGCCGCTGGTAGAGGTCGCGGGTGTATGCCCAGAGGTTTGGATAGTCCACGATGCGGCGCTTGTTGCACTTGAAATGTGTGGCGTAGACGGTGTCGAAGCGCACCAGCGTCGGGAAGGCGTGCACGTCCGCCTCCGTCAGGCGGTTGCCGACGAGGTAGCGCGAGCGCGCCAGGCGCGCCTCCATCTCGTCCAGCATGGCGAAGACGTCGTCGTAGGCCGCCTCGTACGCCGGCTGCGTGGTGGAGAAGCCCGCCCGGTAGACGCCGTTGTTGAACATCCGGTACATGCGCGCGTTCAGTTCGTCGATCTCCGGCCGCAGGTCGGCGGGGTAGAGGTCGAGCTGGACGCCGTGGAAGGCCGTCAGCTCCGTCTCCAGCATGATGGTCATGTCGTCGAAGCGGTTGCTGACGATGCGGTGGCTCACCGGGTCCCAGATCGTCGGCACCGTGTAGCGGCCCACGAACCCGGGGTCGGTGGCCAGGTAGGCCTCGGACAGGAAGGTCAGCCCGTTGCGCGTGTCGGGGGTGTGGCCCGGCCCCTCGCGGAACGTCCAGCCCCGCTCGTCCCGGATGGGGTCGGCCACGATGACAGGCAGGAAGTCCTCCAGGCCCAGCAGGCTCCGCGCGATCATCACCCGGTGGCACCAGGGGCAGGCGTGCGACACGTAGAGGGTGTACCGACCGGGCTCGGCCGGGAACTCGCCGCCCTCCGCGCGGATCCACCCGCCGAACGCATACTGGCTCCGTACGAACGCGCCGCCGCCCGCCATGTCCCTGCTGGAGGGGCCGACCTGGGAGACCTGGGCCTCGTCCGCCATGCTGGGCCACCGCCTTTCTCCGCCGCCATGCAACCCGTGCGCGCGCGGGGGGACCGTCCACGATCTACAACCAGCCGACCGCCCAGTTATGCAACCCGCGTGCGCGCGGGGGGGCCCGCGCTTCCCGTTGAACCCGTGTGCGCGCGGGGGGACCGTACTGCGCAAAGCGCGGGTCCGCCTGGATCGCATGCAACCCGTGCGCGCGCGGGGGGGCCCGCGCTTCCCATTATGGACGGGAAGGGCCGCCGCCGGGGTCGGCGAAACCATGCCGGAGGAGGCGGCGCCATGCCCGTGTCGATGTCGAATGTGCGCTTTGTGGCCCGCTCGGAGGATCCCGGCCACGGCGGCGGTATGCAGCTGCTGCCCCACGCCGGGTTCATGTACATGGGCCACCTTGCGCCCGGCGGCGGCACCACGGTCTTCGATGTGCGCGACCCGCGCCGGCCGCGCGTCGCCGGCCACCTGGAGGGCTACCCCGGCACATATTCGCCCAAGGTCCAGGTCGGCGACGGCCTCCTGCTGGTCAACCACGAGCAGCGCGACAAGAGCGCCACGCGCACCGGGTTCGCCATCCTCGACCTGACGCGGCCGGAGGCGCCGCGCGAGCTTGGGTTCTTCGACACCGGCGGCCGCGGCGTCCACCGCATGTGGTACACGGGCGGCCGCTACGCCTACGTGTCGGCCGTGGCGGCCGGCTTTCGCGACCGCATGCTGCTGATCGTGGACATTTCCGACCCCGCGCGGCCGGAGCTGGCCGGCCGGTGGTGGCTGCCCGGCGTGAAGGAGGACGAGCCCCAGCCGGAGGCGGGCGGCCTGCACTTCAACCTCCACCACGCCATCGTGGCCGGCACCCGCGCCGACATGGGCTGCTGGGACTACGGCCTGGTGATCCTGGACGTCGCCGACCCGGCCCACCCGCGCCAGATCGGCGAGGCCCGCGACTGGACCCCGGCCGCGGGCGGCAACACCCACACCGTCCTGCCGCTTCTGGGCCGCGGCCTGCTTGCCGTGACCGACGAGTCGGTGGCCGACCCGGGCAAGGAGCCGCCCAAGTACGTGCGCATCTTCGAGCTCGGCGATGGCAGCCGCCCGCGCGAGCTGTCGCGCTGCCCCGTGCCGGAGCTTCCGCCCGAACTGCGCCGGAGCCGCATCGGCCCCCACAACCTGCACGAGAACCTGCCCGGCTCGATGCAGCGCGAGGACCGCATCTTCGCCAGCCACTTCGCCGCCGGCTTCCGCGCCTACGACCTCACGGACCCCGCCCACCCCGCCGAGGTGGCCCACTACCAGCCCGACCCGTTCCCCGGCCAGCCGGTGGTGCAGACGAACGACCTCTACGTGGATCCGAGCGGCATCGTGTACCTGAGCGACCGCCAGAGCGGCTGCCTGGACGTCATCGAGCTGGCATAGGCATCCGGCGCGGATTTGGTGCGCAACGTGCGGTCGCACGTTGCGCGCGACCACGGCAGGCAGCGGCGGTCGGCCTGAGGGTCGCCACGTGCACGAAGGTGGCCACGGGGGAGCCAAGCCACCCCGCGATGCG
>DAHVAF010000064.1 GCA_027314765.1 Clostridia bacterium | reverse complement strand
GTGCCCGTACGCACGCTCGGCGAACGGGAAGCAGAACTCATCCTTCACCTCGAGTGGGAGGGCATCAACACCGTATGCGCCGACGACGTAGCACAGCTACTGTCTATGTCGACGGTTGCGGCACGGGCACTGCTCGCTCGGCTGACCCGCAAAGGGTGGCTCGAGCGTGCAACACGCGGACAGTACTGTCTAATTCCGGCCAACCGTGGCGCAGAGGGCTTCGCCACCAGTAATCCCGCGGCCATTCTGTACGCCTTGCGGGTCCCATACTTCGTCAGTGGACCAGCCGCTCTCGCGGCCCGCGGGTTAGGCGACCAAGTGCCATACCGCTGGGACGTCATGACCGATCGCAGGATCAGCCTCCCGGCGGGGCGGTTTCAGGTGCATGTGCTGCGCCCCCATCTTGTCTTTGGCTTCGAGCCCTGGGACTGGCACGGGATTGCCATACCCACTGCAACATCCGAGCGCGCCCTTGCGGACTGCTTGTACCGGCCCACGCGAGGCGCTGGCGTAACTCTCGTCGGTCAGATCTTGGCGAACAGCGGACGAAAGATAGAGACCGCCACGTTCGTCATGACGTGCCTGCGCTTGGGTCGGGGGACGCTGGCGCGACGCGCGGGGTATCTGGTGGATGTTACGGGCTTGCCCCTCCCGAATTCGGTTCGCGAAGCGATCGCCCGACACGACGCTCGGCCCATTCCCCTGGACAAGACGCGCGCCATGCCCGCCTCGGAGACGTCACCAGTCGATCCGGTCTGGAGGGTCGCACCGAATGTTCCGTTGGGCGAGTTCACGCCCACACGACCTCGATAAGGTGGCGGATCGATGCTCGACCGTCGCTTCATAGAGCAGTACGCCCGGGGCTGCGGGGTCAACCTCGACGTCGCGGAACGCGAGGTCACTCTGTCCTACGTGTTGGCAGCGTTGCACGAGCACGGCTTGGCGAGTGAGCTGGCATTCAAGGGCGGCACTTACTTTCGGAAGATGGTCTTCGGCACGTTGGGTCGCTTTTCGGAGGATCTTGACTTCGTATACTTGGGCGACGACTGGGAAGAGTGGTATCTCCGCCTCGAACAAGCTTGGGCCATACCTTACCACGGCGTCCGTTTGAAGGTGGATGAGTACTACGATACGGCCACAAGTCTGGGGTTGGAGGTATCGTACACGCATGCATTCGTGACAGAGGGTCATTTTACCCTGGACCTGAGCAGGCGCGCTCCGATGATCCTGCCACTGGAAGTCTGTGATCCAGTCAGCCAATCATACTTCCCGCGACTTCCCTTCACGGCGCCCTCACTTCCCTGCATGCACCTCGCCGAAGCGTGGGCGGAAAAGGTCCGTGCGTCCTATGAGCGCACAAAGGCGCGAGATCTATACGATCTCAGCCTTTTGGCCAAGCGTCCCGTTGACATGCGACTCCTGAGACGCTTGGTCATTCTCAAGATGTGGGAGGATCGCAGGGCCTTCCGGGCGGACGACCTGTGGGTGCGGTGGTCCGATGCCGAAGATGACTGGAGTGGGCTGGAACGCCTCTGCCGGCCCCCACTGACGCCGTTCAGCGAGACCTTGGCCGCATGCTACACACGATACTTGGCGTTGCACGACCTGGATTCTGCTGAGAGAGACCTTGCCATTGACGTCGCGCACCGTCAGCGCGCCCGAGCGATGGATATGGCCGCCGAGGCGCGCACGTGGATTAATTGAGCCACTGGCGCGCGGCCTCAGCCACCTCCGCCAGCACGGCGCGGCAGGCCGCCACCGGATCCGCCGCCGCCGTCACGGCCCGGCCCACCACGACCATGTCGGCGCCGGCCGCCACCGTCTCGCGCGGTGTCCCGACCCGCGCCTGATCGCCCGCCGCCACGCCCGCCGGCCGCACGCCCGTGGCCAGCACGATCGCGCCCGCCGGCAGGGCGGCCCGCAGCAGGGCCACCTCGCGCGGCGAGCAGACCACGCCCCGGCAGCCGGCCGCCACCGCCGCCAGCCCCAGCGCCCGCACCTGCTCCGCCACGCCACGCGTGACGCCCAGCGCGGCCAGGTCGTCCTCCCCGAGGCTCGTGAGCACGGTCACACCCAGCAACCCCACCCCTGGCGCCGCCTCGACGGCCGCACGCATGGCCGCCGGTCCCGCCGACGCGTGGACCGTCAGCCAGCCCACGCCGAGGGCCGCTGCCGCTCTCGCGGCGCCGCCCACCGTGTTGGGGATGTCGTGCAGCTTCAGATCCAGGAACACCGGGCCGCCCAGGGCCTGCACGTCGCGCACGACCGCGGGCCCGGCGGCGGTGAAGAGCTCGAGCCCCACCTTGAAGCCCACGCCCAACGGGGCCAGCGCCCGGGCCGCCTCCAGGGCCGGGCCGGCGGAGCCGAAATCCAGCGCGACAAACACCTTCACGACCGACCCGCCCCGCTGCGCATGGAGACCTCATAGTCCTGCAGGGCCCACGGAGACCCAGCCGAAGGGCCGCCTTCGGCGGCCAGGGCCAGCGCCAGCGCTGCAGCCGTGTCCAACGACGTCAGCACCGGCACGCCGAGCTCCGTCGCCGCCCGCCGCAGCCGGAAGCCGTCGCGGTCCCGCTGCCGCCCCCGCGTCAGGGTGTTGACGAAGAGCTGGACCTCGCCGGCCCGCACGGCCTCCAGCGCCTGCTCCGGCGTGAGCGCGTCCGCGCTGAGTCCGGCCTCAGCCAGGCTTTCCGCCGTACCCGGCGTGGCCGCAAGCCGCATTCCGGCGCGCGCGAGTGCGCGCGCCACCAACACCCCTTCAGCCTTGTCCCGGTCGGCCAGCGCCACCAGCGCCGTCGCACCGGCGCCCACGGCCAGCCCGCAGGCCTGAAAGCCCTTCTTCAGCGCTTCCGCGTACGTCGGTCCGATGCCCATGACCTCGCCCGTCGACTTCATCTCCGGACCCAGGGCCGTGTCGACGTCGTGCAGCTTCGCCCACGAGAAGACCGGCATCTTGCAGGCCACAAAGGGGGGGTCCGGCGGCAGGCAGATGCCGTCCGGGCAGTGATAGCCCTGCGCCTCCAGCGACTCGCGCAGCACCGCGCGCACGGCCGCCGCCACCATCGGCACGCCCGTGACCTTGGTCATGAACGGCACGGTGCGGCTGCTGCGCGGGTTGAGCTCCAGCACGTGCACGGATCCGCCGTCGACGACGAACTGGATGTTCAGCAGGCCGACGATGCCGAGCGCCCGCGCCAGATCCAGGGTCTGCTTGGCGATCTGCGCCCGCACGCCGGCGCTGAGCGAGTGCGGCGGGTAGACCGCGATGCTGTCGCCGCTGTGCACCCCCGCCCGCTCCACGTGCTCCAGGATGCCGGGGATCAGCACGGAGCCGCCGTCGGAGACCGCGTCGACCTCCACCTCGCGCCCCGGCACGTACTGGTCGACCAGCAGGGGGTGCTCCGGCGTGACGCGCGCGGCGCCCTGCACGTACGCGCGCAGGTCGTCCGCGTCGTAGCAGATCTCCATGGCCCGCCCGCCCAGGACATAGGACGGCCGCACCAGCACCGGGAAGTCGACGCGGGCCGCGATGACCTCGGCCTCCTCCAGCGAGGACGCCGCCCCGCCCGCCGGCCGGCTGATGTGCAGGTCCTCCAGCACGGCCTCGAACAGGCCGCGGTCCTCGGCCCGGTCCATCCCCTCGGGCGAGGTGCCGAGCACCTGCACCCCCGCGCCGTGCAGCGGCACGGCCAGATTGACGGCCGTCTGGCCGCCGAACTGGCAGAGCACGCCCACCGGCTGCTCCACCTCGATGACGTTCATCACGTCCTCGAACGTCAGCGGCTCGAAGTAGAGGCGGTCGGCCGTCGAGAAGTCGGTGCTGACCGTCTCGGGGTTGTTGTTGATGATGACGGCGCGCAGGCCGGCCCGGCGCAGCGCCCAGACGGCGTGCACGGAGCCGTAGTCGAAC
Source organism: Clostridia bacterium (assembly GCA_027314765.1). Lineage (GTDB taxonomy): Bacteria > Bacillota > Sulfobacillia > RBS10-35 > JAJYVM01 > JAJYVM01. The sequence goes on along the minus strand of DAHVAF010000064.1, from coordinate 7,938 downwards.
TCGATGCCCTGGCCGATGCGGATCGGCCCCGAGCCCAGCACGACCACGCAGGGCCGCGGGTCGGGCGCGGCCTCGTTCTCGCCCCCGTACGCGCTGTAGAAGTACGGGGTGGTGGCCTCGAACTCGGCGGCGCAGGTGTCGACCATCTTGTAGGACGGGCGTACGCCCGTCCTTGACCGCATCCGGCGGATGGCCGCCTCGCCGGCGCCCGGGAGGGCACCAAGGCGAGCATCGGAGAAACCCAGCCGCTTGGCGCGAGACAGGTCCAGGCGACCCGTCAGAATCTCGGCCTCGGCCTCGACAATGTTGCTGATCTTGCGTACGAACCACGGGTCGATGCCCGTGCGCCGCGCGAGCTCATCCACGGTGCGGCCGCGCCGGAGGGCCTCCGCCAAATAGAGCAGCCGGCGGTCGTCCGCGTGGGCGACGGCGTGGTCCAGCTCAGGGTCGGGCAGCGCCTCCGGCGCCGCAAGCCCGTCGAGGCCAATGTCCAGCGAGCGCACGGCCTTCTGCAGCGCGCCCTCGAAGGTGCGGTCGATGGCCATGACCTCGCCCGTGGCCTTCATCTGCGTGCCGAGGCGCCGGTCGGCCGAGGCGAACTTGTCGAACGGCCAGCGCGGGATCTTCATCACGCAGTAGTCGAGCGTGGGCTCGAAGAAGGCCGTGGTGGTGCCCGTGACGGGGTTCCTGATCTCGTCGAGACCGAGTCCGACAGCGATCTTGGCCGCCACCTTGGCGATGGGGTAGCCGGTGGCCTTGCTGGCCAGGGCGCTGCTACGGCTGACGCGCGGGTTGACCTCGATCACGAAGTAGCGGTCGGAGGCAGGATCCAGGGCCAGCTGCACGTTGCAGCCGCCCTGCACGCCGATGGCCCGCACGATGTGGAACGCCGCGGCGCGCAGGCGCTGGTAGTCGCGGTCGTTCAGGGTCTGGCTCGGCGCCACGACGATCGAGTCCCCGGTGTGGACGCCGACGGGGTCGAGGTTCTCCATGTTGCACACGGAGATGCAGCGGTCGCCCGCATCCCGCATGACCTCGTACTCGATCTCCTTCCAGCCGTATAGGCTGCGCTCCACCAGCACCTGGCCGATGGGGCTCATGCGGAGGCCGCGCCGCACGATCTCGCGCAGCTCCTCCGGGGTGCCCGCGATGCCGCCGCCCGAGCCGCCCAGCGTGTAGGCCGGGCGGATGATCAGCGGCAGGCCGATCGCCGCCGCGAACTCCTCGGCCTCGGCCATGACGTGCACGATGCGGCTCTCAGGCACAGGCTCGCCGATCTGCTGCATGGTGGCCTTGAAGAGCTCGCGGTCCTCGGCCTTGCGGATGCCGGCCAGCCGCGTGCCCAGCACCTCGACGCCGTAGCGCTCCAGGACCCCGGCGTCCGCCAGGGCCACCGCCAGGTTCAGGCCGACCTGGCCGCCGAGGGTGGCCACCAGACCCTGCGGCCGCTCGCGTGCGATGACCGCCTCGGCGCTCTCGACGGTGAGCGGCTCCAGGTACACGCGGTCGGCCATCTCGCCGTCGGTCATGATCGTGTCCGGGTTGCTGTTGATCAGGACCACGCGCAGCCCCTCCTCACGGAGGGCCACGCACGCCTGGGTGCCGGCGTAGTCGAACTCGGCCGCCTGGCCGATGACCACCGGTCCGGAACCGATCACCATCACGGTCTTCAGGTCGCTGCGCACGGGCATGCTGACAGAATCCCCGCCTTCAGTTCAAAAAGGAGCCGCCCTCAGCGGGCGGCCACTGGAAGCTGTGCGACGAACTCGCGGAAGAGGTCGGCTGTGTCGCCGGGCCCGGGGCAGGCCTCGGGGTGGAATTGCACGGAGAAGGCCGGCCGCCGCAGGACCTTCAGCCCCTCGACGGTCCCGTCGTTGAGGTTTTTGTGCGTGATCTCGGCCACGTCCGGGTCGAGGTCCGTGACCGCATATTCGTGGTTCTGGGTCGTGACGTACGCGCGGCCCGTCTTCAGCTCCTGGACGGGGTGGTTCACGCCATGGTGCCCGAACTTCATCTTCGACGTGCGGCCACCCAACGCCAGGGCCATCAGCTGGTGGCCGAGGCAGATGCCGAAGAGCGGGACGCCGGAGCCCAGCAGCGTCTTCACGCAGGCGCGGGCCTGCGTCAGCAACTCGGGGTCGCCGGGGCCGTTGCTCAGGATGACGCCGTCGGGCGCGAGGGCCAGAACCGTCTCGGCGTCCGTATCCGCCGGCACGACGGTGACCCTGCAGCCCAGAGCGACCAGTGACCGAATGATGTTCCGCTTGGCGCCAAAGTCGACAACCACGACGTGGGGTCCCGCGCCCCCGACCGAATAGGCCTCGGGCGTCGTGACCTCCGCGACGAGGTTGCCCGGCTGCCAGGCCTCGGCCGCGTCGGCGAGGTCCTGGGCGTCCACGCCGAGAAGGCCGATGGCCCCCCGCAGCGTGCCCTTGGTGCGCAGATGCTTCGTCAGGGCGCGCGTGTCGATGCCGGCCAGGGCCACGATCCCGTTCTCCGCCAGGTAGTCGGCGAGGCCGCCCTCGGAGGCCCAGTGGCTCGGGGTGTCGCACGGGTCGGACACGATGAAGGCGCGGACATGGGGGCGCACAGACTCGGAGTCGGCCGCCCGGATGCCGTAGTTCCCGATCAGCGGATAGGTCATGACCACCATCTGGCCGGCGTACGAGGGATCCGTCAGGACCTCCTGGTAGCCCGTCATGCCGGTGTTGAACACGACCTCGCCGCAGATGGGGGCAGTCAGCTCGCCTCCGAAGGCTTCGCCTTCGAAGACTCGCCCGTCCTCCAGAACCAGCTTCGCCCGCACCTCAGGACCCCCCGACCGTTGTGATTATACTGTCCACTGCATGTTTATGCAACACACGGCCCTGCAGGCGGAGGGCGCCTGCGGCGCCCTCCGCCTGCTCCCGTTCGGCCCCCGGATCGAATAGGGTCAGGCCGCGCGGCTCCAGTCCGAAGCAGCGCGCGGCGCGGGTGGTGAGTGCCGCCACGGCCACCTCCGCGGGTAGCACCGAGACCGCGGCGGGCAGGACCAGGTGCAGGGCAGCGGCTCCCGCCGCGGCCTCCGCGAAGGGAACCTCCTTGTCCTCGGGCGGGCACCGCCGGTGGTTGCTCACGATGGCGTCGATGGTCCCGTCGATGACACCCTGAAGCAGAGCCTGACGGTCGTCTTCGCTCCGCAGAGGTGGGTCGAGACGCGCCGAGGTGTCATAGGTCCGAATGGCGTCTTCGGTCAGCACCAGGTTGTAGATTGGCACAGCGGCGGTTACCGGCAACCCGGCGGCTTTGGCGCGCCGCACCATGTGCGTCGCGCCCGCCGTCGACAGGTGCGCGAAGTGGAGCCGGCCGCCGCAGGCCTTCGCCAGCAGCAGGTCGCGCGCCACCGCGACCGTCTCCGCCTCGGGCGGGATGCCGGGCAGGCCGAGCATCGCTGAGAGCGCGCTCTCGTGGGCGACGCCGCCGCGGGCCAGCGTGGGCTCTTCCGCATGAGCCGCAAGCGGGAGCTCCGCGTATTCCAGCAGCCGGCGCATCAAACCCGGGTCGGCATCGACCTCGAACGCGACGGCGCCGGCCCGCCGCAGGGCGTCGAGCTCCGCGAGATGCCCCTTGTGCGTGCCCGCCGCAACCGGAACCAACCTGACGGGCGCGCTGCGCCCGTCCAAACTCTCGGCCCGGTGCTCCCCCGTCACCGTGCACACCGTCGTGAAGCCGCCCTCGCGCGCGGCCGCCGTCAGCGTGTCGGCGTCTTCCCGCCAGGCCTCCCGCCGCGTGGGCAGATGCGCCCACAGGTCACAGAGCCCTGGCAGGACCCAGAGCCCGCGGCAGTCCACGACCTCCCAGCCCGACGGAACCTCGCCCGCCGCCTCGCGGCCCACGACGCGGCCATCCTCCACATACAGGTCCTCGGGCGGGTGGCCAGGCCGGCCCGCGGCCGCCAGCACGACCTTTGACTCCGCGCTCGCGCGGGCGGGACCCCCGCTCGCCATCATCCGCCCACCCCCCCGAGCAGCAGGTAGAGCACGGCCATGCGCACCGCCACGCCCGCGGCCACCTGGGCCGCGATCAGGCTCGGCGGCGCCGTCATCAGCTCTGGGGCCAGCTCCACGCCCTCGTTGACGGGGCCGGGGTGCATGAGCACGGCGTCGGGCCTGGCCCGCGCCAGGCGCGCCGCATCGATCCCCCACCGCGCCCGGTACTCGGCGATGCTGGGGAACATGCCGCCCTCCTGGCGCTCCTTCTGGATGCGCAGCGCCATCACGACGTCCGCCCCGTCCAGCGCCCGGTCGACGTCGGGCTCCACCTCGACCGGCACAGAGCCGCCGCGCGGCGGCATCAGGGCCGGCGGCCCGCTCAGCACCACGTCCGCCCCCAGGCGCGTGAAGCCGTGCACCGCGGATCGCGCCACGCGGCTGTGCAGCACATCGCCGACGATGCAGACCCGCAGCCCGGCGATGCGCCCCTTGCGCGCGCGCACCGTGAAGAGGTCGAGCAGGCCCTGGGTGGGGTGCTCGTGCGTCCCGTCGCCCGCGTTGATCACGCCGACGCGCAGGTGGCGGGCCAGCAGGTGCGGCGCCCCGCTGCTGCTGTGCCGCACGACGACGCCGTCGACCCCGAGGGCCTCCGCCGTCCGCCCCGTGTCCAGGAGGCTCTCGCCCTTGGTGGTGCTGGAGGTGGCGGCCGACAGGGCCAGCGAGTCGGCGCCCAGCACCTTGCATGCCAGCTCGAAGCTGTGCCGCGTGCGCGTGCTGGCCTCGAAGAAGAGGAGCAGCAGCGTCTTGCCGCGCAGCGTGGGCACCCGCTTGATGGGCCGGTTCAGGATCTCGGCCATCGACTCGGCCGTGTCCAGCATGTTGGCCAGGTCCGCCGCCGGCACGCCCTCCAGGTCGAGGAGGTGGCGCATCAGAAAAACACCCCCATGAGGGGGTGGGTGGCGCCGGCAAAGGAGCGCGGGCGGCAGGCCGGCGTCCGCGTCGCCATTATTCCGCTCGTCCCTCGGCTTCATCCATCCCGGCCTCGCCGCTTACTCCATCCGGGCGCGGCTTCGGCCCAGCTTCGCTTCGCTCGCGTCCTCCCGACCCTCGGGACCCAGCTTCGCCCCCGCCGCTCAACTCGCGGCTCGGGCTCGCGTCATCCGGACCCATGATCATGACCTCATCGCGCCCGTCGATCTCCTGTAGCCGCACCTCGATGACCTCGCGCTTGCTGGTGGGCACGTTCTTGCCGACGTAGTCCGCCCGGATGGGCAGCTCGCGGTGGCCACGGTCCACCAGGACAGCGAGCTGGATGATCGCCGGCCGGCCGAGGTCCATCAGCGCGTCCAGCGCCGCGCGCGCCGTGCGCCCCGTGTAGAGGACGTCGTCGACGAGCACGATGCGCTTGCCGGTGAGGTCGCCGGGGATCTCGGTCTTCTGCACCTGCGGGTGGTCGGCCTTCAGCGTCAGGTCGTCGCGGTAGAGCGTGATGTCGAGCGTCCCGATCGGCAGGCGCACGCCCTCGAACTCGGCGACGAAGCCGGCCAGGCGCTGCGCCAGCGGCACCCCGCGGCGGCGGATGCCGACGAGCCAGAGCGCCTCCGTGCCGCCGTTGCGCTCGACGATCTCGTGCGCCATGCGCCGAAGCGTGCGCGTCAGCGTGTCGGCGTCCATGATCCGCGTCTTCTCGATGAGCGGCATTGCGCGCACACGCACCTTTCGTCCGCGACGGGCCTTTGGCCCGTCGCCTCACCATCCGCCCGAAGCGCCCCGCAGCCATGGATGGCGGCAGGTCTGCCGGACGCAGTCACATGAAAAGAGCGCTCCCGGACCGGCCCCAAGACCGGCAAGAAGCGCCTGCGCATGCACGCATATGCGGCTCCTTGCCCGTCTCGCAGGACGTGCTTAAAGGCTGCCTTCCGCATGTCAGCCTATACGGCCCGGCAATGGCATGTCAAGGATGCGAGCTGCCTGACAAATGAGGTCCCCGAACGGGAGTCGTCGCCTCACAAGGAAAAAAGTGCAGGACGGGGGCTTCGCGCCGGACAGCCGCAAGGCGATGCGGCGGTCCGAGGGGGCGGCTGGCGTGCCGCTCCGCCTGCGCGAGAGGCAGGCCATGGTCCGCGAGTTTACCGCTCGCTACGTCAAGGCGACGACGTCCGGCAGGGGCCGGATCCTCGACCAGGCGGTGCAGCTGCTCGTCTGCGATCGCCACCACGCCGCCCGTGCCGTGCGCGGGTTTGGTCGGCCACGGCATCGGCTCGCCGGGCGCTCGCGTCGGCCGGGACGCCGGCCGATCGACGATGCGTCGGTGCAAAGGGCGTTGCGCCGCGTGGGGGCCATCATGAACTTCGCGGCCGGCAAGCGCTTGGCGCCGTTCGTGGCGGAAGCGGTCGCCGCCTTGGAGAGGCGTGGGGGTTGAATCTGGACGTCGCCGTCCGTGAGAAGCTCCTGCGCATGAGGGGGCCACGATCGACCAACTTGCTCCCCTCGCCTCCGCCTTTCACGCGCGGACGTTCGCCGGAGGCACGGACCCGCCGGCGGCCCACGGCCGCCGGCGGGTGACGACTGAGCGCCAGCGGCTCTTCCACCTGAGAGGGGCACGCCCGCTCCATCTCGGGGCCGCAGCAGGCTGGGGTGTGCGTTGTACGATGATGGCGCGGGGGGTGGGGGCGAAGTGGCGCGTTTGTCCGTCGCCGGGGGCGACCGGCCGCATGATGGATCTGCGAACGGGTGCCGCCGGCGGGGGCGGGCGGCCTTCGGACGGGGGGCCCGCGACATCCCAGCAGATCTGCTCGTCGCGAGTGACATGACTGTCCGCACCCGGCGCCTCGAGTTGACGCCGCTGCGCATCGACGACGCCCAGGAGATGGCCGGCGTGCTTGACGACCATCGCCTCCATGAGTTCATAGGTGGGCGCCCCGCAAGCGCCGCGGAACTCCGGGACCGTTACCGCAGATGGATCGCGGGACCCGGCGCGCCCGGACGGCTTTGGCTCAACTGGATCGTGCGCCAACGTGGCGACCATGTCGCGGTCGGGACCATGCAAGCAACGATCGGCCTGGTGGATGATAGGCTCTGGGTCGCCGATGTCGCCTGGGTGATCGGCGTTCGCTGGCAGGGTCGGGGGTTCGCATCCGAAGCAGCCCGTGCGATGGTCGATTGGCTGATCCGCCACGGGATCGCCGACGTCATCGCCCACGTGCATCCCGCGCACCAAGCGTCGGCCGCCGTCGCAAGGAACGCCGGGCTGCACCCGACCGGGGAACACCGCGAGGACGGAGAGGCGCTCTGGCGGCTCACGCGCCCGTGACCAGGCGAGGGTCATAGGGCGAGGAGAGCGCTGACAACACCCCGCATCGCCCAGGCCACCCCTCCTGCGGCAGCACGTTCTCTCGATTCCACGCCGACCCGGTCACGGCTCCCCTGCGGGCAGGTCGCGGCCCCGTGCCCGTCGAGAGCGCCGCGGCGGCCACGTGCCACCCCTGCGCCGGGCTTGATGCCGCCGCTCCGCCTGCCGCGGACCCCGGATCGCCGAGTGGCGGACCCGGCGTTCGCGCCCAGTTCCGGCGTCCCGCCCGGCCCGGCCCCCGCGCCGGTGAAGGAGGACCCCCACGTTGAACACCACCCCAGCCTCGCCTGCCGCCGACGGCCCGGCCCTTGCCAAGCGCGCCGCCGACGCCGGCGTCCGGGCCCAGCGCGAGGACCTGATCGCGCTCTCGCGCCGCATCCACAGCCATGCGGAGATCGGCTTCCAGGAGGTCCGAGCCTCCGCCTGGGTCGCCGAGTACCTGGAGCGCCGCAGTTTCACCGTGACCCGCGGCGTGGGGGGGGCTGCCGACCGCCTTCCGCGCGGAGGCGCGCACACCCGGCTCCGGTTCGGCGGCAGCCCCGGACCGCGCGCCGGCCGCCCCTGCGGCGACGGCCCCGCCTCCGCGGTCTCCCCCGCCTTCGAGCCGACCGTCTC
>DAHVAF010000063.1 GCA_027314765.1 Clostridia bacterium | reverse complement strand
CCGGGCGACGTCCTCCGCGGGTTGGCGGGCAAGTCCATCGAGATCATCAGCACGGACGCCGAGGGCCGCCTGGTGCTGGGGGATGCCGTCGCCTACGCCTGCGCCCAGGGGGCGCGCTGGATCGTGGACGTGGCCACGCTGTCCGGCGCCGTCTCCGTGGCCCAGGGCAAGGAGGCCGCCGGCTTGCTCGGCAACGACGCGGACCTGCTGGCGTCGGTCCGGCGGGCGGCGGGCGCGGCGGGGGAGCGGGTCTGGGAGCTGCCCTCCTGGCCGGAATACCGCCAGCTGTTCAAGAGCGATGTCGCGGACATCAAGAACAGCGGCGGGCGCGGCGCCGGCGCCATCACCGGCGGCCTGATCATCGGCGAGTTCGTGGCGCCGGGCCACGCCTGGGCGCACCTGGACATCGCCGGCGTGGCCTGGGTCGACCGGGACACCCCACCCTGCGCGTCCGGCGCGACGGGCTTCGGCGTCGGCACCCTGACGGTACTGGCGGAGTCCCTCTCCGCGTAGCGACACGCCTGGCCGCTCAGGGCCGCGCCCTGCCGGCGCCGCCCTGCGCGGCCGGGCGATCACGCAGATCGACAGCAGGGGCTCCGCGGCCGCCGCCCCGACCCCGGGCATCGCGGGCAGACGCGGTTGCCGCTGGGCCCCCGGCTGCTCGATGTGCACCTGAACCCGGTACGTGCCCGGCGCCGCCCTGAGCGGCCGGGCGGTCATGTGCAGACCGACAGCAGGGGCTCCGCGGCCGCCGCCCCGACCCCGGGCATCGCGGGCAGACGCGGTTACCGCTGGGCCCCCGGCTGCTCGATGTGCACCTGAACCCGGTACGTGCCCAGCCCCGCCCTGAGCGGCCGGGCGATCACGCAGACCGACAGCAGGGGCTCCGCGGCCGCCGCCCCGACCCCGGGCATCGCGGGCAGACGCGGTTGCCGCTAGGCCCCCGGCTGCTCGATGTGCACCTGAACCCGGTACGTGCCCGGCGCCGCCTCGAACATGGCTCCGAGCGCCAGCAGCCGCCGGGCGAGATCCGCCGCCTCGAACAGGCCAGCCAGCTGCAGGGCGACCGAGGGCGCGGTCTCCGCCGCCTGCCCGCGGCCGCCACGGGCCGCGATGTGCACATTGCCGCCGCGGTCCTTGCGGATTCCGAGCCGGTAGCGGAGGTTGCGCACCTGCCACTGGCTGAGGCGGAAGCGCGCCCCGATGGCCGAGTCGCTCTCACCGGCGCGCAGCAGGCGCACCAGCACCTCGCGCTGCCCGTCCGGCCCCTGGGACAGGAACTCGGTCGCTGCATCGCCACCCCGGCGCAGGGCCGCCCCCTCGCCGGCCGGGGAGCCGCCCGCCGCCGCCGGCGTGGGGGTGAGGGGTGGCGCGAACTCCGCTGCGGCCTGCATGCCGCCCAATGTGGTCCTGGCGGATTCCATGGTCGATTCCTCCTCAGAGATGTCCTTCCGACGTGGCGCGAAACGGAGGGCCGGACCGGCGCCGGGGCGAACCGTACCTCCGTTTGGCTAGGGTGGCCGGTAAGCGGCCGTCTCATACAGAAGGGAGCGCCCCTATGGAGCCCACCACGCGCCTGCTGCATGCCGGAGACGGCGCCGATCCCGGCGCCCACCCGGCGGTTGCGCCCATCTACCAGACCGCGGTGTTCGCGTTTCCCAACCTGGATGCGATCGCAGCCTACTACGAGCGCGGCGAGGGCTACCTCTACTCGCGCAACGCCAACCCGAGCGTGCGCGACCTGGAGCGGGCCGCCGCCGACCTGGAGGGCTGTGAGGACGCGGTCGCGACGGGCTCGGGCATGGCCGCCCTCACGATCGGCATCCTGACGGTGGCCCGGGGCGGCGGCCACGTCATCGGGTGCGGCGACCTCTATGGCGGCACCCACGCCCTGCTGGCCCAGGCCGAGTCCTTCGGCTTCACCGCCAGCGTCGTGCCCTCGGCCGATCCGGACGCGGTGGCGGCCGCCTTCACGCCCGACACGCGGCTGGTGCTGACGGAGCTGATCACCAACCCGCGCATGCGCGTCAACGACATCGCGTCCCTGGCGGACCTCGCCCACGGTCACCGCGCCCGCCTGCTGGTCGACGCCACCTTCGCCACGCCGTACCATTGCCGCCCGGCCGCCCTGGGCGCGGACCTGGTGATGCAGAGCGCCACGAAGTTTTACGGTGGCCATAACGACGTCACGGCCGGCCTGGTCTGCGGGCGGCGCTCGCTGATGCAGCCCGCCCGCGAGCTTGCGGTGCTGCTGGGCACGACCCTCGCGCCCTTTGAGGCCTGGCTCTGCCTGCGCGGCATGAAGACCCTGGGCCTGCGCATGCGGCACCAGAGCGCACAGGCCCTGGCCGTGGCCGAGTCCCTGGCGCGTGAGCCCCGGGTCGAGTCGGTGGATTACCCGGGGCTGCCCGGGCATCCGGACCACGCCCTGGCCCGGCGGCAGCTGCAGAACGGCTTCGGGCCCATGCTGGCGTTCACGTTGGCCGGGGGCGCCGCGGGAGCCGACCGGTTCCTGCGCGGCCTGAAGTTGATCCGCTTCGAGCCCTCGCTCGGGGGCGTCACGACGACCGTGTCCCATGCCGCGACCACGTCGCACCGCCTGGTGCCACCCGAGGAGCGGGCGCGCCGCGGCATCGGCGACGGGTTGATCCGGCTGTCCGTGGGTTGTGAGGACCTGGACGATATCCTGACCGATCTGCGTCAGGCGTTGGCGAATTAGGGATGTCGTGCCGGCGGCCGCAGCGCGGCCGCCGGGGGCGGCGGTTCCTGGGCGGTCGGAGTCGGTTGGCGGCGGAACTCAATCTGTGCGAACTGCTCGTTCCACTTGAGCGTGAACGTGGCGGGCGACCAGCCGGACAGACTTGGGCTCCTGTCCGCGATGCTCGCCGCGAGGGCTGACTGAAGCGCCTTGGCGACCGCCATGGCGCCGAAGGTGACGACCTGGCGGTCGCCAATGGCCTGAATGCGCACGGTCCCCGACTGGCAGAAGATCTTCGCCAGGCTGGCGGACTCCAGGTAGATGTCCTCCGGGCCGGGGGTGAAGACGCATCTGACGCCGCCGTGCGCGGCGAGCGGGACGTTCCGGACCAGCGCCGTGCGCGCGAACCCGACGTCCTCGCCCAGAGGGTCCGGTACGGGCGCAACCCCGCTCTGGAGGGCCGAACGGGTCACCAGGTAGACGTGCGTGATCGCGGCGCAGCGCTGAATTCCGGCGATCCCGCCGACCGTCGGCTGCGCACGCCCATCCGGCCCAGCCAGCCAGACGTTCTGCGTGCGAGAGGCCAGAGGCAGGTCATAGCAGCGGTCGGTGGTGGCCACCCCGCCGATGACGGGTCGACCGGCATCGATGAGCAGCTGCACCCCCCGCTCAGGGATGCGGATCCGTGGATGGATGAAGAGCACGGCGTCGCAGCCGTCGCCGACAGCCGCATCCGCCGCTTCGCCCAGCATGCGGCAGCGCAGCCCCATCTCGGCCGCCGCCTCGCGGGGCGCCGGTCCGGCGTCGGTGATCCGGGCGCCGGTGTGCTCCGCAAAACGCTGCAGCAGTATGGGGGTCGGGTCGGTGCAGCCGTAATGGATGTAGTGGTAGTCGAGCTCGACGTCCCCGGCGGCGCGCTGCGCGGTGACCGAGCTGAGGTGACCGGGAAGGCACCACGCGTCATTGTGGGCGACCGTCACGATCCGCACTCGCCTAGCCAAGGACGGCCTCCACGCGCAGCCAGCGCTGATCCCACGTGTTCTCGGCCGCCAGGCGGCGCCGCGCGGGGGCCAGCCCGCCATCCTCCCGCATCGCCGCCGCCACGGCGCTGACGAACGACTCGCCGGACGCGGCCCGAACCAGCGGCTCCAGCGGCAGGACCTCGGGGATGCGCGTGCAGACCACGGGCTTGCCGGTCGCCAGGTATTCCCACACCTTGACCGGGTTCGCGGCGCGCGCCTCCTGCACATCCTCGCGGAAGGGCAGGAGCAGGACATCCGCGGCGTGCGCATATGCGGGCACGCTCTCGTATGGGCGGATGCCGAAGGCCCAGACGTTCGCTGGCGTATTCCCGTTCATGTATGTGGTGGCCAGGTGGGGGCCGACGAACAGGAAGCCCGCGTCGGGCTGTGCCCGCGCGCAGGCCGCCACCAGGCCGACGTCCACCCAGTTCGCGACGGCCCCGATGAAGACGGCCAGCGGCCGGGGCAGCACCTCCACGTCGACCGGCGAGGGGCCGTTCCAGCCCGACCAGTGCTCGTAGTCGCAGGCGTTGGGGATCAGCACCGCCTCGATCCCGGCTTGGCGCAGGCGGGCCCGCACCCCGTCGCTCGTGCAGATGACCCGGTCGGCCGCCTGGGCGCAGCGCGCGAGGAGCGCCTCGGTTCCCGGGAAGTCGTCCACGGCGTCGAACACCACGGGACCGTTGCGAACGATCTCGACCGGGATGAGCGGGTTGGTGAAGTAAAGCACGTAGGAGCCCGCATCGCGGCGTGCCGCGGTGAAATCGCCGTACAGGTACACGCCCGGCTCGACCTCCCGCCCGTCGGCGCCCCCCTCCGGCTCGACATAAAAGCAGCGGTGGCCCGCCCGAGCCGCCGCCCGCAGCAGCTGCTGCGGCCGCTGCATCATCCAGGACCATGCCGAGATGCCCGGGCACATAATGTTCATCGCAAGGGACCATCGGTGCAGAGCCTGCGCGCGTTTAGCGATATACGCAGGGGGAGGGCCGCGATGAGCCGCGAGATCGTGCGGGCCGCAGTGGGCGACGTCTCGTTCGACATGGCCCTTCAGACCCGGTACTGGCTGGAAGGCAAGGTGTTCCTCGATGGCACATGGGAGGAGCCCGAGGCGCGCTTCGCGCTCAGCCTTGTGCCAGCGGGTGGGCATGCCGTCGACGTGGGCGCAAACGTCGGCTTCTACACCCTTGCCCTCGCCTGTCATGTCGGGCCGCGGGGCCGCGTGCTCGCGGTCGAGCCCGCGAGCGAAGCGTGCACGCGACTGGAGGACAACATCCGGCGCAACGGCCTGACGAACGTTCGCCTCGCGCGCGCGGCGGCGGCTGAGTCGCCGGGCTCGCTGACCCTGCACCTCAGCGCCACCGATCTCGGCTCGTCGTCGTGTGTGCGCGTGCCTTCGCCTTACGAGGCCGCCGGCACCGAGACGGTCACGGCCGCCCCGCTGGACGACCTGATCCAGGAGGCGGGGATCGAGCCGCACTTCATCAAAATCGACGCGGAGGGCATGGAGCTCGCCGTGCTCCGTGGCGCGGCCCGCACGCTCCGCGCGCGACGGCCCGCCCTGATGGTGGAGCTCAATCCGGTTGCCCTGCGCGCCACGGGCAACAGCGTCGCCGACCTGGTGTCCGCGCTCCGCGACCTGGGCTACGTCGTGGGGGCTTTGAACGGCACGCCCGTCGAGCGCATCGATCTCCCCGACGGGACCTGGCTCAACGCGTTTGCCCTCCCCGCGCAGGCCTGATCCGGGCCGCCGTCGAAGCGCGAGCCCAGCGGGGTGAGGGATTGGGCGGACCGCTGGACGGGGTGCTGGTCTGCGATCTGACGCGCGTGCTGTCGGGGCCGTACTGCACGCAGATGCTGGCCGACCTCGGGGCGCAGGTCATCAAGGTGGAGCGGCCCGGCACGGGCGATGACACGCGCGCCTGGGGGCCACCCTTCGTCGGCGGCACCGCGGCGTATTTCATGTCCGCCAACCGCAACAAGCAGAGCATCGCCGTCGACCTGAAGCACCCGGACGGCCTGGCGGCCGTGCGCCGGCTGGCGCTGCGGGCGGACGTGCTGGTGGAAAACTTCCGGCCGGGCACGGCCGATGAGCTGGGTCTCGGTTACGCGGCGCTGTCCGCTGAGAACCCAGGCCTGATCTACGCGTCGATCTCCGGCTTCGGCCAGACCGGTCCCTACCGCGAGCGGGCCGGCTACGACGCCATCGCCCAGGGCATGGGCGGCATGATGGCGATCACGGGTGAGCCGGACGGGGCGCCCGTCCGCGCGGGAGTGGCCATCGCCGACATCGGGGCCGGCATGTTCGCCGCCTTCGGCATCGCCTCCGCCCTCGTCGAGCGGGCCCGCTCCGGGCGCGGCCAGCAGGTCGACTGCGCCCTCGTCGATGCGCAGGTGGCCTGGATGACCTACGCGGCGGCCAACTTCTTCGCCACGGGCGAGACGCCGCGCCGCTATGGCTCCGCGCACCCCAGCATCGTGCCGTACCAGGCCGTCGCCGTCGGGGACGGCTTCATCATGCTGGCGGTGGGAAATGACGCCATCTGGCGGCGCTTCTGCGCGGCCATCGGTGAGCCCGAGCTGGCCGCCAATGTGGCGTACGCCACAAACCCGGACCGGGTTGCCCACCGTGAGGAACTGCTGGCCCACCTCGACCGCCGCCTGCGGCAGCGCGGGATGGCCCAATGGCTGGAGGCTTTTGAGCGGGCGGGGGTGCCAGCCGGCCCCATCTACACGATGCCGCAGGTGGTGGCGGATCCGCAGGTGCAGGCGCGCGAGATGGTCGTGGCGCTGCCGCATCCCGAGGCGGGCCAGGTGCGGGTGACCGGCAACCCCGTGAAGCTGTCGCGGACACCAGGCGCGGTGCGCTCCGCGCCGCCCCTGCTCGGCCAGCACACGGACGAGGTCCTCACCTTCCTCGGGTACGGCCGCGAGGAGGTCGCCCGCCTGCGCGCGGCGGGAGCCGTCCAGTGAGGGTGCCGCGGAGGTCTTCATATTCTCCTGTTCTTCCCGGGCTAGCATCCGAAATGCGGCAGGGCTGGGTCGCCGTAAGGCCGCCATGGCAAGGGGTGGAGCGCGCGTGGTGTGGTTGAAGCGCGGCATATGGCTGGTCGTGGCCTTGGCCGTGGTGTTTGGAATCTACAAGGGCAGGACCCTGCTGGCCTCATCGTCGGCCAAGAACACGGCGCCCACCATCGCGACGCTGCCGGTGAGCACCGGTCCCGTCACGGAAACCGTCTCCGACCCGGGGACGATCGAGTCGGCCACGTCCACCAACGTCGTGGCCGAGGCGGCCGGGCACGTGAACACCATCAACTTCAAGGTCGGGCAGGACGTCAAGCAGGGCGACCCGCTCATCCTGCTGTCGGACGACTCGGGCCTCGGCGCCAACGTGGCCTCGGCGCAAGCCTCGCTCGCCCAGGCGCAGGCCCAACTGCAGGCCGATGAGAACCCGTCGATCAACATCACCCAGGCCCAGATCCAGGCCGCGCAGATCACGATCCAGCAGCAGCAGCTCACCATCCAGAACGAGAAGAACACCCTCGCCCAGCTGACGGTGACGGCGCCCATCGCGGGCGTGGTGACGGCGGTCAACGCCACGCCGGGCGTGCCGGTCGGCGCCGGGACGGGCCTCGTCACGCTGGTGGACGACAGCCAGACCTGGGCCGTCATTCAGGTCGCCGAGTCCATGCTGCCCGAGATTCAGGTCGGCGGGCCGGCCTCGGTCACGATCCAGGCCACCAACGCGACCCTGGCGGGCAGCATCAGCAACATCGGCACGACGCCTCTGGGCTCCAGCGGCACGTCGGCCACCTCGGGCACGGCCTCGACGACGCGGGGCTCCTCGACATCCTCCACCTCGACCGAGCCGACCCAGCCGGTGACCATCGTGCTGCAGAACCCGCCGAGCGGCCTGATCGCGGGCGAGAGCGCCATCGCGAGCTTCACTCCCACGGGGCCGCAGAGCGCGGGCGCAACCCAGTTCTCGGCCACCGGCGTCGTGGCCTATCCACAGACGCTCACGGTCTCGGCCCAGCAGTCCGGCACGCTGGCCAGCATCGCCAGCGTCGGCCAGCAGGTCAGCGCCGGCCAGACGCTGGCGGTGGAGACCAACCCGACTCTGCAGTCGCAGCTCAAGCAGGATGAGCTCACCCTGCAGTCCGACCAGGACAACCTGGCCAACCTGCAGAACCCCCAGCCCGCATCGGTGACGACGATCCAGTCGCAGCAGGCCCAGGTCAACTCGATGCAGCAGCAGCTGGCCCTGCGCCAGCAGGCCTACGCCGCCCTGACCATCACGGCGCCGATCTCCGGCGAGATCACCTCCATCAGCGTCATCCCGGGCGATGCGGTCACCCAGGGCACGACGGTGATGACGATGCTGGACCCGAACGCCCTGCAGGCGCAGGTCACCGTGGATGAGCTGGACATCAGCAAGATCAAGGCCGGGCAGACGGCGGCGATCACGGTCAACGCGCTGCCGGGGCAGACGTTCACGGGCAAGGTCCTGCAGATCATGCCGACGGCGACGGTCAGCCAGGGCGTCAGCACCTACCAGGTGAACGTCTCGATGCCCAACAACCCGAAGCTCCTGACCGGGATGTCGGTCCAGGCCTCGATCCAGGTGGCCAACGTCGCCAGCACCGCCCGGGTGCCGGGCGAGGCGGTGCAGAGCGCGAACGGCCGCTATTTCGTGATGGTTCCGAACGGCAGCGGCGGTGAGCGGCCGCAGCCCGTGCAGGTCGGCGTGATCGGCGACACCTGGACGCAGATCACGGGCGGACTGCAGCCCGGCCAGCAGATCGTCGTCGCGGCCGTGCCGGCCAGCGGCTCGGCGACCAACCTCCGCGGCGGTGCCTTCTTCCTCGGTGGCGGTGGCGGAGGCCGGCCCGGCGGCGGACCGCGCGGGGGAGGCGGCTAGGCTGATGGCCAGCGGCGGCAATGACGTGGTGGTTCGCCTGAAGGGCATCGGCAAGGTGTACGCCTCGGGTGCGCTGCAGGTGACGGCCCTGGCGGACATCGACCTCGAGGTGCGGCGGGGCGAGATGGTGGCGATCACGGGGCCGTCGGGCTCCGGGAAGTCGA
The DNA here is from genome assembly GCA_027314765.1 of Clostridia bacterium. Classification (GTDB taxonomy): domain Bacteria; phylum Bacillota; class Sulfobacillia; order RBS10-35; family JAJYVM01; genus JAJYVM01. The sequence continues at coordinate 5,491 of DAHVAF010000063.1, read as the reverse complement.
CGCTGATGAACGTCCTCGGCTGCCTCGACCGCCCGACGGCCGGCGTGTACGAGCTGGGCGGGCGCAACGTCGCCCGGATGGGCGACGACGACCTGGCGGCCATGCGCAACCGGTTCCTGGGGTTCATCTTTCAGAACTACAACCTGCTGCCGCTGCAGTCGGCGCAGCAGAACGTGGAGTTGCCGCTGATCTACCGCGGCATGTCCGGGCGGGCCCGCCGCGAGGCCGCGCGCGCTGCGCTGGCGGCGGTCGGGCTGAGCGACCGGACGCACCACCGGCCGGCGGAGTTGTCCGGCGGGCAGCAGCAGCGTGTGGCCATCGCCCGCGCCTTGGCCGCCCAGCCGGAGGTGCTGCTCGGGGATGAGCCGACCGGCAACCTCGACACCCACACCGGCTCCGACATCATGGCGCTGATCCAGCGCCTGAACGAGCAGGGGCTGACCGTCATCATGGTGACGCACGACCCCCGGATCGCGCGGCACTGCCGGCGGGTGGTCTCGGTGACCGACGGGCGCATCGTCAGCGATGAGGCTGTCACCGACCGGCTCATGGCCGAGGCGGGCGCCACGGCGCAGGTGAGCGCATGAACGTCGCCGAGGCCTTCCGCCTGGCCTGGGGCGGCATCCTGGCCAACAAGCTGCGCAGCTTTCTCACGGCGCTTGGCGTGATCATCGGCGTGGGCGCCGTCATCACCCTGGTCGCCGTGGGCCAGGGCACCACCCAGCAGATCACGCAGCGGCTGTCCGCCCTCGGCAGCAACCTGATCATCGTGTTCCCGGCGCCCAACAAGGGCGTTCGCCTGACGGCGGCCGACGCCGCCAACGCGCAGAGCCAGGTGCCCTACCTGACGGCCTCGATGCCGGTGGTCAGCGGCGGCGTGACCGTCGCCTGGCAGGCCCAGAGCTACAGCACCTCGTTGAACGGCGTCACGCCGAACTATCCCCAGCTGCGGAACGCCCCGGTCGGCGAGGGCAGCTTCTTCACCGCGCAGGACGTGCAGAGCCGCAGCCTGGTCGTGGTCCTCGGCCAGACTGTGGTGCAGCAGCTGCAGATGACCGGCGACCCCGTGGGGCAGACGGTCTCGGTCAACGGCTACCCGGCCCAGGTGGTGGGCGTGCAGGCGACGATCGGCGGCAGCACGGGCGGGCAGAACCAGGACGACGTCGTGCTGATGCCGTATACCTCCGCCCAGCGCATTCTGGGCACGGCCTACGTCAACCAGCTGTATTTCCAGGTGAATAACGGCAACGACGCGGCCCTGGCCACCGCCTGGCTGCAGGCGATCTTCGACCACCAGTTCGGCCGCGCCCAGTCCGTCAACGTGCTCAGCCAGGACCAGCTGCTGAGCACCGTGGCCTCCACCACAGCCACCTTCACCCTCCTGCTCGGCGCCGTGGCCGGGGTCTCCCTGCTGGTGGGCGGCATCGGGATCATGAACATCATGCTGGTGTCCGTCATCGAGCGGACACGCGAGATCGGGATACGCAAGGCCGTCGGCGCCCGCCGCTGGCACCTGCTGGCCCAGTTCCTGTTCGAGTCGGCCACCCTGTCCTGCCTGGGCGGGCTGATCGGGATCGCCGCCGGCATCTTCGGCGCCCGCGCCATCGCCCAGTCCGGCAGCTACCATGCGGTGGTCACCACCGGCTCCGTGGTGCTGGCTTTCGCCTTCGCGGCGGTCGTCGGCATCGTCTTCGGCCTGTGGCCGGCCATGCAGGCGAGCCGCCTCGACCCCATTGTCGCATTGCGCCACGAATAGCTAAACTCCTTGCGGTTGTAGTGACGGCGCCCATTCGGGGGCCGTCCGGCACCTTCAACATCCCCTCCCACTCGCCGATAAGAACGGTGGAGCCGCCCCCCGAACGGGGGGTGGCGGACCGGTGCGGGGCGCGGCCTGCTCGCCACGGAGGGCGGAGTGGCGCACCGCGTCGGCACGCACTCGGCAGCGACTGATGGAGGGGAAGCCGTGGCTGTTCCAGTGGAGGTCCTCCGGCCGGGCACCGCTCATGAGACCGCCGTCATTGAGTTTCGCGCGGGCTTGGTCGGCTTGCCGTCCCTGACGCGCTTCCTGCTGGTCGCGCGCGGCCCGACCCCCTGGTGGTGGCTGCAGTCGGTCGACGCGCCCGCGATTGCCCTTGCCGTCATCGATCCTCTGCGCGTGGACCTCGGCTACAGCCCGATCCTGCCCGAGACGGCCCTGCGCGACGTTGAGGCCGCCTCGGTGCGCGAGGTGGCCCTGCTCTGTGTCGCCGTGCCGGAGATGGATGGCTCGGCCACGGTGAACCTGCTCGCGCCCCTCGTCATCCACGTGCCCCACCGCCTGGCCGTGCAGGTCGTCCTGGAGCCGGGCAGCTACCCCCTGCGCCACCGTTTCGAGCCGTAGAGGGCCGGACCGCTCCGGTCGCCCCGCTGGCGCGCGGGCGGCGCGCCGTAGCACGGGCTCCGCCAGCCGGTCACCCTGGGCATGCGCCAAGCGGGCGCCGGCGGGTCATCGCGCCTTCCGATGGTATTGGCGAGCGCCCTTGCCCGCCCACGCCCCACGTGCCCGATCGATCTCACATCGGTCGTCCGTTGGGCAGCCCCATCTGGCCGGTGGTCCAGAACCGGGCGGTGGTCTCGGGTGGTCGCCAAGCCGTCCCGTGCGGCGGCCGCCCGTTCGGTGGGGCCGGTCCGGGTTGGGCCGTCTCCAGTGCGCCCGGAAACCGGGGCGGCTCGCTCGCGACGGCGCGCCACTTGGTCCGCCCGACCGGCCGCCCCGGCGTGGCTGGTCGCCACCGATGCGGCAACGTCCGCAACGGCGCCCGCCTGTGCGGTTCACGATTGCCGCGCACTCGCCGATGAAGGTACCGACGGTACACGCGCGACGCGAACGAGGGTGGGGCTGCAGTGTACAGCGGCGGGCGCGAGCACCCGTCGATCCTCTTTATCCCCGAGCGCCTGATGGTTGGCGGCGCCGAGCGATACTTCCTCGCCAAGGCCAACGCCATGGCGGCCCGCGGCTGCCGGGTCTGCATTGCCTCGGCCGGCGGTCCGCTGCTGTCCGAGGTACAGGCTGCGGGCATCCCCTGGATCCGCCTGGCGCAGGATTTGATCGTCCCCGGGTCCCTGACCGCCCTCCACCTCATCGAGGATGCCCACCATGTGGCGGCCGCCGCCCGGGCGTTCGGCACCGACGTGGTCGACTGTGTGGCGGGTGTGCCCTTCATGCTGGGCGCGCTACTTCACGATCTGATGGGCCTTCCCGTGGTATTCGAAACGCTGTCCCACAACCCGCCGGTCTCCCGGGAGATGGGGCGAGCCCTGCGCCGCATGATCGGTACGGGCCGCATGTTCGCCATGAGCGACCGTGACGCCAGAGCGCAGGCGCTGGTCGCGGACTTTGCGGAGGAGCGAGTGGGCATCATCCCCCTGCCGGTCGATGTGACTCGCTTCCGGCCGCAGGAGTTGTGCGAGGTTCGCTCGCGGCTGGGGCTCGACCGCGACCTTACCGTCATTGTCACCGCGGCGCGCATGGACGCCGACAAGGCCGAGTACATCGGTCACCTCATCGACGCCCTCGCAACACGTGCGACGGCGCATCCAGGTCTCCTGCTGATCGCCGTAGGGGACGGCTCCATGCGTGCCTCGCTACAACAGCGCGCGCAGGCGGCAGGTGTCGCGGCGCACTTTCCGGGCTTCGTCCTGGAGATGGCTGACGTATATAGCTGCGCCGACATTTACGTCGGGCACGGAACCACTGCGCTGGAGGCAGCGGCCTGCGGGCGCCCCGTCGTGCTGGCTTCCTGGCCGCCCCACGCGGCCGAGAGCGTCGGCTGGTGGGGCGATGATGCCCATGGGTCCGTCGGGACGGCGTACCCCGGCTCGACATGGCGGTCGCTGGGCGAGGTCCTCGATCCGCTGCTGGCAGACCCAGACGAACGTCGCCGCCGTGGCGATCTGAGCCGGACGCGTGTGGTGGAGCGGCACGGGCTCGATCACATCATGGATCGCTGGTACGAAGCGTTTGCGGACGTGGCGAATCGCCGGGCGGCTGCCCGCGTCGGAGGCGACGCCCGGTGAGCAGGCGCACCGTTCTGGTCACGGGCGGCGCTGGCTATCTCGGCACGGTCCTCTGCGATCAGCTGCTGCAAGGCGGCTACCGTGTCCGCTGCCTCGACCGGCTCTACTTCGGCCGTGAGCCGCTGCGGGGCCTCTTGACCGATCCGAACTTCGAGCTGGTCGAGCTCGACCTGCGCGATCCGGCAGCCATGGAGGCCCTGTCTGGAGTTGACGCCGTCGTCCATCTGGCCGGACTTGCCAACGACCCGACGTCCGAGCTCGACCCCGATCTCACATGGTCAGTCAACCACCTCGCCACCGTGTCGCTCGCCCAAGCCGCCATCGCCCGCGGCATCGCCCGCTTCGTGCATGCCTCGTCCTGCAGTGTTTACGGGCGCACGGCGGACGAGATCGTGGACGAGAATTCACCGTGCCACCCCGTCTCCACTTACGCGCAGACCAAGCTGGCGGCCGAGGCCGACCTGCTCGACCTGGCGCGCCGCCACCCGGGGTTCGCCCCCGTCAGCTTGCGGCAGGCCACGCTCTTTGGTCTGTCGCCCCGCATGAGGTTCGATTTGGCCTTGAACGTCATGGCCCTCCACGCCGTCCGTCGCGGACGGATCGACGTGCTCGGCGGCGGCGCCCAGTGGCGGCCCCTCGTACATGTCGCCGACTCCGCGCGGGCCTTCGTCGCGGCCCTGGAGGCACCTGCGGACACCGTGGCCGGCGAGGTGCTGAACGTCGGCGCCTCCGCGCACAACTTCCGGATCGCTGACCTGGCCGGACTGGTTGCCCATCACGCCGGTCCCTGTACCATCGGCGTGGTGGGGGAGGATCCCGACCATCGCAGCTACCGCGTGGACTTCGCGCGCATCGAGCGCGTGTTGGGCTGGCGCGCCGAGGTCAGCGTGGCGGCGGGCGCGGCGGAGGTGGCCGCGGCCCTGCGATCTCGCGCCATCGCCGACCCGGATGCCAGCGTGCACTACAACATTCGCACCTTGGTGGAGACGCCCGTGCGGACGAGCTTTCTGCCGTTCTCGCGGCCCCAGCTCGGCGCCGAAGAGGAGGAGGAGGTGATCGCCACCCTCCGTTCGGGCTGGCTGACGGCGGGCCCGCGCACCCAGCGCTTCGAGCGCCTGATTGCGGACTATGTGGGCGCCCGCAACGCGGTGGCTGTCAGCTCCTGCACGGCGGCGCTGCACCTCGCACTGGTCGCAGCCGGCGTGGGACCCGGCGACGAGGTGATCACAAGCCCGGTGACGTGGCCTGCGACCGCCAACGTCATCGTCCACTGCGGCGCAACCCCCGTGTTCGCCGATGTCGAGCCCGACATGCTCAATCTCGACCCGGCCCGTGTCGCGGAGGCGATCACCCCGCGCACCAAGGTGATCATCCCCGTCCACATGGCCGGGCAGCCCTGCGATATGGGCCCGATCCTCGCCCTGGCCAGAAAGCG
>DAHVAF010000055.1 GCA_027314765.1 Clostridia bacterium | reverse complement strand
CTGGCCTTCGACGCCAGCGGCGACCCGGTGGCGCACCTGAAGGCGATCAGCGATGAGCACCTGCTGCTGCAGATGGCGATGAACGCGGGTGCTCTGATCGAGGCGGGGATCACGACGGCGCGGGACTGCGGCGGGCGCGGCTTTCTGCCGGTGGTGATCAAGGAGTCGATCGAGCTGGGGACGGTGCGGGGGCCGCACCTTCTGATCAGCATCCGGCCCATCACGACGACGGGCGGGCACTGCTACTTCATGGGCGGGCGGGCCGACACGGCGGAGGAGTGCCGGAAGATCTCGCGCGAGCACATCGAGGCGGGGTGCGACTTCCTGAAGGTGATGGCGACGGGCGGGATGATGACGAAGGGGTCGGCGCCGTGGTTTCCGCAGTACGACCGGCGGGAGCTGGAGGCGATCACAAGCGAAGGGCGGCGGGTGGGCAAGAAGACGTCGGCGCACTGCCACGGGACCGAGGGGATCATCAACGCGGTGCACGCGGGCGTGGACACGATCGAGCACTGCTCGTGGCTGATGCCCAAGGGCTACCTCTATGACGAGGAGACGGCGGGGCTGATCGCCGAGAAGGGCATCTACGTCTGCCCGACGCTGAACGGGCGCATGGCGCGGTCCCTGAACGACCCGCAGCAGTCGGACAGGAGCCGCGTGCGCCTGGAGAACCTGAAGAAGATGCTCTCCATCGGCGTCAAGCTGGCGGGCGCCACGGACGCCGGCGTCACCCACGTGGGCTTCGACAGCCTGGTCGGGGCGCTGGAGGACCTGGAGCTGACGGGCCTGACTCAGGTGCAGCTCGTCGAGATCGCGACCCGGGGCTCAGCCGAGGCCCTTGGCGTGGACCGCGTGACAGGGACGCTCGAGGCGGGCAAGGACGCGGACCTGCTTGCCGTGGCCGGCAATCCGCTGGACCGGATCGGCGACCTGCGCCGGGTGGCGTACGTGGTGAAGTCGGGCCAGAACCTGGTCGACCGGCGGCACCAGCTCACCCACGCGCCCGCCGCGAACTGAGAGGGAGGGCAAAGCTGCATGGCCGATCTGGCGGCGGTGCGGGCGGCGCTGCCCGCGGTCTCGAAGATCCACTACCTGAACACGGGCACTTGCGGGCCGCTCCCGGCCGGCACCATCGAGGCGATGCGGGCGGCCATGGAGCGCGAGGGCACCGAGGGCCGGATTGGGCCGGCGCGGGCGCGGGCCGGGTTTGAGGCCCCGGCCCGGGCTCGGGCGGCATACGAGGCGATGGTCCACGCCCCGGCCCGGAGTGTGGCCATCACCCACCACACCACCGAGGGCATGAACGTGGCGATCGCCGGCCAGCGCTGGCGGCCGGGCGACGAGGCGCTCGCGACAGACATCGAGCACATCGGCGGGCTGGCGCCCCTGTACCTGGTCGCGGAGCGGTACGGCGTGGCCGTGCGGCGGGTGGACCTGGGGGATGGCGGCGGCGACGTGGCGGGCAGGATCGAGGCGGCGATCGGGCCGCGGACCCGCCTTCTGTCGATCTCGCACGTCTCGTACTCGACGGGGGCGGCGCTGCCGATCGCGGAGGTGGCGGCGGCCTGCCACCGGCACGGGGTGTTGGTGGCGGTGGACGCGGCGCAGTCGGCGGGGGCGATCCCCGTGGACGTGGCGGCGCTGGACTGCGACTTCTACGCGATGCCGGGGCAGAAGTGGGTGTGCGGGCCGGAGGGGACGGGCGCCGTGTACGTGCGGCCCGACCTGGCGGCGGGGACGCTGCCGCCGGCGATGGGGGGCGGCAGCCTCGCCGCGCACGAGGATGGCCACCTCACGTACCGGATGCAGCCGGACGCGCGGCGCTTCGAGGTGGGGTCGGTGTTCCGGCCGGGGATCGCGGGCCTGGCGGAGAGCCTGCGCTGGCGCCTGGAGGACGTGGGCCTGGAGTGGGGGTACGAGCGGATCCGCGAGAACGTGCGGCGGTGCCGCGCGATGCTGGCGGATGTGCCGGGCGTCGCCATCCACACGCCGGCGGGGCGCGAGGCCGGGCTGTTGGTCTTCTCGGTCGCCGGGCGGACGCCGGCCGAGGTCGTGGCGGCCTGCGCCGAGCGCAGCGTGATCATCCGCACCATCGGCCGGCCGGCGGCGGTGCGGGTGTCGACCGGCTTTTACAACGACGAGACGGACCTGGTGGCGCTGCGCGACTGCGTTGCGGGGCTCGCCCGGCGGTAGGTCCAACACCCGGCCGCCGCTTTCAGGGTCGATGGAGGGCGAGCCGGCGCAGGCCGGCTCGCTGCGCAAAGGCCCGTCGGTGCGGGCTGGCGGTAGCAAGGCCGCGCAGCTGGCGTGGCCGGCTCTGGTGGCGGCAGGGCTTGGACTTGCCAGCTCGCCGGCCAACGTGCCTCCCCGGCCACAGCGAGGCACGCGCCACCGCGTCACCGCCTGGTTTGGCGGCCCGCCCGCTTCGCGATCGCCGTATGGCCCAGCCATGAGCCCGACCTTCGCGATTGACTGGCTCGGGGATGTCACGGCCGGCGCGAAGGGGGGCCGCGACGGGACGACGTTCGCATTGGCCCTCGACCTCGACCGGTCCCACCTGCCGGACTTGATCCGCGGCTGCCGTGCCGTTTGAGCGGCGTTTCCGGCCGGGGCACCCGGCCCGTGAGGCCCGCCCACTCCCCGGAAGTCCCGTCGCCACCCGAGCGCACTGCCAGCGGGTCCGGTCGCGCCATCCGGCGCGCCCCCAGGCGCTGCCACGCCATCGATGACCCGCCGCCGCCGAAGAGCGCGGGGCGCGCCGCCACCACCGCCGCCATCGCCCGGCGCCCCAAGGGCTGCCACGCCATGGTAGCCTAATCTGCGGAGGGATGGCCGTGCCGATGCCGCCCGACCCGGAGGCCTTCATCGAGCAGGTCCTCGGCGACGAGGAGCGCTACTTGAACACCTCGCTCGCCCACCTCATGCGCTTCATGGGCCTGGACACCGTCGAGTGGGAGGGCGAGGGCGCCATCCTGCGCGACGTCCGCGGCAAGGAATATATCGACTGCAGCGGCTACGGGGTCCTGTTCCACGGCCACAGCCACCCGCGCGTCGTGCGGGCGGTGCAGGAGCAGGCGGCGCGCCTTGCCATCTCCTCGCGCATGCTGCCGCACGCGCCGGCCGCGACCCTGGCCCGCATGCTGGGCGAGGCGACGCCCGGCGACCTCCAGTACACCTTCTTCTGCAACAGCGGCGCCGAGGCGGTGGAGGGGGCCATCAAGCTGGCCCGCGCCCGCACGCGCCGCCCGGGGCTGATTGCGACCGAGGGGGGCTTTCACGGCAAGACCCTGGGCGCCCTGGCCCTCAACGGCAAGGCCTTCTACCGCGACCCGTTCGAGCCGCTGCTGCCGGGGGTGCGCCTGGTGCCCTTCGGCGACGCCGCCGCTCTGGCCGCGGCGGTGGACGAGACGGTGGCGGCGGTCGTCCTGGAGCCCATCCAGGGTGAGGCCGGCGTCATCATCCCGCCGGACGGGTACCTGCAGGCTGCGCGCGCGGCGTGCGACCGCGCCGGGGCCCTGCTGATCCTGGACGAGGTGCAGACCGGGATCGGGCGCACGGGTACGCTCTTTGCCTGCGAGCCATCCGGGGTGGTCCCCGACATCCTCTGCATGGCGAAGTCCCTGGGCGGCGGCGTGATGCCGATCGGCGCCTTCACGGCGCGGCCGGACGTCTGGCAGCCCTTCGACGAGAACCCCTTCATCCACACCTCGACGTTTGGCGGCAACCCCCTGGCCTGCGCGGCCGGGATCGCCGCCCTGGAGGCCATCCGGGAGGAGGGCCTGCTGGAGAAGGCGAAGGCCCGCGGCGCCCAGATGCTGGCCGGCCTGGAGGCCATCGCCGCCGACCACCCCGAGGTCGTGCCGGAGGTGCGGGGCCGGGGCCTGCTGATCGGCCTCGACATCGCCAGCCAGGCGCTCGGGGGCGTGTTCATGTCCGAGCTGCTGGACCGCGGGGTCCTGCCCACGATCTCGCTGAACAAGCTGCAGGTCGTGCGCCTGCTGCCGCCGGCGGTCATCAGCGAGGAGCAGACGCGCCAGGTGGTCGAGGCGGTGGGCGCGGCCGTGGCGGCGGCCGCCGCGATGAAGGATGAGCTCGAAGGGGCGTGAGCGGGGTGCCGGTGGTCGAGACCTCCGTCTTCATCCAGGGCGACAGCGCGCAGGCGTATGAGATCGCCAAGCGCCAGGAAGACTTCCCCCAATACATGAAGGACCTGGACTCCGTGCGCACGCTCGAGCGGCTGCCGGACGGCGGCACCGTCACCGAGTGGATCGGACGCCTGCAGGGCCGCCGGATGCGCTGGGTCGAGCGGGATGAGTTCGACGACGCGGCGCGCTGCGTACGCTATCGCCAGACGGAGGGCGACCTGAAGAAGATGGAGGGCGAGTGGCGCTTCGCCAGCGAGGGCGGGGGCACCCGCGCCACGGCCGTCGTGGACTTCGAGCTGGGCATCCCGATGTTCGCCGGCCTCCTTGAGCCCATCGCGAAGGTGATCGTGCGCAACAACGTGCAGACCATGCTGGAAGCCATCAAGCGGCAGGTGGAAGGGCAGAGAGGACAGGAAGGGCAGCGGTGATGAGCACGTTCGCACCGAGTCCCGAGCAGGAGGCCCTGCGCCAGACCGTGCGGGAGATCGTGCGGGCCCACGTCGCGCCGCGCGCCGCGGAGATCGACGCGAAGTCCGAGTTCCCGGCCGACGTCTGGCATGTGTTCCGCGAGCAGCAGCTCATGGGCCTCGGTGTGCCGGAGGTATACGGCGGCGCCGGCCTTGGTTACCTGGAGCAGGCCATCGCCGTCGAGGAGATCGCCCGCGCCGACACGACGTGCTCGCTGCTGCCGGCGGTGCAAGAGCTGGGCCTGCTCCCGATCCTCCTTGGCGGCAGCGAGGACCAGAAGAAGGGCTGGCTGCCCGGCATCGCCTCCGGCGAGCGGCTGGTGGCGTTCGCGCTCACCGAGCCGGGCGCCGGATCGGATGCGGCCGCCCTGCGCACCACCGCCCGCCGCGACGGGGACCAATATGTGCTGAGCGGCGGCAAGCGCTTCATCACCCACGGCTCGGTCGCGCACGTGCTGACCGTGTTCGCCAGCACCGACCCGGCCAAGGGTCCGCGCGGCGTCAGCGCCTTCGTCCTGGAGGCGGACACCCCGGGCTTCCGCACGGTGCGCCTGGAGGATAAGCTCGGGATCCGCGGCTCGCCCACGGCCGAGCTGGTCTTCGAGGAGTGCCGCATCCCCGCCGCCAACCGGCTGGGCGAGGAGGGCGACGGCTTCCCCCTGGCCATGGCCACCCTGGACCGCACGCGCGCCGGCATCGCCGCCCAGGCCCTGGGGATCGCCCAGGGCGCGCTGGATGCGGCGGTGGCGTTCGCCCGCGAGCGCAAGCAGTTCGGGGCCGCCATCGGCAGCTTCGAGGGGCTGCAGTTCATGATCGCCGACATGGCCATGCAGGTCGAGGCCGCACGCGGCCTCGTCTATCGTGCGTGCGCAGCGCTGGATGAGGCCGAGGCCGCGATCGCCGCCAAGTCCGCGGCAGGCGGCCCCCAGGGCGTGCGCGCCCACCGCCTGGATGCGGCCACGCAGACCCTCTCCGCCATGGCGAAGTGCGTCGCGTCGGATGCCGCGATGCGCGTGGCGACCGATGCCGTCCAGATTCACGGCGGCTATGGGTTCACCCGCGACTACCCGGTCGAGCGCATGATGCGCGACGCCAAGATCACGCAGATCTACGAGGGGACGAACCAGATCCAGCGCCTGGTGATCGCGCGGGCGCTGCTGGACCTCTAAGAGATCCGCCAGGTGACGAACAAGACCTAAGGCCTGGTGGTGGCCCGGTTGGGCGCCAGCCGCCGCTGGGCGGATGCCCGCCCTCATCAATCGCGCAGCGGCCTTGTCATCACCCCCTTCGACGAGGGCGCGGGCCGCCACGGGGTGGGAGCCAACCTCAGCCTGCTGGACCAGGTCGTCTTCGACTGGCTGGACGAGGTGCTCGGCCGGCCTCCCGCCTGAGGGCGGGAGGACTGGCGCGCCGTCCTGCGAACCCGACCTCAGGGGGGATCCTGGTGGCCGAGGATGCGCTCGCCGCCCTGGTGGAGAGGCTGCGCCAGGTGCCATTGGCGCTCGACGACGAGCCCGCCATGACGTTCCGTCCGGCGGAGGCCGCGCCCGATGGCCACTGAGCAGGACCTCGCCTACCTGCCGCTGGTGGAGGCCGCGCGGCGGATCCGCGACGGAGAGGTGACCTCGCGCCAACTGACGGAGGTCGCGCTGGAGCGGGCGCACCGCCTGGAGCCACAGCTGAACGCCTTCATCACGTTGATGGACGAGGCCGCGCTTGCCGACGCGGACGCCGCCGACCGGCGACGGGCCGCGGGCGGGGCGCGGCCGCCGCTGCTCGGCGTGCCCGTGGCGCTGAAGGACCTCTACGACACGGCGGGTGAGCGCACCACCGCCGGCGCCCGGATCTACCGCGACCGCGTGCCGGCCCGCGACAGCACGGTCACGGCCCGCCTGCGCGCCGCCGGGGCCGTGATCTTCGGCAAGAACAACATGCTGGAGTTCGCCTACGGGGAGGTGCACCCGGACTACGGGCCGGCGCACAACCCCTGGAACCTGGCGCACAGCACGGGCGGAAGCAGCAGCGGCACGGGCGCCGCCGTGGCCGCCGGGATCGGGCAGGGCAACATGGGCTCGGACACGGGCGGTTCGATCCGCCAGCCCGCCGCGTGGTGCGGCATCGTTGGACTGAAGCCCACCTATGGCCGCGTCAGCCGCGCCGGTGTGGTGCCCCTGTCGTGGAGCCTCGACCACTGCGGGCCCATGACGCGGACGGTGGCGGACTGCGCCGCGATGCTGGCCGCCGTGGCGGGCTGCGACCCCGCTGACCCCACGGCGGCGGACCGGCCGGTCGATGACTACGTGGCGGCGCTGACGGGCGACCTGCGCGGCGTCCGGATCGCCCGGCTGGCGGATGAAGCGCGCGCGGCGACACCGGAGACGGAGCGTGCGACCCAGGCGGCTCTCGCGGCCATGAGGGCGGCAGGGGCCTCCGTGACTGAGTTGCCGTGGCCGGACCTGGACGATGGGTCGGTCGCCCTGATGGCCATCCTTTACGCCGAGGCCAGCAGCTTCCACGAGGAGTGGATCCGGACGCGGCCGGGGGACTACGCGGAGCCGACGCGGGCTCGGCTGGAGGCCGGCCTGCGCCTGCCGGCCATCGACTACCTGCGCGCGCAGCGCGTGCGGGCAGCCGTGGGCCGCCGCTATGCCGAGCTGATGACGCGGTTCGACCTGCTCGTCTCGCCCACCGGACGCGGTCCTGCCCCCCGCATGGGGCCGCCGCAGGATGCCCCGCGGACGGGCGGAGGCGACCGCCTGCTCGGTGCCATCGGCTGGACGGGCATCTTCGACCTCACGGGCATGCCGGCGGTCTCGGTCCCGTCCGGCTTCACGGCCGACGGCCTACCGCTGGCCGTCCAGATCGCCGGGCGGCCGTTCGCCGAGGGCGCGGTCCTGCGGGCGGCCGGCGTCGTGGAGGCCGCGGCGGGAACGCTCGGGCGGCGGCCGCCGCTTGAGTGAGGCCGCTTGAACCTGGACTTCGCAGTCGATCCGGCGGCTTCACCGTACGACATGGGATTCAGCCCGTCGGTTTGTGACCGCTCCAGGGACGATGGCAGTCGCGGAAGCCCTTGCGCGGCGGGAATTGCGTCGGAGCCATTGCGAAATTGAGGTTGAGTGAGGCCGCTTGAGTGAGGCCGCTTGAATGGGGCTGCTCGCATGGGGCCGTTTGAGTGAGCCGCACGAGTGAGGCCGCACGCGGGAGCGCCGGCGGCGGCGGGGAGCCGGCACGCCTGACGCCGCGGGCGCTGCTCTTCGACTTCGACAACACCCTGCACGACCAGGGCGCCGCCTACCGCCAGACCCTGGCGGCGGCTGTGGGGCCGCACTGCGCGCCGGGGATCACCGTGGAGGATGTCGCGGCACGCTGCCACGCCTCCTGGGCCGAGCTGTGGGCGGCGTATGTGGCCGGGCGGCTCGACGAGGATGGCCTCTACGCCGCGTGGTTTGAGTCGATGCGCGCGGCCACGGGCGGTCGGGCGCGGACCGCCGACCTCCGCCGCGCCTACGAGGCGGCCGAGGACGCGACCCTGCAGCTGTATCCGGACGTCCTGCCCGCGCTGGCGGCCGCCCGCGCCCTGCGGCCCGACATCCGCCTGGCCGTCGTGACCAACGGCGCCGCCCGCAAGCAGCGCGCGCGCCTGGAGGGCGTTGGCCTGGTCCGGCAGATCCCCGTGCTGGTGATCAGCGGGGCGGTCGGCATCGCGAAGCCGGAGCCGGGGATCTTCGCACGCGCCCTGGCGGACCTCGGTGTGGCCGCCGGGCAGGCCGTCATGGTCGGCGACTCCCCCGAGGCCGACGTGGCCGGCGCCAAGCGGGCCGGCCTTGGGGCCGTGTGGCTGAACCGGGCCGGTATGGCCTGGCCGGAGGGCGTGGCGCCCGGACCCGACGCCGTGGCCGCGGACCTCCAGGCGGCGGTCCGCGCCGCGCTGGGTTCGGGGGCGTAGCGGGCGCGTGCGGGTCGGCATCGTCGGTGGCGGCGGCGCCGGCCTGGCGGCCGCCTGGCTGCTGGAGGAAGCCCACGAGGTCACGCTCCTGGAGGCCGGCGGATACCGACGCCGGATGGCCATGCCGGCCCACGGGCGGTCCGGGGTATGATGTGGAGGACGGGGAGGCGTGTTGCGACGGGACGCTGGCGTGCCTTCACCTTCCTCGGCTGCCTCGGCTGCCATCGCTTCGTGCCGAAGCGTACGGGGCAGGATGCCCTGCTGGTGGGCTTCTGCGCGGACGAGGGCGGCCCTGAGCCCGTGCAGTGGATGTCGCTGGAGCGGGCGGTGGGTGACACGTGCGCGGACCGCGAGCCGCTGCCGCCCGCGGCGCCGAGCTGCCCGCACTTCGAGGTCACCGCGGAGTCGGCCGGCCGCCCGTACCCGCATTCATGCGTGCACCTCCACGCTGCCGTGTGCCCGCTGCCCCACTGAGTCTGGTGCGCGCACCGCGTCGCGGCGCGCGCTGGCAGCGGTTCCTGGGATGGCGCGCGTGACCGCGCCCAGCGTCGACTCGCTCCGGCTGCGGCATCTCGCGCAGGACGTGCTTTCTGCCCTCGACCGTGTGGCGGCCCCGCGCGCGGCCCCTTGACCGGGTCGGTCGGGGAGGGGATCGCGGACCGGCATTCCGCTCTCGGCCTCATCGCCTATTACGATGTCGTGCCGCCCGCGGCGGCCCCGCCCCCGGGGGAGTTCACGCGCCACGGCGTCGCCTGCCAGGTGGGCTGCATCCAGGTCGGCCGTGTGGAGCAGTTGGTGGCGGAGCTGGCGACCGGCGCGAACCCTGACTCGCCTGCCCGGCAGAAGACGGCCATCGGTCTCCTGTACGGCCTGCCGCTGCGCGAGGGCGGCCTCAGCGCCGGCTGGCGGGCGTGCGTGGCGGCATTCCCGCCGGCGCAGGCCGAGGCCATGGCCCGCCACCGCCTGCGGATCTTCCCCTGCCGGGCGGTGCAGGGTGTCCTGGCCGCCGGCGACGCGCGCCTGTTCGAGCGGCAGGCGCTGGTGGAGGGTGGCCTGCGCGTGCCGGGCGCCCTCTCCGCGGCCAACGGCCTGTATTTCACGACGCTCCAGGTCAAGCGCATGCGCGGGCTCATCGCCCCGGATGGAGGCTGCGCCGCCGCACCCGGCCGAGCGGCTGGAATCCGTCTTCGCGGCGGACGGCCCAGCGGCGGCGGAAGATCTCCGACAGCTGGCGACTGAGACGCTGGCGATCGTCGCCGCTCGGCTGCCGGGCGCCGTGGATCCCGACGCGGTGCGGGCGGAATTGCGCCTGGAGTGAGCGCCGCTGCTCGGTTCGGAGGTCATACCGCGGCGATCGCCAGGCTCCGCCGGCTGGCGGCAGAGATACTGGCGATCGTCGCTGCGCGTTTGGCCGGGCGCCGTGGACCCCGACGCCGTGCGGGCTGCCCCGTGCCTGGGGCGAGCTGCGCTTGACCGCGCGCCGGTCCCAGTGGGCGGACGCTCATGGAAGCGTGGGGGGAGGCCGCCGTGGACGGCCGGTTCCCCGGGCGCGGCGATGGCCGCGCCCGGGCACAGCTCAGCGTGCCGGATGTCCCACAGTCACCTCGAACAGCGGGCCGTCGCCGTCGTGCCGGAAGCATCCCTGCGCGGCGAGCGGGTGGTCCGTGCGGCCGTTCGCCGGATCGCGGGGGTCGTTGCCGAACGGGATGCCGTGCTCCCGCAGGCGGCCCAGGATCGCGGCGAAGCTGGCGGCGTCGACCTCGAAGGCCAGGTGCTGGGGTGCCGCGCTGTCCGCGGTGACAAAGAAGAGCGTCAGCGAATCGTTCACCGGCACGGTGGCGAACTTGCCGTCGATGCCCTCGAAGGGGCCGAGGCGCAGGCCCATGACGTCCGCGAAGCTGCGGGCGGCGGTGAGGTTGTCGGCCGCACACACGACGACGTGATTCAGGATGATGGCCATACTTGGTCCAGCAGGCGCATCGTGTTGCCGCCGATGACCTTCGCGATGTCCGTATCGCTGTAGTTATGCAGGACGAGCCAGCGCACGATGTTCGGAAAGCCCTCGGCCGGGTTCTCCAGGCCGTCGACGTAGGGGACCTCCTCGTGGTCCGGCCGGCGGGCGACGCTCGTGCCGCGGGGGTTCCAGATGCCCCGCATCACGTGGTGCAGGCCGACATGGTCGCCGAAGAGCGTGTCCGGCCCGAAGGTGACGTGGTCGATGCCGACCAGGCCCACGAGGTACTCGAAGTGGTCCATCACGGAGTCCAGGGAGTGCAGCGGGTGCTGCTTGGAGAGCGTCGTGTGGGGCGCGGCCTCGACCCCGATGACGCCGCCCCGCTCGGCGCAGGCCTTCAGCACGTCGTCCGGCTTCAGGCGAGGGCTCTCCCACAGGGCGCGGGCACCGGCGTGGGTGATGAAGATCGGCTGCTGGCTGAGCCTGATCGTGTCCATGGAGGTCCGGTCGCCGGCGTGGGAGACGTCGATGGCGTATCCCAGCTTGTTCATCCGGCGCACCGCCTGCTCGCCGAATACCGTGAGCCCGCTGTCGTGCGGCTCGCGCAGGCCGCAGCCCAGGGCGTTGGCCTCGCTGTAGCAGACGCCCATGCAGCGCACGCCGAAGCCGAACAGGATGTCGAGGCGGTCGAGCTCGTTCTCGATCATCGCGGCGCCCTCGATCGAGGACACGAAGCCGATGCGGCCGGTCTCGTGGGCGTGCCGGATGTCGGCTGTGCGCTCGACCCGGATGGCGAAGTCCTGGTGGGCGAGGTCGCTGTAGCGCAGGCCGATGTCGTAGATGATGTCGTCCCACTGCCAGCCTGTGCGGGAGCGCACCATGGCCGTGCCGTCCATGAAGTTGTCGAAGACGGCGTCCAGGCCGGAGGCCGCGAGGCCCGCGTAGCCGGTGGCGTCGCGGCCCTGGCGGCGGAAGTCCCAGAACTCGGACAGGTCGGCGGGCGCCACGAAGGTGTGCTCGTGGAGCGAGATCACGATGTGATCGGCGAAGAGCTGCTTGGCGCGTGCCTCCTGGGCGGCGGTGAGCTCAGGCCCGCGGGAGGGGACTCGCCCGATCTCCTTGGCCAGCTTGTAGTCGCGGTAGTCCGCGTCCGCCTCAAGGTACTGGTAGGAGCGGTAGCCGTCGTAGCGCTTGGGCTTCATGCGGCATCTTCCCTCCCGTTAGAATGGGGCCATGGACATCGTGATCACGCCCGAGGCGCGCGCCCACCTCAGCGCGCGCGGCACCACCTGGCGCATCCGTCCCGGCAGCTGCGGAGCGCCGTTTCTGCTGGAGCCGGGCGAGGAGGGCGAGACCGCCCGGCTGGAGATCGACGGCCTGCGCTTCGCCGCCGCCGAGCCGCTGGCGGAAGGCCGCTACCGGGTCCACTGGGTCCAGAGCCGCTGGGGCGGTTACCTGTCGGTCGGTCGGGCCGACTAGAGCCAGTGGCCGCCGCGCATCACCGTGCGGCCGGCGATTTCTGGCTCGTCCCGCCACACCTGCACGCGGCGCGGGCTGAGGAAGAGGAACGAGTACGGCTCCTTGCCGCGGCGCGGATCCCACTGGCAGCGCCGCACGAAGGCCTCGACCACGTCGGCCGGCGTCTCTGCCAGGGGGACCACCTCTGCCCTGGCGTCGACCATCACCACGTCGCGCGTGTCGCCGAGCGCCAGCCGGACGCGGCCGGCGGCGGCGGCGTTCCTGGCTGTTGGGCTCTCGGTCAGGGTGGCGATGATGATGCGCTTCCCGTCCCACAGCAGGGACACCGGCACCAGGTGCGGATGCCCGTGGGCATCCCCGGTGGCGATCCACACGTCCCCGTCGTTCTCCAGTTTGGCGATGGCGTCGGCTCTGCGCTCAGCGGTGGTCCTTGGCATGCTGCCCGCCCCCTCGGCGGCAGGCTTCGCGGGCCGGGGCGGCAGGTCCTGGGGAGGGCGCGGGCTCCGGCGCACTGGGCAGGTGATGTGGCGGGCG
>DAHVAF010000052.1 GCA_027314765.1 Clostridia bacterium | reverse complement strand
CGCGCCCGCTGCTGGGGGCCGATGCCGCCGGCGTCGGCCCCGGCCAGGGCGCCGCGCAGGGCGGCCAGCGGGGAGCGGAGCTCGTGGGAGACGTCCGCCAGGAACGCGCGCCGGCTGGCGTCCAGGTCGCGCAGGTGCCGCGCCATCTGGCCGAGGCTCGCCGCCAGCGAGCGGACCTCGGCCGGGCCGCTGTCCGGCAGGCTGACCTCGAAGGCGCCGCCGGCGATCTGGCCTGCCGCCCGCTCCAGCTGGCGGATGGGGGCGACGATTCGCCCCGACAGCCACGCGAACAGCGCCGCGGCCAGGATCAGGCCGAGGGCCGCGACCAGGGCGACCCGGGCGGCGACCGCCTGCAGGACCTCGCCACCCCCGATGCCGGCCACCCACACCAGGGCGCCGTGCTCGTTGGCCGGACGGCCAAAGATGCGCGGGACGGGGACCCCGACGACGGCGAAGGGCTGGTTGCCCTTGCCCGCCGTGGTGAAGCGGTTCAGCGAGCTGCCGCCGAGCACGTCGCTCAGCTCGGTGGGGGCCAGCCAGTTCGTATACGGGCCGAAGCTGCCGCGGCCCATCTGGCGCAGGGTGCGGCCGTCCGGGCCGATCAGCCAGACGTGGCCGCCCGTGTCGTTGACGAGGGCGGCGATGCGGGCGTTGACGGCGGCCGGGCGCTGGGCCAGCAGGCGGGAGACGGCCACGCCGGAGGCGTGGAGCGAGGCCGCCCGACCGGCCGCGAAGTAATGGCCGAAGAAGGCGGCCAACAGCAGGCCGAGGCCCGTGAAGGTGACGGCCATCACGCCGAGCGAGCCGAAGATCAGCTGGCTGCGGAGGGAGCGGGGGCCGGGGCGGCGGTGGCTCACCGGTCGACCGTCAGCCGGTAGCCGACACCCCACACGGTCTCGATCCGCCAGGGCGGCGCGGGGTCCTCGGTGCCCCAGGCCTCCTGAAGCTTGCGGCGCAGGCGGGTGACGAAGGCATCCACCGTGCGCTCGTCCACCTCGCTGTCCATCCCCCACACCTGATCCAGGAGCTGGCCGCGGGTGAACGCCCGCCCCGGCGAGGCCGCCAGCACGGCGAGGAGGTCGACCTCGCGGCGGCTGAGGGCCACCGTGTGCCCGCGCACGTGGACGGCATAGGCGTTGCGGTCCACCCGGAGGTCGCCGAGCGTCACCACATCGTCGAGCATGCGCCCCGCGCGCCGCAATAGCGCGCGGACGCGCGCCAAAAGCTCCTCCGGATCGAAGGGCTTCACGACGTAATCGTCGGCCCCCAGGCGAAACCCCTGGAGCTTGTCGCGCGTCTCGCCCAGGGCCGTCAGGACCAGCACCGGGACGTCGCGCTCGGCGCGCAGGCGCCCCAGGACCTCGAAGCCGTCCATGCCGGGCAGGCGGAGGTCCAGGATCACCAGGTCCGGCCAAAACGCGTCGGCATCCCGAAGGGCGGTACGGCCATCCGCGTAGTGGCGCACGTCACAGCCCGCACGGCGCAGGTGCAGGGCCAGCACCTCCGCGATGGCGGGGTCGTCCTCCACCAGGGCCACGCGCGGGGCCTTCGCGCTGACAGTCACAACCGTGTCACACCTCGATGATACGCTGGCCGCGCCATGTCAAGCGGGGGTAGTGGAGCCGGGAGCGGGAAGCGGTGGCCGGTCGGCATCCTGGCGGCGCTGCTGGCGTCGGCCATCCTGGTCGTGGGGCTCTTCGCCGTGCAGGCGTATGCGCTCCGGCTGGCGGAGCGGCACCTGGCGTCCGTCGCGTCCCCGCCGCTGCCCATCAAGTACGAGACCCTCACCTTCCAGCGGGCGGCCTTCGCCGTGTCGGGGGAGCTGCCGATCTACGGCAGCTCGGAGCTCTTCTGCTGCGGCCAGCCGGACCTGCCCACCGAGTTCTTCGCGAATGCGCCGACCGGGTTTAAGCCGTTCGCCGTCGGGCGGGCCGGGACGGGCGACCTGATGTTCCTGGAGGAGTTCGGGGCCCTGGGCAACGCGCTGCGCAGGCACCGGGTGGTGGTGTCGGTGTCGCCGGAGTGGTTCTACGGCAAGGCCGGGATTACGGCCGGGTACAACGGCAACTTCTCGCCCGAGGTCGCCTCGGTCTTCATCTACGACGCGCCGCTGCCGCTTGCGCTGCGGGAGGCCGCGGCCCAGCAGATGCTGGCGCACCCGTCCACGCTGAAGGGGCAGAGCCTGCTGAACCTGGGAGTGCGGGCGCTTGCCTCGGGCGACCTGCCCCTCTACTACGCGCTGCTGCCGGTCGGGCGGCTCGATGCCTGGGCGCAGCAGGTGAAGGATGCCTGGCAGACCATCGCCTACATCGACGGGCCTGGGCGCGCGGGCGGCCCTGCGGGCGCCGGCGGCCCGGGGGGCAGCAGCGCGGGCGGCAAGGTCGTGCGCATCGCGTCGGCGCAACCAGCGTCCAGTCAGGTCCGCGTCGCGACCGAGGGGATCGGGGTCGGCGCGGCCTCCACCGTGATCGGCGCCCTGCGCGGGCTGATCGACCGCATCGGCAATGCCCTGCTCAGTGAAGCGGCGGCGGCTGGCGCCCCTGGCGGCTCCGCGCCGGCCGCCGCGCCGGCTTCGGCCACGCCTGCCTCCGGACCGCGGTCGGTCCCGCCGTCCGCCCTTGGGTCGGGGTCGAAGGTGGTGGCCTCTGGGGCCGCCTCCCCGTCCGGGGCCGGCCCTGTGTCCGGGTCCGCCTTCGGGTCCGCGTCCGGGTCCGTGTTCGGGTCCGTGTCCGGCCCCGTGTCCGGGTCCGCGTCCCCGTCCCCGTCCGGATCGCCGGGTGGCGTCTCGCGCGCACCGTCGTCCACCCCGGCGGCCGCAGGCGCGGGCCGCGTAACCCGGCTGGCCATCCAGCCGGTCGGCGCGCCGCTCTCCGCGCGCCCGCTGCTGGCGTCCCTGACGCGCCAGGCCGGCGCTCCGCCCGCCGGGGCGCCCATCAACTGGAGGGCGAAGCTGGTGGCCGCGACCCGCCTGGAGAACACCCTGGCCGGCAGCGACCCGTTCGGCTGTTGGATGAACGGACCCAGCCTGCGCCTGCTGGAGCCGGCCCTGCGCCTCTACTGCGCCGGCACGAGCAACGCCGCCGGGGGGGTCTACCCCTTCCCCGGCAAGTGGGCGTCGACGATGCGCGGCTCCGCCGAGTGGACCGCCCTGGGGCTTGAGCTTCAGGCCCTGCACGACCTCGGCGCCAACGCCCTGGTCTGGACGATCCCCTTCCAGGGGTATTACGACAACTACACGCAGCTCTCGCGGGCGGCGCGGCAGGTGTACTACAACCGCTTCCTCCAGGTGGCCGCCCCCTCCGGCTTGCCGGCCGTCACCTTCGAGCAGGCGGGCCAGGACCGCCTCTTCATCGCCAACGTCGGCAACCACTTCAGCGCCCGCGGCTGGGTGGTGGCGGACCAGGTGCTGAACCTGTTCTGGCACGGCCAGACGGCCGCGATACCCGGCACCATCGCCGCCATGACGCACCAGGTGCCGTCGCCGCCGCCCGTGCGGCCCCTCGCGTGCCCCGGCCCCAACACAGGAGGAGTTACGCATGCAGGCACAGGCGCTGCAGGATGAGGTTCTCGCGATCCTGGCCGATGTGACGGGGACCGACGCCGTCCGCCAGCAACCCGACCTGCTGCTCTACGACAGCGGGCTGCTGGACTCGCTCGGCACGGTGACCCTGATGGCGGAGTTCGAGGAGCGGCTCGGCGTCGCGATCGCGCCCTCGGCCTTCGACCGCGCGGATTGGGCCACGCCGGCCCGGATGGTGGCCGACGTGACGCGGCGGTGCGGCCGGTGACCGCCACGCCGCGCATGCCGCGCACGGCGCTGTCGGCGGCCCTCCGCCGCCTGCTGCGCTCCGACGCGGCGCGCCTGCTCGGGCTCACCCTGTACTATCTGGCCCTGGCGGCCGTCCTGATCGCACTCTACGGCGGGCGGCACTACACACCGCCGCCGTTCATCTATCAGGGGTTTTGATGAACATGAGCGAACCGCTGGCGTTCTGGGGTCCCCGCGACCGCTGGACCCACGCCGACCTTGACCGCCGCGCCGGCGAGCTGGCGGCCACCCTGGCCGGCGACCCCTCGCCCGTGCTGCTCTGGGGCCACAAGCAGCCCGAGCTGGTGGCCGGCATGCTGGCGGCCCATCGGGCCGGCCGCCCCTACGTGCCCGTGGACAGCGCCGTGCCCGCCGAGCGGCTGATGCGGATCGCCGCCATCGCCCGCCCCGGGCATGTCATCGCGGCCCAGCCGCTGCCCGTGCCGCGGGATCTGCTCTGCGCCGACCCGGCCCCGGCCGCCCCTGGCCTGGCGTACATCCTCTTCACGTCGGGCACGACCGGCGACCCGAAGGGCGTGCAGATCCCGCTCACGGCGCTGGATCACTTTGTGGGCTGGCTCCGCGCGAGCCAGGGCTTCGTGCCCGGCGGCGAGGTCTTCCTGAACCAGGCGCCCTTCCACTTCGACCTGTCCGTGATGGACCTGTACGGCGCCCTGCGCACCGGCGGCACCATCTTCGCCGTGGAGCGCGAGGAGATCGCCGACCCGCGCCGCCTCTTCGCCCGCCTGGAGGGCGCGCCGCTGACGGTCTGGGTCTCGACGCCGTCGTTCGCCCGCCTGGCCCTGGCTGAAGCAGGGTTCGGGTCCGAGATGCTCCCGCACCTCAGGCGCTTCCTGTTCTGCGGCGAGCCCCTGGGCGCCGATCTTTCGCGCGCGCTGATCGCGCGCTTTCCCGGCTGCGAGGTGTGGAACACGTATGGGCCCACGGAGGCCACCGTCGCCGTCACCCTGGTCCGCATCACGGCGGACATGGCCGATCCTCTGCCGGTGGGCCGCCCGGCCCCCGGCATGGACGTGTGGGTGAGCGAGCAAGGTGAGCTCACGATCGCCGGACCGCAGGTGGGCCTTGGTTATCTCGGCTCGTCGCCGGGTGGCTATTTCACCCTTCCGGATGGCCGGCGCGCCTATCGGACAGGCGACCTCGGTCACGTCGGCGACGATGGGCTGCTTTACTGCGATGGCCGGATCGACCGCCAGATCAAGCTGCACGGCTACCGGTTGGAGCTGGAGGAGATCGAGGGCGCGCTCCGTGCCCAGCCGGGGGTCGCTGACGCAGCCGTCGTTCCCGTCATGCGTGGCGGGCGGCCTGACCACCTGGTGGCGTTCGTGGTGGGGGGCGGCGAGCCGGTCGTCCTGCGCGCCGGGCTTGCCCGCTGCCTGCCCGCGTACGCCATCCCGCGCATATTCCGGCAGATGGCGGCCCTGCCCCTCACGCTCAATGGCAAGCTGGACCGCCGGGTGCTGGAGGACGTGGTGGCGCGGTGACGCCCTACGCCAGCTTCCCGTACTTCCTGTTCCTGCTCTATCCGGCGGTGCCGCTGATGATCCTCGGCTTCAGCGGGCGCCTGCGCACGGGCGCGGTGCTCCTCGTGAGCGCGGCGGTCCTGGCGATCCAGTTCTGGAACCCCATCGGCGACACCGCCGCCGGGGTGCGCCAGCTCATCTACCTTGGCGCCTACGTCGTGTGGAGCCTGGCGCTGATCTACTGGCTGGTGGGCCGCCCCGCCAACCGGCGCGCCTATTACGCCACCATCGCGCTGGCCGTGCTGCCGCTGGCCGTCGTCAAGGTGCTGGAGCCCCACACCGCCGCGGCGGGCCTGCCGGCCGGGCTCGTGGACACGGTCGGCTTTCTCGGCATCAGCTACATGATGTTCCGCGTCATCGACGTCCTGATCCTGGTGCGCGACGGGGTGCTGGACGGCCCGCCGGTGGTCGGCGAGCTGCTCGCCTATCTCCTGTTCTTCCCGACCATCAGCGCCGGGCCGATCGACCGCTACCGGCGCTTCGTGGCCGACCTGCGCCAGGGGCCCGGCAACTACGCGGGGCATGTCGAGCAGGCCATCCGCCGCACGGCGCAGGGGTTTCTGTACAAGTACGTGATCGGATACCTGATCTACCGCTATGTCATGGCGCCCGTGGCCGGCGCGCACACGCTCGGCGGCGACCTGATCTACATGTACGGGTACAGCCTCTACCTGTTCTTCGACTTCGCGGGCTACACCGCGTTCGCCATTGGCGCCGGGCACCTGCTGGGGATCGACGTGCCCGAGAACTTCGCCGGCCCGTTCCTCAGCCCGAACTTCCGCGAGATGTGGAACCGCTGGAACATGACGCTCTCGTTCTGGTTCCGCGACCACATCTACATGCGGTTCGTGCTCGGCGCGACCAAGCGCCGCTGGTTCCGCGGCAACCGCCACGCGGCCAGCTACGTCGGGTTTGTCATCACCATGGGCCTGATGGGCTTCTGGCACGGCCTGGCCTGGAACTACATCGTCTACGGGTTCTTCCAGGCCGCGATGCTGGTGGGCTATGACTTCCTGGGCCGCTGGAACCGCCGCACCAAGCGGGTGCAGCTGCCGGCCGGGCTCGCCAAGGCCGCGAGCATCTTCATCACGTCCAACCTGTTCTGCTTCAGCCTGCTGATCTTCTCGGGGCACCTGTTCACGTAGGCGGCGGGTCCGCGGCGACCTCCACGGAGAGTCCCTCCGCGGCCGCCGCCGCTGCTTGCGCGGTGTCGCCGGTGAGAAATCGGAGGTCGCCGGCAAGCAGACCGGCCACGTGCAGCGCCGACGCCAGCTGAACCGCGTCATACGCCTTGAGGGGATGGGTTCGGACCAACCGGCCCGCTTGGGCGAGGATGGCCTCATCCAGCATCACGGTGCGGTACTGCCGCCGCCAGTGATGGGAGAACACACGCCAGAGCGCATCTCGCCGGCTTGCCGTCAGAACTCCCTCGCGGGTCTTGCGCGACAGGGCCGACGCGACTTCGATCGGCGTGATGCGGCCAATGAGCAGCAGGTGGCCGGCGCCTGGCGCCGTGATGGCCCGCACGTGGGGAGCGCCGGGCTCTCGGCGGTCATCGCGGCGCACGAGCGCGGAGGTGTCGACGAAGTACGCGGCCATCTACCGGCGGTCCTGGGCGACCGCCTCGGCGAGCCCAATCGGACCAGGCAACGTCGCCGACCACTGGTCGAGCTCCCGTTCCAGCTCATCCAGGTCTGCGCCGCCGTTCAAGTCCTCGCCGCCGGGTGGGGCGACAAGTGCGCCGGCGGCCCACAGGGCCTCCTCGGGCGATCGTCCGGCGTCCGGGAAGCGATCGATCGCCTGGCGGATGACGTCCGACTCCGAGCACCCGAACCTGCGTGCCAGCCGCTTCACCTTGGCGTCCTGCCCAGCCTCCAGGTAAAGCTGCTTTCTGATCACTGCCTCTGCCTCCGTCCGGTCACGTGACGTACATCACAATTATTCATCATACCGCCGACCCCTTGGTCGTCTCGACGGCCTGTGCGGCCGTCGATCGCGGCCCGGGGGAACCGTCTCGGTGGAGCGCTTCGTCAAACCCCGTATGCGATGGAGGCGATCCTCGTCGCCGAGCGGACGGAGGCGCGGCCTTGCCGCCGCAGCTACCGCATCCCTGGCAGCAGGACCCTCACTGGTACAGCACCACGCTGGGCGTCGGCTGCAGCTTCAGCACCTGCGCCGGCGTGAAGAGCGGCTTGTCCTGGGTGTAGAAGAGCTTGATCCCGCCGAAGCGGAACGGCAGGTTCTCGTTGGCCACGTAGCGGGTGTAGTGCACGGTCTTGATGGCCTGGCCGCCGAAGCCGTCCATGTCGAACACCAGGGCGACCCCGGGCTGGCTCTGAATCTGGGCCCAGCCCGGCAGCATGATGTGCGTGAACTCGTGCACGATCAGGACCTTCTGCGGCAGGTGGTACTCCGCGACCATTCGCGAGAGGTAGGTCATGGCCCAGTTGACGTCCGATGCGCTCATGCTGCCGATGTACACGCCGGGAAGCTCGTTGCTCGGCAGGTCGAACTCGGGGTCGAGGGCGAGATTCACGAAGGGCAGCTTCAGGTAGGGGGCCAGCGCCTGCACCTCGGCCGGAACGGTGCTGTGGCCGATTTGCACGTCCAAAAAGAGCGGCATGTGGTTCTGCTCGGCGATGGCCACCTCCTGGTCGATGAGGTTGGCCGGCATGCGCAGGCGGTACGTGTTGTCCGGCTGGGGGCTGCCCTGGGCCACGGTGGCGATGTAGTCGAGGCCCGGCTGCACGGGGACGTTGGTCACGGCGGCGTACGCATCGGCCTGCGCGCGGAGCCGCGCCAGCATCTGGGCGGTGGTGCCCTGGCCGAGGGCGCCCATCACCGGGTTGAGCGGGTTGCCATAGTAGAGGACGAACAGGTGGCCGGGCAGCCACGTGCTGGGCACCCAGGCGTAGCGGTGGCCGTACGCGTCGGCGGCGGCCACGGCGGCCGCGTGGGCGCTGGAGAGGCCGGCCGCGGCCGCCTCGGACCCGAGCGGCGCGACGGGTGCGGCCTGGTGCACGGGCGTGGAGGCGGGCGCGGAAGTGGAAGTGGAAGTGGAAGAAGTGGAAGTGGGACTGGGAGCGGGCGCGGGCGCCAGCGTGGCCACGGCCCGCGCCGCCGGCAGGATCGTCGGGGCCAGGACGGGCGCGAAGGCCGCCGCCAGGATCAGGACCACCAGGATGAGGCGCGCCGGATGCACGAGCACCCGGCGTGTCGCTTTTGGAAACCCGCGTCGCGTCACGATTTCCATACGCCCGATAACTATGCGGCCGAAGTGTCGAGACCTGCTAACCTGCGTTACGAAATCGTGATGTTTCGTCGCGGGCGCGGACACCTGGCGGAATCCTCCCGTCATCCCCCTCTTCGTCGCCGGAGGCGCCGACTGTTATCGAAGCCGGCGGGCCATCCGCGCCGCCGCCAGGGGGAGGTGCAGGGCGCGGTTGGTGCTGGCCACGTGGCGGTCGCCGACGAAGATGAGCGTGTCGGCGCCTAGATCGGCCAG
This sequence comes from Clostridia bacterium, assembly GCA_027314765.1. GTDB lineage: Bacteria > Bacillota > Sulfobacillia > RBS10-35 > JAJYVM01 > JAJYVM01. Next base: position 552 of record DAHVAF010000052.1, on the reverse strand, counting down.
CCGGGCGGCCTCCGCGAGCCCCGCCCGCGGCGGCGCCGCCCTGATCTCGGCCATGGCGCGGGTGTGGCGGTCTGCGGCCTCGCGCGCGACGGCCGCCAGGAGCTCGCACTTGGAGGCGAAGTATCAGAAGTAGTAGTGGAAGAGCCCGGGCGACACCCTTGCCGCGCGCGATCTCCTTGACGGTGGCAGCTTCGTGGCCCTGCTCGGCCAGCGCGCGGTACCCCGCCGCGATCAGGCGCGCACGGGCTCGGTCGTTTTGGTTGATCATACAAAGAAGGGCGTATCCGCCCATACTGTCAAGGGCGCTGCGGCGGGCCATCCCTCCGTTGCCTCACTGGAAACCCGCTTTCCGCATATCCGGAGGGTGATTTTCACCCCCGGGGCTGATGGTTAGTCGGCAGCGCAGGCGGCGGCGAGGACGCGCTCCAGCGCGCGGTGGGCCGCGACGGCGGCAGCCAGGGCCGAGGTACGGATCACGTTGTGGCCGCCAGGCGTGGCCGAGGCCGGGCAGGGCGTCGTACTCGGCCGAGATAGCGACGGTGGGGACTGGGG
>DAHVAF010000051.1 GCA_027314765.1 Clostridia bacterium | reverse complement strand
CCGACGCTGCGCAGGCGCCGGTTGCCGAGGTGGTCGATGTCGTCGGTATGCCCGACGTTCTTGAACAGCGTCACCATGTAGTTGATGATCGCGAAGATGTCGTCCTTGGTCAGCGTCTTGGTGTCGACCGCAGGCTGGCCGTTGCCGTAGAGCACCAGCTCCCCGCCCTCGGCGTTCTTGACGCGCAGCACCGAGACCCCGGCCCGCGTGATGCGCTCGGCCGTGGCCCGGTCCAGTCGCTGGCCGGCGGGCGCCAGCACCTCGCCCGAGCCGTCCTTTGACCCCGCAATGGACCCCGCAATCTCACGGGAGGAACCCGTGCGATCCACGACGTCCTCGGCCGGGGCCAGCCCGATCAGGCGGTGGCGGATGTTCAGCTTCTTGTTCAGCTTGTAGCGGCCGACGCTGGCCAGGTCGTACCGCTTGGGCTCGAAGAACAGGTTGTCGAGCAGCGAGCGGGCGCTGTCCTCGGTCGGCGGCTCGCCCGGGCGCAGGCGCTTGTAGATCTCGATCAGCGCCGTGCGCGCGGAGTCCGTGCCGTCCTTATCCAGGGTGGCGCGCACGTTCTCCGTATCGCCGAGCATCTGCAGGATCTGGGCGTTGCTCTCCAGGCCGAGGGCCCGCAGCAGCGCCGTGACCGGCTGCTTGCGCGTCCGGTCGATGCGGACGTAGATCACGCCGTTCGTGTCCGTCTCCAGCTCCAGCCACGCCCCGCGGTTGGGGATGACCGTCGCCGTCAGGATGCGGTTGCCGCTGGTGTCGACGTCATGGCTGAAGTAGCAGCCGGGCGAGCGCACCAACTGGCTCACGACCACGCGCTCGGCGCCGTTGATGATGAAGGTGCCCTGGTCCGTCATGAGCGGGAAGTCGCCCATGAAGACCTCCTGCTCCTTCACCTCGCCGGTCTCCTTATTGATGAGGCGCACGCGGACGCGCAGCGGCGCGGCGTAGTTCTGGTCGCGCTCCTTGCACTCGTCCACGCTGTACTTGGGCTCGCCCAGGGCGTAGTCGATAAACTCGAGCACGAGGTTGCCGGTGAAATCCTGGATCGGCGAGATGTCCGCGAACAGCTCCTGAAGGCCCTCGCGCAGGAACCAGCTGTAAGACTTCTGCTGCACCTCGATCAGGTCCGGGATGTCCAAGACCTCGGCGATGCGCGCGAAGGATCGCCGCTGGCGTCGCTGCTCGAGCACGGGAGCCGCCATGCAACCACTCCCCGGGAGAGGTTTTGCAGCCTGGGGGCAGGGGCATAAGGCAACTTCGAACGTTAGCACACCGCGGAAGGCCAGTCAATCAAAGCACAATAGGTCCGGGGGGCACCGAACGGCGCCCACCCCGGACCCTGCTCACCCAGCTACGCGGCGGAGACCCGCTACTTGACGTCGACCGCCGCGCCAACCTCGACCAATTTCGCCTTGACGCTCTCCGCTTCCTCCTTGCTGACCTTCTCCTTGACGGGCTTGGGCGCCCCGTCGACGAGGTCCTTGGCCTCCTTCAGGCCAAGGCCGGTCAGCTCGCGGACGACCTTGATGACCTGGATCTTCTTTTCGCCGGCCGCCTGCAGAATCACGTCGAACTCCGTCTGCTCCTCGGCCACGGGCGCGGCCGCCGCGGGGCCGGCTGCCGCCGCGGGGGCCACGGCCACCGCCGCGGACACGCCGAACTTCTCCTCGAACGCCTTCACCAGGTCGGACAGCTCGAGGACGGACATGTCCTGCACGATGTCGAGAACCTGCTCCACCTTAGTCGCCACTGGCAACAGCCTCCCCTTGCTCGGACCGCTTCTGACGCAGGGCCTCCAGCGCGCCGGCGAAAGTCCGCAGCGGCGCGGCCAGCAGCGAGGCGAACGATGTCATGGGCGCCGCGAACGCGCCGGCTGTGCGGGCCAGCAGAACCTCGCGGCTCGGCAGCTCGGCCAGGACCTTGACCCGGGCGGCGTCGATGGCCTGGCGGCCCAGCAGGCCGCCCTTGACCTGCAGCTCCGGGTTGTCGCGGCCGAACGCCTGCAGCTCGCGCGGGCCCGCTGTGGGGTCGCCATCGCTCCACGCCACAGCCGTCGGACCCTCCAGCCAAGGCTCCAGACCGGAGATCCCGGCTGCCTTTGCCGCGCGTTGCAGCAGCGTGTTCTTCAGGACGCGGTACTCGACGCCCGCCGCCCGCAGGCGGCGGCGCAGCTCCGTCACCTTGGCGACGTCGAGACCGCGGTAGTCGGCCAGCACCATGGAGCTGGCCTGGCCGAGCCGGGACTCGATCATGGCCAGGGATTCCTCTTTGGCGGCACGGGTCTTGGCCAAGAGTCCACCTCCCCATGCATCCCAATGCATCCTGCATGGCCGGCCGCATCCCGCAGACCGACTGCATCCTGCAGACCTGCCGCCATCCTTGAGGCTCCGGATCCTTAGGCTCCGGATCCGTAGCTCCGCAGCGCATGGCCTTCACCATCGAATGCGGTCCGCAAGCAGCAAAGCGCCCTGCCCGTTGAGGCGGCAGGGCGCGACCACCGCCCGCCGGAATGCGGGGAGGGGGATTCGCGTCGCGCGCCTCGGTAGGCCGGCCCGCCCCGCGGGCCCGTTACGCGCCAATGCGGCGCGCCTACTGTCTCTGGCAGCCAGGTCAGTCTACGCGGCCAGGTGCCCGCGGGTCAAGCAGCCGGGCTTGCGGCCCGCACGGCGACCGCCACGCCGGGGCCCATCGTCGAGCTGACGGTCACGCTCTTGATGTACTGGCCCTTGGCGGCGGTGGGCTTGCTCTTCAGCAGGGCGTCGATCAGCGCGTCGAGGTTCTCGGCCAGGTCCGCGGCCGCGAAGCTGACGCGCCCGACGGGGCCGTGGATGATGCCGGCCTTCTCCGTGCGGAACTCGATCTTGCCGGCCTTGATCTCCTTGATTGCGGCCGCGACCTCGAAGGTCACCGTGCCGGCCTTGGGGTTCGGCATCAGGCCGCGCGGGCCAAGGATCCGGCCGAGGCGCCCGACGCCGCCCATCATGTCCGGCGTGGCCACCGCCACGTCGAAGTCGAGAAAGCCGCCCTGGACCTTGGCCACCAGCTCGTCGCCGCCGACGATTTCCGCGCCGGCCGCCTCGGCCTCGCGGGACTTGTCGCCCTTGGCGAAGACCAGCACGCGCGGCGAGCGGCCGGTGCCGTGCGGCAGCACGACGGCCCCGCGAACCATCTGGTCGGCGTGGCGCGGGTCGACACCCAGGCGCACCGCGACCTCGACCGTCTCGTCGAACTTCGCGCGCGCCATCTCCTTGACGAGCTCCATCGCCTCAAGGGGCGCGTAGGCGCGATCCTGCACCCGCCCCTGGGCCGCGCGGTAGCTCTTGCCATGCTCGGCCATCCGCGTCCCGCCTCCCTAGCGATCCTCGACGTCGATGCCCATGCTGCGGGCCGTGCCAGCGACCATCCGCTCCGCGGCTTCCAGGGATCCGGCGTTGAGGTCCGGCATCTTGGTGGCGGCGATCTCCCGCACCTGCGCCCGGCTCACGTGCCCCACCTTCTTGGTGTTGGGCGTGCCCGAGCCGGACTCCAGGCCGGCCGCCTTCTTCAGCAGCACGGCCGCCGGCGGGGTCTTGGTGACGAAGGTGAACGAGCGGTCGGCGAAGACGGTGATCACCACCGGGATGATCAGGCCCATCTGCTCCTTGGTGCGCTCGTTGAACTCCTTGGTGAAGGCCATGATGTTGACGCCGTGCTGTCCGAGCGCCGGACCCACGGGCGGCGCCGGCGTGGCCTTGCCGGCCGGAATCTGCAGCTTCACGTACGCGACGATCTTCTTGGCCACCCCGCCACCCCTTTAGAGCTTCTCGACCTGCGCGAAGTCCAACTCCAGCGGCGTCTCCCGCCCGAACATGGACACCAGGACTCGCAGCTTGCCGCGCTCGGCGTCGATCTCGTCAATCACGCCGATGAAGCCGTCGAACGGGCCTGAGCGCACGCGGATGTTCTCGCCGACCTCGACGTCGACGCGGGCCACCGGGCGCGGCCGCGCTTCGAGCAGGCCCATCTGGTACATGATCTGGTCGACCTCCGCGGGCAGAAGCGGGGTCGGCTTGCTGCCCGAGCCGACAAAGCCCGTGACGCCGGGCGTGTTGCGCACGACGTACCACGAGTCGTCGGTCATCGTCATCTCGACCAGGACGTAGCCGGGGAAGATCTTGCGCTGGATGGTGCGCTTCTTGCCGTCCTTGACCTCCAGGGTCTCCTCCACGGGGACGAGGACCTGGAAGATCTGATCCTCCATGCCCATGGAGTTCACGCGCTTCTCGAGGTTCGTCTTGACCTTGTTCTCGTAGCCGGAGTAGGTGTGGATGACAAACCACTGGCTGTCGCGGCGGCGAGTCTCCGACTGGGGCTCGGCCGCGACGGCCTCGCCGGACTCAGGCGTTGACATGGATGATCAGCCCCAATAGCAGGTTCAGCACCGAATCGAACCCCCAGATCAGGAGTGCGATGAAGGCGGTCGAGGCCAGCACGACGATCGTGAACGCCGTGGTCTGGCGCCTGTCCGGCCAGACGACTTTCCGCATCTCCGCCCGCACGTCGCGCACGAAGCGGTTGATCCGCTCGACCACTGTGTCACCATCCACATGACTGCGTGACCCATAGCGTCCGCCGTCGAATGCGTTCAGCATGGGCTGCGTTTGGCGCGCGGAAAGTATAGCACGGGGCGCCTCTGCCCGCAAGCCGAGTCAGATCCGCTCACTCACGCAGGAATTGGCAGGGGCGGAGGGATTCGAACCCCCAGCCAACGGTTTTGGAGACCGCCGCTCTACCAGTTGGAGCTACGCCCCTGCGTGCGCGGGTCCTACCGGGTCTCGCGGTGAACCGTGTGGCTGCGGCAGTGGCGGCAGTACTTCTTGAGCTCGAGCCGCCCGCTGTCGTTCTTCTTGTTCTTCACCGTGCTGTAGTTGCGTTGCTTGCAGGTCGTGCACGCCATCTCGATGATGATGCGGGCCTCGCCCTTGGCCGTGGCGGCACACCTCCCGCGAGTCTCATGGAGCTGAAGGCGGGAATCGAACCCGCGACCTCATCCTTACCATGGATGCGCTCTGCCGACTGAGCTACTTCAGCGCCGAAATCTTTGGTTGCGGGGGTAGGATTTGAACCTACGACCTCCGGGTTATGAGCCCGACGAGCTACCTGGCTGCTCTACCCCGCGACGTAACAACTTCTGGTGGAGAGGGGAGGATTCGAACCTCCGAAGGCGAGCGCCAACTGATTTACAGTCAGTCCCGTTTGGCCGCTTCGGTACCTCTCCGCAAAGACCCACCGAACCTGGAGCTGGCGGACGGGGTCGAACCGTCGACCTGCTGCTTACAAGGCAGCCGCTCTGCCGGTTGAGCTACGCCAGCGCAGAACGGATGATAGCACAGAGGCCGCCGCCAGCGCAAGGCGGCTAGACGGCCGGCTCGCGGTGCTCCCCCTGCTTTCTGTCGTCGAGGTAGCGCTCAAGCTTCCGCTTGACGCGCTGCAGGGCGTTGTCGATGGACTTGACGTGCCGGTCCAAGCCCTCGGCGATCTCCTGGTAGCTGCGGCCGTCCAGGTAGGCCATGAGGACCTGCCACTCCAGCTCGCTCAGGATCTCGCCCATCTTCTGCTCGATGTCGCCGAACTCTTCGCGGCTGATCAGCAGCTCCTCCGGATCGGACACCTTCGTGCCCGAGATCACGTCGAGGAGCGTGCGGTCGGAATCCTCGTCATAGATGGGCTTGTTCAGGGAAACGTAGGAGTTCAGCGGGATGTGCTTCTGGCGGGTGGCCGTCTTGATCGCGGTGATGATCTGGCGCGTGATGCAGAGCTCGGCGAAGGCCCGGAACGAGGAGAGCTTGTCGCTGCGAAAATCGCGGATCGCCTTATAAAGGCCGATCATGCCCTCTTGCATGATATCGTCGCGGTCGGCGCCAATGAGGAAGTATGAGCGCGCCTTGGCGCGCACAAAATTCTTGTACTTGACGATCAGATACTCGAGGGCCGGCGTGCTGCCCTCTCGCGCGAGACCCACGATGTCCTCATCAACCATGGATTCGTAGGAGTGCAAAGGCAGGTCCACACGTGGGTTCGCGCTCACGGCACCGCCTCCTCGTTCCGTTTGGACCACGTCGAGAATGGTGGCTCGGCAGCCCGAAGCCTTGCGGCCGGGTCGCCGCCTCCGCCGGCAGCGCCAGCATCCGGGGCTTGTCAGAAATGCAAGGCCATTATAGTCAGGTCTTCGCCGGGGCGTCAACGCGGCCCGAAAATCCCGTCGTGACGGCACGTTGACGCATGATTTCGTACAGCAGGACGCCGGCGGCGACTGACGCGTTGAGGCTGGCTGTCCGCCCGGTCATGGGCAGGCGCACACGCAGATCGCAGGTCTCGCGCACCAGCCGCGGAAGGCCGCGGCCCTCGCCGCCGATCACCACGACGAGCGGAACGGTCAGGTCGGCCTCCCATGCCAGGCGCTCCCCGTCCGGATCGGCGCCGCAGACCCAGAGGCCCGCCCGCTTGCAGGACTCCAGGGCGCGGGTCATGTTCACGACGGTGGCGACCGGCAGGTGCTCGAGTGCGCCCGCGGCCGCGCGCTCGGCCACGGCGGTGAGGCCGGCGCTGCGCCGCTCGGGCACGATCAGGCCCTGGGCGCCGGCGGCCTCGGCGCTGCGGGCGATGGCGCCGAGATTGCGGGGGTCCTCGATCCCGGCGGCCGCCACCAGCAGGTTGGCGCCGGGCAGCACGTCGTCCAGCCGGCGGTGCGGGCGGCTGGCCACGCTGGCGACGACACCCTGGTTGTCGGGCGCCAGCTGGTCCAGGTCGCGGCGCCGCCGGACCTCCACGGAAATGGCGGCCGCGTCCGCGGCCGCCAGCACATCCCCCAGTCCGCGCGTGCCCTCGGCAACCCACAGGCGGCGCACCCGGCCGGCCCGCAGGGCCTCGATCACCCAGCGCCGCCCGGCGACGAGGTCAGGCCCTTGGTGCGGGGGCACTCTGCGCCACCTGCCAGCGGGGGCCGGCAGCCGTGTCCTCGACGGTCACGCCGATGGCCGTCAGCCGCTCGCGGATGCGGTCGGCCGCCGCCCAGTCGCGGTAGCTCCGCGCCTCCTCGCGCAAGTCCAGCAGCAGCGCCATCAGGCCGTCGACCAGGTGGTCGCCGCCGGCGGCGGCAGCGGGCTCGGCCCGCAGGCCCAGCACCTCCAGCATGCCGTCCAGGGCCCGCTCGGCCTCGGCCAGCGCGACGCGGTCGCGGGGGCCAGCCAGTGCCGTGTTCACCGCTCGCACCAGGTCGAAGATGGCGCCGAGGGCGCCGGCCGTGTTCAGGTCATCGTCCATGGCGGCGGCGAATGCGGCCTGGGTTGCCTGCACGGACTCGGGCAGCGAGCCGGCCGGCTGGCCACGGTGGCTGGTGGGCGGCGCGATCTCACCAGCGTCCGCGTCCACGCGCTCCTCGTCGACGGCGACCGGTGCGCGCTGGGGGGCCGGCGCACCCAGGGCGAGGCGCAGGTGCTCGCGCGCCTGCCGGAGCCGCGCCCAGCCGCGCTCGGCCTCGGCGATGGCGGACTCGCTGTAGTTCATGGGCTTGCGGTACTGGGTGGTCAGCATGAAGAGGCGCACGGCCGGGGCCGGGAAGCGGTGCAGCAGGTCGTGCAGGCGGATGAAGTTGTTCAGCGACTTCGACATCTTCGTCTGGTCGATCTGCAGCATGCCGTTGTGCACCCAGTAGCGCACGAAGGGGGCATGGCCCGTGAATGCCTCGGACTGGGCGATCTCGTTCTCGTGGTGCGGGAAGATCAGGTCGTCGCCGCCCGCGTGGATGTCGAAGTTGTCGCCGAGATAGCGCAGGCTCATGGCCGAGCACTCGATATGCCACCCGGGGCGTCCCGGGCCCCAGGGGCTGGGCCAGGAGGGCTCGCCGGGCTTGGCGCCCTTCCAGAGGGCGAAGTCCATGGGGTGGTGCTTGCGCTCGTCCACGGCCACACGGGCGCCGGCCAGCATCTCGTCGAGGCTGCGGCCGGCGAGCTTGCCGTAGTCCTCCTTGCTGGTGACGTCGTAGTAGACGTCGCCGTCCAGCGGATAGGCGTGGCCGTTGGCGATCAGCTGCCCGACCATGGCGACGATGTCCGGGATGTGGTCCGTGACACGCACGTACCGCTCCACCGTCGTGATGCCGAGGCGGCGCATGCAGTCGAGGTAGTCGTCGATGTAGCGGTTCGCGAAGGCCTCGGGGTCGATGCCTTCCTCGTTGGCGCGGTTGATGATCCGGTCGTCGACGTCCGTGAAGTTCGTGATGTGCAGGACCTCGAACCCCAGGCTGCGCAGGTAGCGGGCCAGGACATCGGAGACCAGGGCCGGGCGCAGGTGGCCGATGTGCGTGTACGAGTAGACCGTCGGGCCGCAATCGTACATGCGGACGCGGCCGGGCTCGGCCGGCTCGAACGGCTCCTTGCGCCGGGTCAGGGTGTTGTAGAGCTGCAGCGCCACCTCGGGATACCTCCGCTCGGGCCGATTGCCGCGGGACGGGGGACGACGGACGCGGACCGAGGGGCGCGCGGCGAAGGGCCGGGGACGGGCGCGGCCACCGCCTACCCCTGCGGGCAGTACGGGGGCTCCGCCACCCGGCCGACGCCGGCGCGGCCCTGATCGTCCGGATCCACAAGAGCGTCGAGGCCGCCGTCCAGACCCGCCGCTCCGAGCATGCGCCGCAGGTCGGCGACCTCCTCGCGCAGGCGCGAGACCTCGCGCTGAAGGCTCCCGAACGCGTCGGCGACGGGGTCTGGGAGGTCGCCGTGCTCAAGGTCGGCATCCTGCACGCGTCGGCCCTGGCGCCAGACCACGCGGCCAGGCACGCCGACCACCGTGCAGTCCTCCGGAACGGGCCGGACAACCACGGCCCCGGCCCCGATCTTGCACCGATCGCCGATGGTGATGCCACCCAGAACCTTGGCGCCCGTGCCGATCACGACGCCGTCCCCGATGGTGGGGTGGCGCTTGCCGCGGTCCTTGCCTGTGCCGCCCAGGGTGACGCCCTGGTAGAGGGTGACGTCCTCGCCGACCTCGGCCGTCTCGCCGATCACGACGCCCATGCCGTGGTCGATGAAGAGGCCGGCGCCGATGCGCGCCCCTGGGTGGATCTCGATGCCGGTGCGCATGCGGCTCACCTGCGAAACGTAGCGGGCCACGAGCACAAGGCCGCGGGCATGGAGCCAGTGGGCGACACGGTGGTACCAGATGGCGTGCAGCCCTGGATACGTCAGGGCCTCGAGGACAGAGCGGCAGGCCGGGTCGCGCTCGAAGATGACCTGGATGTCGCGGCGCAGCGAGCCCAGCATCGGCCAGCCTCCTTCGCTTCGCAAGGATTCGCGCGGGTGCGCCGGAACAGAAAAGTCCCCCGTCTACGTCCGAGACGGGGGACCCGTGGTTCCACTCGGCTTGGAGCGCGTCCGCGCCGGACACGCTCCCGCTCGTCTGCCCCGCTAACGGGGGGCGAGCCGGGACCGGCTTGCGGATGCACTTCAGGCGCCTGCACCGGGGGTGGCTCGCAGCCGGTGGCCGCCCCTCTCTGACCGGTGTCCGCGCCCTACTGTTCCGCGCATCGCCGTTGCCAGCCCATTGTACCGGGCGGGGTCGGTGGCGTCAAAGTCGGGCCTTTCGCGCCGAACTCGATCGTCGCCTTGGGTTCCGCATGACCGACAAACGAACCGCGACTGGTGACCCCCGCCAGTGGGAGTTCAAGACCCGCTTTCGCCGCGGCGACTTCGGCTGGAAGTCGCAGCCTGCGATCCAGCGCGTCAGGCAGGCCGTGAGCGAAGTCAAGAAGGTGGCCCGCCGCGACCCGGGCCTCGCCGCCGAGGGCGTCGTGCTCTTCCTGCAGCGCGTCTCCCCGGCGTTCGAGCAGGCGGACAGCTCTTCGGGCGCCATCGGCAGCACCGTGAACGGCGCCATCGCGGAACTCGTTCCGATCACCGCGGAGGCTCCGGCGGGTGGGAAGACGCGGGGGGCATGGCTGGAGCGGCTCTGGGAGGCACCCGCCGACGATCGGGTCCCGTATATCGAGCAGCTCGCCGACCACTGGGGGAATTATGCGGGAGCACGGAAGCCGCCTCGAAGGGGTGCAGGCATTCTCCCCGGCGGGAGGACCGGCCACGGGCTACCCGCGAAGACACCTGCATGGCGACGGAACGGAAGCCCCTGCAACCTGAAGGTCTGTCGAAGATGGAGCGGCGAGTGGTGGAGGTGGCCGAGGCCGCACTGGCAGAGCGGCAATACGTCAGCGCGATCGACGTTCTGCTGGGTCTGGGCTGGCTTACGCCTCTCCACGTCGCCGCGTGGCGGCAGGGTCGTGTCGACTGCCTGGAGCGGGTGGTGCAGTGCAACCTCACCCGGACTTCGACCGCCATGAAGCTTTTCCGCCGGTGGGCGGGGCGCCGGGGCCTGCGACCCAGCGAAACCGCCTACGTGGCTCGCACGCGCGACCGGCGACGGCTGCGGTTCAGCAAGAGCGGCGACTCCGACATCGAGCGGCACTACAGCACCCACTGGGTCGGCCCCGGGCTGTCCTAACGCAAGCAGGAGCGGCCGGCGGCGAACTAGGGCCGGCAGCCCAAACGGGCTGTCGTCGGGCTCCTGTAAGACGTCTGGAGCCCTCACGGGGTGCGGCGGCCCCGGCGGCCTTCTCTTCATGGCAGAGGGACCCCGTGCCTCGGCTGGGTCGGCGTGAACCACCGCGCCCCGATGCCACGTTCTACCAGTCAGCGATGCAGCGCTCGCGCGGCAGACCCAGGCGGCGGGGCGGGCTTGCCGGCGCGGCGGCGCGCTTCAGGCGGGCGGGCCAGGGGTATGAGCGTCACGGTCTGCCCCGCGGGGAGGATGCGCAGGCGCGTGCGGAGCCGGTGTCCCTGGGCCGCAGGGGGGATCGGCGCGCGGCGGCGCGGGCCGAAGCGGAGCGGCCAACCGCCGTGGACCAGGAACTCCC
>DAHVAF010000047.1 GCA_027314765.1 Clostridia bacterium | reverse complement strand
GCCACCGCGGAGAACAGGCAGAGCAGGCGCAGGGGGTCCTCCCGCGTGGCCGCGAGCAGGGCTCGGAGACCGGCCACCTTGGTGCCGGAGACCGCGTCGAACTGGACGGGCGTCTTGTCCGCGATCACCCCGGCGCCGTGGATGACGGCGTCGATGGGACCCCAGGCGGCGCGAATGTCGACGATCGCCCCGGCCACGGCGGCCTCGTCGCGCACGTCGGCGGTCAGGTAGCGGACCTCCGCCCCTGCGTCGCGCAGAGCGTCCAGGCTCGCGCGCACCTCGCGGGCGGCCAGGACCGCCGCCGCCCGGCGACGGACCTCGGCGGGCGGGAGGCTCGGATTCGCCTGGTGAAGGGCGTTCACGAGGCTGGCCTCGTCGGGGACCCCGCGCAGCTCGGCGGGCTCCTCCTCCAGGGCGGTGCGGCCAAGGATGGCGACGCGGGGGCGCAGGCCGGCCGCCAGCGCGCGGAGACAGGCGGCCGTGACGCCCCTGGCAGCCCCGCTGGCGACGATCACAGCCCCCTGGCGGAGGACGGGGTCGGGCTCCGCGGGTGCGGCCTCGCGCATCACCAGGGTGAGGCGGCGGCCGTCGGCGGGCCGGCCCACCTCCAGCTCCGGGCCGCCGGCCAGGAGCTCGGCGGCGATGACCTCGGCAAGCGTGGCGGCGTCGCGTCCGGCGCGCTCCACATCAAGCGCCTTCACCGCGGCGAGGGGCCACTCCCGCGCCGCGGTCTTGGCGAGGGCGGCCAAGCCGGCGACAGGCGCGCGGACGCCGTCACGGCCGGATAGGCCGAAGTCGCCGCCCGTGTCCTGGACCGTCACGAACAGGCCGCCCGCGGCGGTCATGCGCGCCGCCACGCGCTTGGCGCTCAGGAAGGCGCCGCGGTTCAGGGCGTCGGCGCCCGTGCCGTCGCTGATCTCGCGCAGGCCGTCCAGCAGGATGACACCGGGCGGGTCCGGGGGGACCTCGCCGACCACCTCGGCCGGGATGCCCTCTGCGGCCAGCCGGGCCGCGAGAGCCTCCGCCACCCCGGCGCCGTCATCGGTGATGGCGAGCCGCATGCCGGGATCGCGAAGGCCGGGCATGGCAAACCCCGGGGCGGGCACCGCGCAGGCTTCCAGGACGAAGCGGGCGGACTGCGGCTCCGGCGCCTGCATGGCGCTGGGCTGGGGCGCCGGGCCCGGGGAGCCCTCCGCGAAGGCGAGGACCTTGCCCAGGGTGTTGAGGGTGGCAAGCTGCGACGGCTCGACGGCAGGCAGGCCGGGGACGCGGTCCTGCAGGGCGGCGAGGATCTCGACCCGCTTGATGGAGTCGATGCCGAGCTCGGACTCCAGGTCGAGGTCGAGGCCCAGCATGTCGGGCGGATAGCCTGTCTTCTCGGCGACGACGGCCAGCAGCGTGTCGCGGAGGGCGGCTGGCGGCGGCGCCCCCTCCGCGAAGGCGAGGACCTTGCCCAGGGTGCTGAGGGTGGCAAGCTGCGACGGCTCGACGGCAGGCAGGCCGGGGACGCGCTCCTGCAGGGCGGCGAGGATCTCGACCCGCTTGATGGAGTCGATGCCGAGCTCGGACTCCAGGTCGAGGTCGAGGCCCAGCATGTCGGGCGGATAGCCTGTCTTCTCGGAGACGACGGCCAGCAGCGTGTCGATGAGCGCAGGCGAGCGAGGGATGTGGCGCTCCGGCCGGGTTTCTGAGCGTGCCGCCGCGGGCGGTTGCGACGCCGCGCCCGCCACCGCGGCCGGCGGTAGCGAGCCAGCGGTCGCCTCCGGCACAACCGCCCCAACCTCCACCGCGGCCAACGCGGCCAGCGCGGCCGGCCCGGCGGGCCGTTGCGAGCCAGCGGTGGCCCCCGGCGCAGTCGCCGAGGCCTCCACCCCGGCCGGCGCAGCCGGCCCGGCGGGTCGTTGCGAGCCAGTGGCCGCCCCCGGCACTGCCGCCGAGGCCTCCACCCCGGCCGGCGCTGCCAGCCCGGCGGGTCGTTGCAAGCCAGTGGCCGCCCCCGGCAGGGCCACCGCGGTCTCTCGTCCGGCAGGCGAAGCCGGCCAGGCCACCGCGGTGAGCATATGGAGCGACGCCTCCGCGGCCCTCAGGAACAGTCCGTGGCTCTCGGCCAGCGTGCGCTCGAAGGCGCTCTGGGCCTCCGCCGCCTGGCGCGTGAGCTCCTGAAAGGCGCTCAGGAGGTCTGCCGCCGGCGCGCCTCCGCCTGCCTGGGCCGGCACCGGCGTTTCCGCGCGTGGCGGCGCAGCCGGCTCCACCCCCCCTTCACCCTGGGGCGCCGCTCGGCCGGGGTTCGGCGGTGGCAGCGCGGCCGCGCCCCCCGCCGGCGGATAGGGGCGGCCATAGTTCACGCCGGAGATCTCGACCGTCATCCCCGACGGCCGGGCGGGCGCCTCCACCACCTCCGGCAGCAGGCGCGCGGGCTCGACCGGGACGCCGGCCAGCGCCAGCCGTCCCAGGCCCAGCCAGAACGACGCCAGGCCATCCTGCCCGCGGCGGTCCAGGCTGAGCGCGAGGTGGGGCCGATCCGCCAGGCACTGCGCGACCAGCCCCGTCAGCACGGCGCCGGGTCCGACCTCGACGAACGTCCGCACCCCGCTCGCGTACATGGACTCGACCTGCGCGCGGAAGTCCACCGGCTCCTCGACCTGAGCGGCTAACCGCGCCCGCAGGTCCGCCAGGGAGCCGGCATGCGGCGCCCCGTCGCGGCAGGCGTGCACCCGCGCCTGGGGCAGGTGCAGCTCCGCCGCCGCCAGGTCGCGCGCGAAGTCCGCGGCGGCTGGGCGCATCAGCGAGGAGTGGAAGGCGGTGGACACGGGCAACCGCGTAAACCGCACGCCCGCCGCGGCCAGCAGGCGCTCAAGGCGCTCGATCTCCGCCACGGGGCCGGAGACGACCACCTGCTCGGGCGAATTGATATTGGCCAGCGCCAGGCCGCCGCCGGCCTCCGCCATCCACGGCGCCACCCGCTCGGCGCCAGAGCCGACCGAGGTCATCGCGCCGGGAGCCTCGATCCGGCTCATCGCCTCGCCGCGCCGGCGGGCGAGCCGCAGCAGCTCAGCCGGCGCCAGGGCGCCGGCGGCACACAGGGCCGTCAGCTCCCCGAAGCTGTGGCCCGCCAGCACATCGGCATCCAGCCCGGCGGTCCGCGCCACGGCCAGCGCGGCCAGACTGGCCGCCCCGATGGCCGGCTGGGCCCACTCCGTGCGGGTGAGGCGCTCGGCCCGCGACCGGCGGTCCTCCTCGCCGAAGGCCGGCGGCGGAAACGCCACCTGGTGCAGGTGCACCCCGGCCCCCAGATCCATGCCGGCGGCCATGTCCCAGACGGCCCGGGCCGGCTCGAACGCCATGGCCAGGCCAGCGCCCATGCCCACGTACTGGCTGCCCTGGCCCGGGAAGAGCAGGGCGACCCGCCCGGGCTCCGCGGCACCGGAGGCGTAGGCGACGCCCGCCGCCGGCGCGCCCAGCCGCCCCGCCGCCGCCCGCAGCTTGGCCGCCAGGTCCTCCGGGTCCGTGGCCACGACGGCCAGCCGGAAGGGATCGCCGGCCCGGAACGCCGCCTGCGACCGCCGCGCCGCCGCCGCAAAGGCCAAGCCCGCCCCGAAGTCGCTCGCGGTCAGCGCTCCGCAGCCATCGGACAGGGCGGCCTCGCTCGCCGCGCTGAGGAGGAAGAGCTGGCTGCCCACGGGCATCCGGGGCGGCCGCCTGCCCGGCCCCCGGTACTCCTCGAGCGTGACGTGGAAGTTGCTGCCGCCAAAGCCGAAGGAGCTCACCGAAGCCCGGCGCGGGCCCTCACCCCCGTGGATCCACGGCCGCGCTTCGGTGTTGAGGTAGAAGGGGCTGCCCGCCAGGTCCAGCTGGGGGTTGGGCGCGTCCACCTTGATGGTCGGCGGAAGGACCTGGTGGTGCAGGGCCAGCACGGCCTTGGTCAGGCCGGCGGCGCCGGCGGCGGCCTTGGTGTGGCCGATTTGCGACTTGATCGACCCGAGGGCGCACCACTGCCGGCGGGACCCTTCGGACTCGCGGAAGACGGCGGTGAGGGCCTCGAACTCCGCCGCGTCGCCAGCCGGCGTGCCGGTGCCGTGCGCCTCCACCAGCTCGACCTCGTCCGGGCCGTACCCGGCGGCGGCGTAAGCCCGGCGAAGCGCCTTGGCCTGACCCGCGGCCCGCGGCGCGTACACGCTCTTGGCCTGCCCGTCCGAGGAGGCGCCGACCCCGCGGATGACGGCGTAGATGGGATCCCCGTCCCGCTCCGCGTCGGCGAGCCGCTTGAGGGCGACCATGCCGACCCCCTCGCCCAGCACGGTGCCGTCGGCCCGGTCGGAGAACGGCCGGACATCGCCGCTGCGGGAGAGGGCCCCGGTCTTGCTGAAGGCCATGAACATCAGGATGTCGTTCAGCGTATCGACGCCGCCCGTCAGCACCACGTCCGAGCGGTGGAGGGACAGATCCATGACGGCCATGTCCAGCGCCGCCAGCGACGAGGCGCATGCGGCGTCCAGCACGGTGTTGGTCCCGCTGAGGTTCAGGCGGTTGGCGATGCGCCCCGCCACCACATTGCCGAGAAACCCGGGGAAGGTGGCCTCCGTCCACGGGGCATAGGAGGCGGCGATGCGGTCGGCGACGGCCTGGACCTGGTCCTCCGGCAGGCCGGCCTCGCGCATGGCCCTGACCCAGACCGGCCGCTGGATGCGCCCCGCCATCTCCACGACCAGTTCGGTGGCGGAGGCGACGCCCAGGATGACGCTGACGCGGTCCCGGCTGCCCTCCCCGAGCAGGGGCTCCAGCACCCGCCGGGCCACCAGCAGGGCCAGCAGTTGGGAGGTGTCGGTCGAAGGGAGGGCGTTGGGGGGTAAGGCATACTCCAGCGGAGCGAACGCCACGGGGTCCAGGAAGGCCCCCCGGGCGCAATACACCCTGTCCGCCCCGCCCGGATCGGCGG
The DNA here is from genome assembly GCA_027314765.1 of Clostridia bacterium. Classification (GTDB taxonomy): domain Bacteria; phylum Bacillota; class Sulfobacillia; order RBS10-35; family JAJYVM01; genus JAJYVM01. The sequence goes on along the minus strand of DAHVAF010000047.1, from coordinate 15,626 downwards.
CGAGGTAGTCTTCCTTCAGCCAGTGGCTGGGCGGAACGTCGCGGACCTGATCGCGGCCGGCGACCACGTCGCGCCAGAATCCCTCGACGTCCGCGGAGCCGGGGAACAGACAGCCGAGACCCACGACCGCGATGGCGGCGCCATCGTGCTGCGATGCGGGCAATGTGTCACGTCCATTGTGGGAGTCTGGGGGCGATGGCCAACCTGATCCTCGAGACTTCTACAAAACCTTAACCGATCCTCTCAGAAGACCCAGAGGGCCACGAGCGCGAGGGGAATCAGCACGTAGAACATGCGGCTCGCGGTGCCCTCTTTCGGGTAGCGGACCCCGGAGACCATCAGCACAGCCCCGGCGAGCATGAACGCCAGCAGAACGCCCTCCCGCGCGCCCGCGGGGAGGCGCAGCCAGGCGGGCGCCAGGGTCAGGAGCCACGCCGCGATCACCGTGGTGGGGAGGCCGGTGTAGTACGGGTAGCGAGCCTCGCCGCTCAGTCCTGTCGTATTGTAGTGCGCCAGCCGCCAGAAGCCGGCGGCGACGAAGGCGAGCGGCACGAGCAGCCCCGCCCCGAGGCGCAGGGCGAGAAAGGCCGGCAACACGCAGAAGGCGAGGCCATCGGCCAGGCTGTCGAGCTCGCCCCCGAAGTCCGATCCGCTGCGGAGGCGGCGTGCCACGATGCCGTCCAGCCGGTCGGTCGTGATGGCCAGCGCCAGCAGGGTCAGGGACCAGCGGATCTGCCCGCCGGCGGCCAGGGCCAGGGCCGCGAAGGCCGCGACGGCCGTGGCGGTCGTCACCGCGTTGGTGATGGTCAGGTGCTTGGCGGCCGGGAACCAGCGGACGGCCAAGGTGCAGCCCCCTTTCGCGGTGGACCCATCCTATCCTGACGGGTCCAGCCTGGCCACGACTGCCAGCCCCCGGGCCACACCCCCCGCATGGCCCGCGCGGCCGGCGCGGATTGTATACTAAGTCCCCGGGAGTGAGCGGCGCGTGGGCGTGCCCTTCGTCAAGATCCAGGGCGCCGGCAACGACTACATCTACCTCGACGGCATCGGCGGCACCCTGCCCCCCGGCGACCCCGCGGACTGGGCCCGCCGCCTCTCCGACCGCCACGTCGGCGTCGGCGGCGACGGCATCATCCTGGTCCTGCGCGGCGATTCCGCCCCCTTCCGCATGCGCATGTACAACGCCGACGGCAGCGAGGGCGACATGTGCGGCAACGGCATGCGCGGCTTCGCGAAGTACGTGCTGGAGCAGGGCTACAGCATGGAGCCCGTCTTCGACGTGGAAACCGGCGCCGGCCTCATCCGCCCTCACGCCGAGGTCGGCCCCGACGGCCGCGTCCACCGCGTCCGCGTCGACATGGGCGCGCCGCGCCTGCACCGGGGCGAGATCCCCATGGCGGGCGAGCCGGACACCCAGGCCCGCGAGGAGCCGCTGCCGCTGCCCGACGGCCGCGAGGTGGCCGTGACCGCCGTCTCCATGGGCAACCCGCACGCTGTGGTGTTCCTGGGCCGGCCGCCGGCCGACGCCGACGTCCTGGGCGATGGGCCCCTGCTGGAGCGCCACGCCGCCTTCCCGCGCCGCGCGAACGTCGAGTTCATCCAGGTCCTCGCCGCGAACGAGCTGCGCATGCGCGTGTGGGAGCGCGGCAGCGGCGAGACGCTGGCCTGCGGCACCGGCGCCTGCGCGGCCCTGGTGGCGGCGTCCGTGACGGGCCGCACGGGCCGCGACGCCACGGTGCACCTGGTGGGCGGCGACCTGGAGGTGGCGTGGGCGCCCGACGGCCACGTGTACCTGAGCGGGCCGACGGTGGAAGTGTTCCGCGGCACCTACGATCCCCGCTGAGCAGCCCGAAGCGCGGATGTTGGGCCGCGACGCGCATGCGTCGCGGTCACAGAGGATTCCATAGACGGTACCCCGTGAGGAGTGGCGTTACCCAGTGCGCACCGCCCAGCGCCTCACCCGCATCCCGCCCTATCTCTTCGCCGAGCTCGGCCGGCGGCGCGACGAGGCCATCGCGCGCGGGGTCGACGTCATCGACCTCGGCGTCGGCGACCCCGACCGGCCCACGCCCGCGCCCATCGTGGCGCAGTTGGCCGAGGAGGCGAAGGTCGCCGGCTACCACCGCTACCCGGCCTACGAGGGCGGCGGCGAGTTCCGCGGCGCCGCGGCCGCGTACATGAAGCGCCGCTTCGGGGTCGAGGTCGACGCCCGCAGCCAGGTCATGGCGCTGATCGGCTCCAAGGAGGGGCTCGCCCACATGGTCTGGGCCCTCTGCGACCCGGGGGACGTGATGCTCTGCGCCGAGCCGGCCTACCCCGTGCCGCGCATGCACACGCTGCTCTGCGGGGGTGAGCCGGTCACGGTGCCGCTGCTGGCGGAGCGCGGCTGGCTCCCCGACCTCGACGCCATCCCGGAGGCGGCGGCGCGGCGGGCCAAGGCGCTCTTCCTCAACTACCCGAACAACCCGACGGCCGGGGTCGCCGACCTCGCCTTCTTTGAGCGGGCCGTGGCCTTCTGCCGGCGCTGGGACATCCTGCTCGTGCACGATGCGGCGTACGCGGAGGTCGGCTTTGACGGCTACCGGGCGCCGAGCGTGCTGGAGGTGCCGGGCGCGGCCGACGTGGCGATCGAGTTCCACTCGCTCAGCAAGACCTTCAACATGACGGGGTGGCGGCTGGGCTGGGCGGCCGGGTCGGCGGAGGCCGCGCGCGCCCTGGGCACCATCAAGACGAACACGGACAGCGGGCAGTGGACGGCCATCCAGGCGGCGGGCAGCTTCGCGCTCAATAAGCTGGGGCCGGAGACCATCGCGGAGACCCAGGCCGTGTACAGGCAGCGGCGCGACGTGATGGTGGCGGCCCTACGGGCGGCGGGCGTCGAGGCGGCGGCGCCGAGGGCCACGTTCTACCTCTGGTGCCCGGTGCCGGCGGGGTACGACTCGGCCGGGTTCGCGGCGGAGGTGCTGGCGAAGGCGGGGGTCGTGGTGGCGCCCGGCACGGGCTACGGCGCCTGCGGCGAGGGCTACTTCCGCATCTCGCTGACCGTGCCGGACGAGCGGCTGCGGGAGGCCGCGGCGCGCATCAGCCGGCTGCGGTAGGCGATGGCCCGCGCCGTGCGGCGCGGGCCATCGCGAGGCCGGTGCCAGCGATAAGCGACAGACGGGTTCGGGGGTGGACTGCGGGCTGCCGCCCTCATGCGTGAGGCCATCGCGGACAGGCGGCGGCACATGAGAGTGCGGAGCGCGACAGGCGGCGCTGGGCAGGCGGCGGGTTGCGGCGGTCGGCCGCGGGCAACGGCGCATCGGCGGCGGTGTGAGCTCGCGGGGCGCGACAGGCGGCGCGGGGCAGGCGGCGGGTTGCGGCGGTCGGCCGCGGGCAACCGCGCATCGGCGGCGGTGTGAACTCGCGGGAGGCATCCCGTCAGGGGTAGCCTGGCGATGAGGACGGGGGGAGCCGTGGCGGCGTCGGCGCCGGTGGTGGAGGCGGCCCTGTCGGCCCTGCGCGCGGCGCTCGGCGAGCGGCTCATCGCCGTGGTGCTGGCGGGCAGCCACGCGGCGGGCCGGGCGCGCCCCGGCTCGGACCTCAACCTCATCGTCGTGGCCGACGGGCTGCCGCCACCCGGGCCGGGCCGGCGCGGGGTGGCGCGATTGCTGAGCCGCGACTTCCTCTGGTCGGGGAACGGCCGGCTGACGGTGGACCTGTTCGCGCCGGACGAGGTGGGCGCGGCCGAGCCTGGCGACTACCGCGTGCTGGTCGGCGCCGGCACCGAGGTGGTCGACCAGTTGCTGCCGCCGGCTGAGTTCACGGAAGAAGGCGGCCTTTGGACCTCGCGGCTGCCTTCCTGAGGACGGCGGAGGACGACCTGCGGGCCGCACAGGCCTGCCTTGCCGCCAGGAGCGCGTCCGCGGCGGCGTTCTTCGCGCAGCAGGCGGGGGAGAAGGCGGCCAAGGGCTGGCTGCTGGCCCACGGCTACCGGGCGGGCCGCACGCACTACGCCACGCCGATGCTTGTCAGGGCGCTGCGGCAGGAAGGCCAAGCGGCGACGGCAGGCCTCCGCGATGCCGTCGACGCGCTGCACGCGCTGGAGGAGTATGCGGCCGGGGCCCGGTACCCTTCCCATGGGGCGCGGCCGGGGACCTACGAGCCGCCATCGGCGCACATCGACGCGGCGGAGGCCGCGGCGGCCCTGCGGCAGGCACGGTTTGTGGTGGCGGCCTTCGAGCGGGCGGCCCGGAGGGGAGCCTGAGCGTGGCGGCGGGGCGGGAGATGGCGGTCAACGCGGCGGTCCGGCGTCCGGGCGACGCCGGCCTGAGCCCCCTGCAGCGGCTTGCCGGCTGGGGCGGGCTGGCCGTCGCGCTGCTCACCCTCCTGGCGCCAGCGCCGCACTTCAGTGTGGCGCTGGCGGAGGACGCCGGCCTCTTCTTCGTGGCGGCGCCGCTCCTGCTGAGCGGGACGCCGCCCGCGCTGCTTCGCCGGCCCCTGGCCAGACCAGGCCTGCTGCGGGCCGTTCGGCTTCTGACGCGGCCGCTGCCGGCGGTCGCCCTCTTTCACATCCTGTTCGCCGTGTCGCTGCTCGGGCCGTACCTGGCCGCGGAGCGTGCGATCTGGCCTCTGCAGGTGGGCGTGCGCCTCGTGCTCCTGGCGCTGGCCCTGCTCATGTGGTGGCCGCTGCTGAGCCCCGTTCGGGCGCTGCCGCGCCTGAGCACGACCATGCAGTTCGTGTACATCTTCGTGAACTGGCTGGCGATCACGGCCGTCTTCGGCTGGCTGTTGTTCAGCCACGCGGCGGGCGCGGCATACGGCGGTCCCGGCGTGTTCGGGCTGAGCGTGGCGCAGGACCGCCAGCTTGGCGCGTTCGCGCTGGGCGTCGTCTCGCACCTGGCGTACGCCGTGATCGGCATTGCGGTCTTCGTGCGCTGGGTGAGGACCGAGGAGGCCCTCACCTCGCCCCACCACCTCTATGAACGGGTGCGGCGCGCGGGCTTCGACGCGGACGAGGCCGAGGAGATCACGGGCGTGAGGAGGCGGTAGCTGTGCTCGCTTACCTGTTCTGGCACCGGCCGCGGACGGGCGTGGACGCATCCGAGTACGAGGCGCGGCTGGCCGCGTTTCATGCGGCGCTGGGAGCCGCCTCGCGGGCCGAGCGCGTGCGCGGCGCGCCGTGGATGGACGGCGATGGCTACGTCGACTGGTATTTTGTCACCGATTGGGCCGACATCGGGGCGCTGAACCAGGCGGCCGTCACGGGCGCCGCTGGCGTGGCGCACGCCGCCTTGGCCGAGCTCACCGGCTGGGGCGTGGGCGGGGTCATGGCGCTCGTGACGGGCGAGCACGGGTTCCGCCGGGCCTGGCGGTGGCTCGCCAAGCGCGACGGCGAGGCCTACCCCGACTTCCACGCGCGGATGCCGGCCGGCGGCACCCTGTGGCGGCGCCAGCTGGTGCTGGGACCGCACCCGGAATTCGCCGCGGCGGGTGAGGGCACCGAGGGCGCGCGCACGGCGCACGAGCTGGTCTGGGGGCACGCTGCGGTCTGAGGTGGTTTCCACGGCAGGTCCCCGGCGGGACGGGCCGACGCCCGCCCAGGTGGAGACCGACCGCGACCGCGCCTCCGAGGAGCCCGGCGGGAGCGACGTTCTCACCGGCGAGAACCAGCGGCGCGAGCTGTTCCCGCAGGAGTTCCCGGACGGGGCCCGCGGCGCGCCGCCGGACGAGCACCAGGGGAAGGACCGGCCCAGAGCGTAGCACCGTTCCCATGGTGCCCGCGCCGGTCGAATCGGACTTTCCCATCTGTGCGGCGTGGATCGCCGAGCTTCCGCTCTGGCGCCGCTACGGGCTGACGGCCGCTGGCGCGGAGCGGACGCTGCGCGGGGCGCCCCGCGTGCTCGTCGCCGGCGATGCCCCTGGCGTCATCGCCTTCGATCCGGCCGGAGGCTTCGGCCGCGCCGGCTACGTGCGCCTGCTCGCGGTGAGGGCCGGCAGCCAGGGCCGCGGGCTGGGCGCCCTGCTGCTGGCAGCCGCCGAGCGCGAGCCGGCAAAAACTACAGGGGGCGACGCAACCGGCGCCGGACGGGGGCCCAGGTGGCCTGCACCAGCCGGGGCCAGGCCGTCTACAGCAGCCGCCGCAGCCGGTGCCGGACGGGGGCCTCCGTCGTCCAGACGCGGTCGACCTCGGCCCATGCCGTCCGCACGCGCTGCGCCGCGGCGACCCGGGTGGTGGGCGGGCCCCAGCGCAGTCCGCCGTACGCCGCCGCCACGGCCGTCGCCGCTCCGCCCAGGCCCGGCCAGCGGTGGTCGAGGTCCGCGCCGAACTCGCTCGGCGTGGCCGCCGGGGTCCGCGGCCGCCCCATCCGCGCCGCGACCCGCTCCATGACCGCCCAGAGCCGCTCCGCGGAGCCCACGGGGTCGGCCGGGTTCCAGCGCTGGCGGTAGGCGCTCCACGCGGCGGCCGCGATCAGCGCCACCAGCGCGGCCAGGGGGATGAGGCCGAGGCTGCGGGGGATCGGCACGTTGCCGGTCGCCCCGGGGACGTCGCCGTTCAGGAGCTCGGCCAGGGGGCCGCCCAGGATGCCCACCGCGCCCGCGACGTCGCCGCCCACGCCGCCGGCGGGCAGCGACGACGACCCGCCGCTGCTGGTTCCCGTGACGGGCGCCAGCGTCGGGCCCCACGGCGTGGGGTCGAACACCAGCCAGCCGTACGGTGGGATGAACGCCTCGACCCAGGCGTGGGCGTTGGCGTCCGTGACGGTCAGGGGCTGGCCCGCCGCCGGGGTGTGCACGCGGAAGCCCGTCACCCAGCGCGTCGGGATGTTGAGCGTGCGCAGCATGACGGCCATCGCCGAGGAGTAGTACGTGCAATACCCCTCGCGGATCTGGAACAGGAACTGGTCGACGAAGTCCGTGCCGGCCGCCGGGGCGGGCGGGTCCATGGTGTAGGGGAACTGCAGCAGGTGGTTCTGGATGTCCAGGGCCTCGGCCAGCGGGGTCGTGTCGCCGGTGGTCCACGCCCGGGCCAGCTGCCCGACGGCCGCCGGCAGGCTGGACGGCAGCTGCAGGTCGTTGGCGAACGCGGCGCGCGCCAGCCGCGGCCCGCCGCCGCCGATGGTCTCCGCGGCCGTCCCGCATCCGAAGCAGGGCGCGACGATCCCAGGGTCGGAGATGCCGCCGCGAAATCCGACCGTCGTTGTCGCGCTCGTCGGGGTCTGCGTGGCGATCGTCGACACCTCATAGCTGTGGCTCGGCGGTAGCGGGTTGCCCAGCCAGGCGTTGCCGAGCCCGTCCCACACCGGCGATGCGCCCTGGACCGCGACCGGCGTCAGCGCCGTGAAGAGCGACGAGGTGACGACGCCCACCGGCTGGATGCGCAGGGTGTACGCGTCCCGCGGCGGCAGCGGGTTGCTCAGGCCGAGGGTGAAGGGCGGCGCGGCCCGGGGCGGCGCCGCCGGGTACAGGCTGTCCTTGCTCTCCGTCCAGCCGGTGCCCGTGTACGTGTCGTCGGCCGCGCCCTGCAGGTAGAGCACGCTCGGCGCGGAGCCGGACACCACGGTCACCTGCAGGGCCGCCCGGTCGCTCGTCGCCAGCGGCCCGCCGAGCGCCGCGTCGTTGGACGAAAAGCCCATCATCTTCAGGGTGTAGGGCGAGGCGGGCGCCAGGGGGCCGCCGCGGCCGGGGTTGCGCGACGGCCCGTTGCCCGCGCCCGCCGCCGGGATGATGCGCGTGCCCTGCTCGACGTGGGCAAGGGCGGGAAACGTCGAGTCGATCCAGTACCCGAGGGCTCCGAGGTCGATGGCCGGCTTGTTCAGCGGCATCAGCGCGACAATGCCCATGATCAGGGCGATGCCGGCCGCCGAGAGGCCGACGACCCGGGTCGCCGACGGCGGGTGCCCCACCCACGCGTGCTCCGCCAACTCGTACGCCCAGGCCGCGGCCAGCCAGAGCAGCCCGAGGGCCACGGCCGGCCAGAACGCGCGCCCGGCGGCGTCGTCCAAAAACTCCCACTCGAAGACCAGCAGGGCGACCACGCCAGCCACGGCCGGAAGCGGTCGCCGGCCGCGCAGGCACGCCCAGACGAACCCGCCGACGCCCCACCCGATGACCAGCAGCAGCGGCCAGCCCGTGAGGTCCGGCACGGGCGGCGTCGAGCCGGCGCCCCAGGCGGAGACCAGGTACTGCATATCGGTCCACCACGTGCCGGCCAGGGTGGACACCGACGGGTCCCGCCACCAGGCGATGCCGAATCCCGCGGCGGCGGCCGCCCAGATGCCGAGGATCAGGTACCACCGGTCGTGGCGCGACATGGGGTGCTCGCCCGTGCTGAGGTAGCCGAACGCCGCCCCGACGACCAGCGCCGCGGACTCCCCGACCACCGAGCCGTGCATGGCCAGAAAGCCGGGCATGGTGGCCAGCACGAGCGCCACCATGCCCACGGCGCAGATGGTGGCGACCACGTCGGCGGCCCGGCGGTCCTGGGCCCGGCCCGGCTGCGCCGCGGAGGGATCGACCTGCGTCCGCAGCCACGGCAGCCGCGACGCCGGTCCAGCACCCCCCGCGCCCCCGGCGTCAGACGGCGGCGTCGGCAGAGCGGCCAACTTCAGCGGGTCCCCCTCTCCAGATCAGCCCGGTCAGCCCCGGCCGGCCCGGCACCCCCGCGCCCCAGGCGTCGGACGTCGGCGTTGGTAGAGCGCCCAACTTCAGCGGGTCCCCCTCTCCAGATCAGCAGATCAGCCCGGACAGCCCCGGGCGGCCCGCATCGCCACGCCGCGCACGGGCGCCAGCTGCCGCGCCAGGTCCTCGGCGTCGCGCGCCGCCCAGGCTGTCAGGCCCAGCCGCTGCAGCGCCTGCACGCACCGCATGGCCTCGTCGCGGTCGGCCCCCGCCGCCAGCACCTGCACGGCCATCGGCTCGGCCCCGAAGCGGCGGATCCCCGCAAGCTCCTCGGCCCAGCCCTCGCCGCCCGCCGGCGTCACCACGACCACGGTGCTGCGTCCAAGGCCCGCCATGCGGCGCAGGTCGCGCCGCAGCCAGTCCAGCACCGGCCGCTCCCCGTCCGGCTGCGCCTGCGCCAGGGTCTCCAGCAGGGCCGCCACCGCCGTGGAGCCCCGGCTCGGCGGCAGCGAGATGGTCCTGCGCGCCGTGGCCACCAGGGCCAGCAGGTCGCCGCGCGAGAGCGCCGCGTGCGCGATGGCCGCCGTGATCTCGATCGCGTCGTCGCAGAGCGCGGCCGCGGCCCCCGGCGACGGCGTACGCATGCGGTAGGCGGCGCCCTCCAGGTCGAGCACCAGGATGGTCGCGCCGCCCGCCGCCGGCTCCATCTCGCGCACCTGCCAGGTGCCCATCCGCGCCGACCGTTTCCAGTGGATGCGGCGGGGCGGGTCCGAGGGCAATAGCGGCCGCGCCCCCGCCACCTGCGCCGGGTCGCTGAAGGGCGAGGCCAGCACGGCCCGGCCCGCAAGCGGCTCGCGCCGCCGCGCCGGCCATGAGGGCAGCGGCTTCAGCCGCGGCAGCACGGTCACGCTGCGCTCCGACCAGACCTGGCGCCGCGACTCGGCGATCCCGAAGGGGCCGGCCGCCACGAACTCCAGCGGCCCCAGGCGGTAGCGCCCGCGCTCGGCCGTCAGGTCGCGCCGCATCTGCGGCACCCCGTCGAAGGAGTTGAGCGCCAGCACCTCGCCCTCCTCGTCGCCCACGAAGTGCACGCGCGAGCTCGGCCCGTCGCGCATGGTGACCGCCACGCAGGGCAGCCAGCCGTCGTTGTCGAGGTGCAGCTCGGCCGGCAGCCCGTCGCCGGCCGTGAGCGTCCCGCCGGGCGTGCGGTAGAGGACGCCGAGCTGCCGCACGCTGAGCCAGGCCCACCCGGCGTCGAGGATGCCGAGCCCGATCCAGAGGAAGAAGGCCGCGCGGGGGATCGTCCCGCCGAGGAGCCAGGCGGCCGCCGCCAGGACGACGAGGACGGCGAGGTAGCGCGAGTCGCGGAGCCGCAGCGGGGCCACCCCCGATCGGATGCTTCGTGACGGGCGGCGCGTGCGCGCCGCCCGCCGAGGGCCGTGCCACTGCACCCCCGCCGCGGCCCAGCGGGGTGCCCGTCCGGAACGGGCGGCGCAATGCGCCGCCCGGCACAAATCAGCTCGAAGCGCGGGTCCGGGCGGGGCGGGTGTCTGTCGGCACCACCGTCTGCCGCAGGGCCGCCGTCACCACCGAGTCCGCCGTCAGATCGCGCCAGCGCGCCGCCGGCGTCAGCAGGATCCGGTGCGTCATCGCGGCCGGGGCCACGGCCTTGATGTCATCGGGCAGCACGTAGTCGCGCCCGTCCATCGCGGCCATCGCCTGGCCCAGGGCCACCAGCGACAGGGCGCAGCGGGGGCTGGCGCCGAGCACCACATCCGGGTGGCGGCGCGTGGTGGCGGCCAGCTCCACGACGTAGCGGCGCAGGGAGTCGTCCACGTACACGGCCCGCACGGCGGCCGCGGCCTCCAGCACTTCGTCCACCGTGGCCACCGCGGTCAGGTCGGCCAGAGGGTCGGTGTCGATGAAGCGGCGCAGGAGCACGCTCTCCTCCTCGGCCGTGGGGTAGCCGAGGTGCAGGCGCATGCCGAAGCGGTCCAACTGCGCCTCGGGGAGGGGGAAGGTGCCCTCGTACTCCACCGGGTTTTGGGTGGCGAGGACCAGGAACGGGCGCGGCAGGGCGTGCGTGGCGCCGTCGACCGTGACCTGGCGCTCCTCCATGGCCTCCAGAAGGCTGCTCTGCGTCTTGGGCGAGGCGCGGTTAATCTCGTCCACGAGCACGATCTGGCTGAAGAGGGGGCCGGGCCGGAAGCGCAGATCGCCCGTGCGCGGGTCGAGGGCGTAAAAGCCCGTCACGTCGGTGGGCAGGAGGTCGGGGGTGAACTGCAGGCGCGTGAAGGTGGCGCCGAGGGAGCGGGCCAGCGATTTCACGAGGGTCGTCTTACCGGTGCCCGGCACGTCCTCGATCAACACGTGCCGCTCGGCGAGCAGGGCGGCCAGCAGCAGGCGCACGACGGGCTCCTTGCCGACGACGACGCGGCCGACGCTCGCGGTCAGGTCCTTGCTCAGGGCCATGACCTCGGCGGTGGTCATGCGGCGGACTCCTCCTTGACCGGGGCGGCGATCGGGGCGGCGGCCGGAGCGGCAGCCGGAGGCCGCGACGTGAGGCCGGGGGGCTCGGGGCCGGGTCCGGAAGCCCGGTCGGCCGGGCCGGGCGGCCCTGTGGATCGGGTTGGGAGGTCCGGCGGACCGGGTCGGGAGGTCCGGTGGACCGGGTCGGGCGCCGGGCGGACGGCTGCCGGCAGCCGCAACGCCGCCGGGCCTTCGCGGGGCAGTGGCCGGCGGCCGCGGGCCGGTCGTGCGGCGGGCGTCGCGCGCCCGTTCCTCAATCGTCACGCAGTCGTCGCGCAGCCGTCACGCAGTCGTTGCGCGGCCGGTCCTCAGCCGCTGCGCAGCCCGTCCCCAGCCGGTGCGCGGCCCGTCCGCAGTCGTTGCGCGGCCGTTACGAAGTCGAAGCATAGCCCTCGCGCTCCCGCCCATCGGCCGCCGACGGTCTGGCCGACGGATGTCGACCGGTGGCCAACCGGCCCGAAACCGGCCGGCGACCGCTCGCCAACCCGCGGGACCGGTCGCGAACCGTACTGAATATACCATCCCGATTGTTCGATCCACGTCATGCGATGGGGCCGCCACCTCACGGGGTGTGGCTATACTATCCAACAGCGTGTCTGGGAGCGGAAGGGGTTCGACGGTGTGACTTCGGTTAAGGCGCGGCCGCGGCCGGACGACTTCCGGGGGCGGCGCGTGGCCGTCGTGGGTCTCGGCATGAGCAACCGGGCGGTGATCCGCTTCCTTCTGGGATGCGGTGCCCAGGTGGCGGCCTTTGACCAGGGGTCCGTCGGCGACTACGCCGAGGAGCGGCGGGCGGCCGGCGTGCCGCTGGTGGCGGGGCCCGGCTACCTCGACGCGCTGGACCCGGCTGAATTCGACCGCATCGTGGTGACGCCGGGCATGCGCAAGGACGTGCCCGTGCTCCGCCGTGCCGCGGCGCTTGGGGTGCCGCTCGCCACCGAGGCCAACCTCGTGCTGGACATGGCGGCGGCGCCCGTCGTCGGGATCACCGGCAGCGCCGGCAAGACCACGACGACCACGCTCGTCGGCCTGGTGGCGGAGCGCGTGTGGCCCGGGTCGCTCGTGGGCGGCAACATCGGCCGCCCGCTGGTCGAGGTCGCGGCGTCGGCCGATCCGCGGGCCTGGATCGTGATGGAGCTGTCGTCCTTCCAGCTGGAGCTGGCGGAGGTCAGCCCGCGCGTGGCGGCGGTGCTGAACCTGCGGCCCAACCACGTGGACGTGCACGGATCCATGGCCGCCTACCGGGCGGCCAAGTGCAACGTGTTCACGCATCAGGGCCCGGACGACTGGGCCGTGTTCCCCCTGGACGATCCGGGGGCGGCCGCCATGGCGGGCGAGGCCCCCGGGCGGGTCCTGCGCTTCTCCGCCCAGGAGCCGGCCGATGCGTGTGTCGAGGGCGGTTGGGTCCTGCGGGCAGGGGAACGCGTGCTGCGCGTGGACGAAGTGCGCGTGCCGGGCGCGCACAACCTGCAGAACGTTCTGGCGGCCACGGCGCTGTCGCTGGCCATGGGGGCTCCGGCAGCGGCCGTCGCCGATGCGGTGCGGGAATTTCGCGGGGTTGAGCACCGGCTGGAGCTCGTCAGGGAGCGGGGCGGGGTCCGCTGGATCAACGACTCGATTGCGACGGCGCCCGACCGGACCGAGGCGGCGCTCCGCACCTTCGACGAGCCGATCGTGCTGCTGGCGGGCGGCTACGACAAGGGCCTCGACTTTGACGAGCTGGCACCGCTCATCTGCGCGCGTGCGCGGGTGCTGATTGTCTTTGGGGCCACCGCCAATCGCATCGTGGACGCGGTCGCCGCGGCCGGCGGCGGCCCGGACATCGTGCGCGTGGACGACCTGGCGGCGGCAGTGGAGCGGGCGGATGCGGTGGCACAGGCTGGCGACATCGTCCTGCTCTCGCCGGCCTGTGCCTCCTATGACCAATTCCGCAACTTCGAGGAGCGGGGGCGGCGCTTCAAGGAGTTGGCGCTTGCGCCAAGGCATCGGGGGGTTTGCGCCGGGCAAGGCTAGCCCCGCGGGGGTGCGGGGATGCGCGCGTATGGTGAGCTGGTGGCCCATGCGGGGAACGAGGGGCTCCGCCAGGCGGTGGAGCTCAGCGTCCTCGGGATCGCCAAGGGCTACCCGCTGCACCTGCATGCGGAGGGCCTGCGCGGGACGGGCAAGACGACGATCCTACGCGCCGCGCGCGCGCTGCTTCCGCCCATGCTGCGCATCCGCGGCTGCCTCTACAACTGCGACCCGCGTGCGCCGCACTGCCCGGCCCACCGCGGGCTGACGCCGGCCGAAGTGCTGAAGCTCGGCACCGAGTGGGTGCCGACGCCCTTTCTGGAGATCTCGCCTTCCGCCAAGATCGGGACTGTCGTCGGCAGCATCGACCTCGGGCGGCTGGCCAGCGCGGGAACGCCGGAGGCGGCGCTTCTGCCCGGCACGCTGGCGCAGGCCCACCGCGGCGTCGTCTTCGTCGATGAGATCAACCGGCTGGCCGACACGTCGCCGGAGCTGGCCGACGCCCTGCTCGACGTCATGGGCACCAAGCCCGGGCGATTGCAGATCGAGGAGACCGGCCTGCCGCGCGTGGAGCTGACCTGCCGCGTGGGGGTGTGGGCGGCCAGCAACCCCGACGAGGAGCCGGGGCCGTTGGCCGACATCCGCCGGCAGCTGGCCGACCGGTTCGATCTGTCCGTGGCGATGCACCGGCCGGGATCGCCGGAGGACGTGGTGGGCGTGCTGGCCGGGGACGAGTTCGCGGCTGCCACGGGACCGTCGCTGGCGGGAGCCGGTGAGCCCACGGCGGGGCTGGCGCGCCAGCTGCGCATGCGGGCGGGGGTGGAGGCGCCCTCGCTGCCGGAGCCGCTGCGGCGGCTCCTTGGGGAGATCTACTGCACCTATCAGCTGGAGAGCCTGCGGGGTGTGCAGGCCTGGCACGCGGCGGCGCGCCTGCAGGCGCTGGCGGAGGGGGCCGAGGCGGTCGGGCTGCGGCACCTGCTGGCCGTCGCGCCGAGCGTGCTGCGCCACCGCCTGGAGCCGGAGGATCTGGCGCGGGCCCTGGCGCACGTGGAGCGGGGCGGCCATGCCGAGGGCGAGGTGGCCGAGCTGGCCGGGGCGGAGGTCCTGGCGGCCGCCGGGCCGGACGGCCGCGTGGGGGATTGCGGCTCGGTGGGCGCGGCCGGCGGCGTGTCGGGCGCCAGGGGCGGCTGGCAGGACCTTCTGTCCCGGCTGCGGGGCGCCGTGGGGCCGGCGGACCGGGGGCGGGCCCGGGGATCGAGCGGGGTGGGCGGGCCGGCCGGCGGCTGCACGGCGGGGCCGGGGTCCTCTGGCTCCGGGGGGCCGGGCCCGCGGGGCGGCGGGGGTGGCTCCGCCCTGGCCGACCCCAGCGACCTGCCGCTCTTTGCGCCGCCGTTCCGCGCGCAGTCGCTCGGGTCCCTGGATCCTGACGCCTGGCTGCATCCCGGGAGCGCGCCCCGCACGCGCCCATGACCCCGTCGCTACCACAGCTGGCGCGCCGGCTCGAGGACTGTCTCGGGTGGGGTGCCCGCATCGGGGAGACCGCGGCCGTCAGCCTGCGCGTGCACACGCTCGACCCGGCGCGGCCGGGTACGGTCACCGTCGTGGCCGACCGCGACGCGGGCCGCATCTTTTATGGACGCCGGCAGCCGGACGAGATCCTGCACATCGACGTCTTCCACGCCGTCGGGGATGTGGACTGCCGCCTGGCCGCCGCCGCCGTGCGCAGCGCGCTGGCGGCGTACCGCTCCGAGGGGGTCGCCCCGCCGGGCGCCGCGGACGCCGACCTCTTCGACGTGCAGACCGGGGTCGGCGGCGGGCGCGTCTCAGGGGACGTCGCCCTGGGCCGCCGGGCCTCGCTGCGCCGCGCCCACAAGAACCACGTGCACATCGCCGGCCGGCGCGTGCCGGGCGATGCCGGCGTCGCCTTCTACATCGTGGCGTCGGTGGAGCGGACCATCCTCGCCTGCGGGCTGGAGCTGCGGCGGATCGATGCCCTCGAGACCGAGATCGCCGGCGCGGCGCGCGGGTGGGACGATCTCTCGCCCTACGCATCGGAGAGCGACAGCCGGCTGCGCGAGGGCGGCGCCGCAGGCGGCCGGGGCGGCGGATCCGGCGGCGGCGGCGGCGCAGGCGGTGGCATGCCGGGCCTTGCCCGCGACGCGCTCCTGATGCAGGCGGCGGACCTCGCCGACGAGATGGGCGGCACGGCGGCCGTGCTGGAGCTGCTGGCGGCGCTCGGCCGGGGGCAGCCCCTTCATGAGATGCGGGCGCCGAGCTGGAGCGGGCCCCGGCTGCGCGAGGCCCTCGGCCGGCTCCAGCGGCAGGGGTGGGCGGAGGCCGGTGGCGGCCAGTGGCGCCTCACGGAGCGCGGGCGCGCCCTGGCCGACCTCTACCGCCACCACCTGCGCGAGATCGAGCTGGCGCTGCGGGCTGCCGCGCGCCGCATCGGGGCCGTGGCGCCGGGGGCGGGGCTCGGACGGCGGGCG
>DAHVAF010000043.1 GCA_027314765.1 Clostridia bacterium | reverse complement strand
GGGGTCACCTGCAACCTCATCGTGACGGTGAAGCGTGCTACCACGATCTCATATGAGACCGTACATGTGTTCGCAGTCAAGGAACGGTTCACCCCCGAAAAGCCGGATTTCCGCAAGATTGTTCTTTGACAACGCCTAACGGGCGGCGCATGCGCCGTCCGACCCATATTCCTCTATAATCGAACCGTTCGCCTATCTGCCACGCTATAGGGGAGAAGTCCATGCGCAGCGATCCCTTCGGCGTCCGCGGCACCCTCGACACCGGCAGCGGAAAGGCGGCCATCTACCGCCTTGAGGCGCTGGAGCGCCAGGGCCTGGGATCCCCGAGCCGCCTGCCCTACTCCATCCGAGTGCTGCTCGAGAACGTCGTCCGCTTCTGCGGCGACCGCACGAGTGAGGCCGAGGTCCGCGCCCTGGCGGGCTGGCAGCCGAAGCCGCCCGTCCAGGACCTGCCGTTCATGCCCGCGCGGGTGCTGCTCCAGGACTTCACGGGCGTGCCGGCCCTCGTCGACCTGGCGGCCATGCGCGACGCGATGGCGGCCATGGGTGGCGACCCGCAGAAGATCAATCCGCTGGTGCCGAGCGACCTCGTGATCGACCACTCGGTCCAGGTCGACGCCTTTGGGACGCCGCTGGCCTTCCAGAGCAACGTCGAGCTCGAGTACGAGCGCAACCGCGAGCGCTACGCCCTTCTGCGCTGGGCACAGCGGGCGTTCGCCAACTCCACCGTCGTGCCGCCCGGGACGGGCATCTGCCACCAGGTGAACCTCGAGTACCTGGCCAGGGTCGTGCAGTTGCGGCCGGCGCCGGATGGCGACGGCCAGGAGGCCTACCCGGACACCGTGGTCGGCACCGACTCGCACACGACCATGGTCAACGGCCTCGGCGTCCTGGGCTGGGGCGTCGGCGGCATCGAGGCCGAGGCGGTCATGCTGGGCGAGCCCTACGCCATGACCATCCCGGAGGTCGTCGGCTTCCGCCTGACCGGGCGGCTGCCGGAGGGCAGCACGGCCACCGACCTCGTGCTCACCGTGACCGAGATGCTGCGGCGGCGGGGCGTCGTCGGCAAGTTCGTCGAGTTCTACGGGCCGGGCCTCAGGCACCTCGCCCTGCCCGACCGCGCCACCATCGGCAACATGTCGCCGGAGTACGGGGCCACCTGCGGCTTCTTCCCCGTCGACGACCAGACGCTGGCCTACCTGCGCGGCACGGGCCGCCCGGACGAGCTGGTGCGCCTCGTCGAGCGGTACTGCAAGGAGCAGGGCATGTTCCGCACCGACGACTCGCCCGAGCCGGTCTACTCCGATAGGCTCGAGCTGGACATGGGCACGGTCGAGCCTTCCCTGGCCGGCCCCAAGCTCCCCGAGGCGCGGCTGAGCCTGGCCGATGTGCGCGGCAGCTTCGAGCGGGCCTTCAAGGACAAGATCAGCCAGCCCCTGCCCGGCGCGGGCGGCGGCACGGGGCCGGCGCGCGGCGGCGTGGCCGTGGCGACCCCGCCGCTTGAGCACGGCGTCGTCGCGATCGCGGCCATCACATCCTGCACCAACACCAGCAACCCGTCCGTCATGGTGGCGGCCGGCCTTCTGGCCAAGCACGCCGTCGAGAAGGGCCTCCAGGTCCAGCCTCACGTCAAGACCAGCATGGCGCCCGGCTCGCGGGTCGTGACCGACTACCTGGAGAAGGCCGGCCTTCTGCCCTACCTCGAGCGGCTGCGCTTCAACGTCGTCGGCTACGGCTGCACGACCTGCATCGGCAACAGCGGCCTGCTGCTGCCGGAGGTGGCCGACGAGGTCGATCACGAGGGCCTCGTGGTGGCCGCCGTGCTGAGCGGCAACCGCAACTTCGAGGGCCGCATCAACGCCCAGGTCCAGGCCAACTACCTGGCATCGCCGCCCCTGGTGGTGGCGTACGCCCTGGCCGGCACGATCCACGTCGACCTGGGCCGCGACCCGCTGGGCACGGGCAAGGACGGCCAGCCCGTCTACCTGCGCGACATCTGGCCGAGCCAGGACGAGATCCAGCAGACGGTCTCGGCCTCGCTCGACCCGGCGATGTTCCGGAAGCAATACGGCAGGGTGTTCGAGGGCGACGAGGCGTGGCGGAGCCTTCCGGTGCCGGAGGGCCAGATGTTCGCGTGGGATCCCGACTCGACCTATATCCGCCGGCCGCCCTACTTCGACAGCATGCCGGCCGAGGCGGCGCCGCTGCCCAAGTCCATCCGCAGCGCGCGGGTGCTGGCGGTGCTGGGCGACTCCATCACGACGGACCACATCTCGCCGGCGGGCTCCATCGGCAGGGTCAGCCCGGCTGGGCTCTACCTGCAGGAGCACGACGTGCCGGTGCGCGACTTCAACACGTACGGCTCCCGGCGCGGCAACCACGAGGTCCTGATGCGGGGCACCTTCGCCAACGTCCGCCTGAGGAACCGGATGGTGCCGGACACCGAGGGCGGCTACACGGTCCACGTCGGCAGCGGCGAGAAGCTGACGATCTACGACGCCGCCATGAAGTATCAGGACGCGGGCACCCCGCTGGTGATCCTGGCCGGCAAGAACTACGGGGCGGGCAGCTCGCGCGACTGGGCGGCCAAGGGACCCCACCTGCAGGGCGTGAAGGCCGTGATCGCGCAGGCCTTCGAGCGCATCCACCGCAGCAACCTGATCGGCATGGGCGTGCTGCCCCTGCAGTTCAGGGACGGCGACTCGGCCGAGTCGCTGGGGCTGACCGGCCTTGAGGAGTTCGAGCTCGACGGTGTGGACATCTCGGCGCCTTCGACGGACGTCGCCGTGCGGGCGCGCCGCGACGACGGCAGCGTGGTGGCCTTCACGGTCCGCTCGCGCGTCGACACGCCGACCGAGGTCGAGTACTTCAGAAACGGCGGCATCCTGCAGTATGTGCTGCGCAAGCTCCTGAAGGGGTGACGGAGACCGTCCTGCTGCTGCATGGCGGCGGCCTCGCACCCTGGATGTGGGACCCGGTCGTCGAGCTGCTGCCCGAGTTCCGCTGCGTGACGCCGAGCCTGCCGGACCTGGATTCCGTGGAAGCGATCGCCGAGGCGGTCGCTTCCCTGCTGACTGGGCCGGCGACGGTGGCCGGCCTGTCGCTGGGCGGGCAGGTCGCGCTGGCCCTGGCGGCCGCCCACCCGGAGCGCGTGGCCAGGGCCATGGTGAGCGGCGTCATCACCCGCCCCGTGCCGGGCGCGGGACTCGCGTCGGCCCTGCTGCCGCTCTACATGCCCTTTCGCAACCTGCGCCCCCTGGTCTGGGCCAACCTGCGGGCCACGGGCGTGCCCCCGCGCTTCCTCCCCCAGTTCACCGCCGACACGCGGGCCATCACCGCGGGCTCGTTCCGCAGAGTGCTGCGGGCCAACCAGGCCTTCCGGGTCCCGCCCGGGCTGGGGGCGAGCCGTGTGCCCCTGCTGATCTTGGCCGGAGAGCGGGAGGCGCGCGAGGTGCTCGCCTCGGCGGAAGATATCCGGCGCGCCGCCCCGGGGGCAGCGGTGGCTGTGGTGGCGGGGGCGCGGCATGGCTGGCCGCTGGCCGATCCGGCGCGGTTCGCCGCGGCGCTGCGGGCATTCACTCGCGATGAGGCGCTGCCGGAGCGTCTGATTCCGGCAGGAGGCGCACTTTAATGGGCGAAAGCGTATCCCTCCAAGGAGGGATACGTTCTTGAAGAGCGCATGGTGGCGCCGCGGGCCGGCGGGCGTCGTGCTCGCGGCCATGCTGGTCGCCGCCGCCGGCTGCGGCGGTGCCAGCACCAGCACCACCGGCTCCACGTCCGGCGCGTCGTCGAGCAGCACCGGCTCCACGGCAACCTACGGGCCAAGTCAGACCCTCGTCGTGGCGGGCGATATCACGGACGCGGTGACCCTCGACCCCGGGGCGGCCTACGAGTTCAGCAGCGGCACCGCCGTGCGGCTCACGTACGCCACCCTGATGCAGTTCCCGCAGGGCAACATGAGCAAGCCGCAGCCGTACCTCGCGCAATCGTACTCGGTCTCCTCCGACGGGAAGACCTTCACCTTCAAGCTCAATCCGAACGCGAAGTTCAGCAACGGCGACCCCGTGACGGCCAACGACGTGGTCTACAGCTTCGAGCGCGTCGTCAACCTGCCGAACGACCCGGCCTCGTGGCTGGTGACCCAGATGGGCTTCAGCCCGAAGAACGTCACGCAGTACATCAAGGCCGTGGATCCCAGCACGGTCTCGATCACGCTGCCGCAGCCCTTCAGCCCGGGCGCCTTCCTGGCCATCCTGGCGAATGGCGTGACGAGCGTCGTGGACCAGAAGGTCGTCGAGCAGCACGTCACCAACAACGACTGGGGCGCGCACTGGCTCTTCAACCACTCCGCGGGCGCCGGCCCTTACGAGCTGGTGAACTGGACCAAGGACGTGAAGTTGGAGTTCGTGGTGAACCCCAACTACGGCCTCGGCCCCAAGCCGCCCATCCCGCACATCGTCTTCAACAGCGTGACGGACAACACGACCCAGCTGCAGGAGCTGCAGGCGGGCAGCGCCGACGTGGCGCTCAACCTCTCGACCGACCAGGTGGCCTCCCTGGCCGGCAGCAGCAGCGTCAAGGTCTTCAAGGCGCCCGAGGAGTCCATGACCTACGTGGGCATGGACATCGGCAACGTGCCCTGCTTCCAGAAGCCGGCCTGCCTGCAGGCGGTCAAGTACGCGATCGACTACAACTCGATCATCAACAACCTGCTGAAGGGCTTCGGCGTGCCGCTGCAGGACGTCATCCCGAACGGGATCTTCGGCTACGTGAGCCAGAACCCGTTCACCTACGACCCCGCCAAGGCCAAGCAGCTGCTGGCGCAGGCCGGCTACCCGAACGGGTTCAGCGCCACGCTGACGATCCCGCAGGGCATCGTGTCCGCCGGCGTCAACGGCTCCGACATCGGCGACGCCCTCAAGTCGGAGATGGCGGCGGCCGGGATCCACATCAGCCTGCAGCAGCTCGCCTCCTCCGAGCTCTTCTCCGAGTACCGCGCCCACAAGCTGCAGATGGTCCTGGCCACCTGGGGCATGGACTACCCGGACCCGCAGGACTTCGCCGCCCCCTTCGGCGACTACACGCAGAAGTCGCTGATCTGGCGCCTTCAGGACAACAACCAGGCCATGGCGAAGCTGGTCGAGCAGGCCGCCACGATGCAGAACACGCCGCAGCGGGCCGCGCTCTATAACCAGCTCTTCCAGATGGAGAACCAGACCGGGCCCTTCGCGCTGATCTACCAGCCCGATCAGGTCCTGGCGTACTCCGCCAAGCTGGGCAACTTCAACTGGGATCCCGCGAACGGGACCGACTACTGGGCCATCACCAAGGGCTCGTAGACTGCGGCCTGAACCGGATGCGCGCGGGACGCCGGCACCGGCGTCCCGCGCCGTCCTGAGACCCCGCAGGAAGTGGAATTCGGGAAGCGAAAGCCTGCTTCCAGCAGCACCGGGCGCCGATTCAAGCCATGATGGCGGGGCGGGCCGTATGGCCCGCCCCGTCGCGAGGGAAGTGGGGACGGCCGCTTGAGCATCGCCCACTATGCGCTGCGGCGCATCGCCCTCATGATCTTTGTCCTCTTCGGCGTCACGCTCATCACGTTCGGCGTGACGCACGTGGTGCCGGTGGACCCTGTGCTGGCGCTCGTCGGCGACCACGCGCCCGAGAGCCTGGTGCAGCAGGTACGCAAGGAGTTCGGGCTCGACAAGCCGCTCCCCGTGCAGTACGTCGTGTATATCGACAACGTGCTCCACGGCAACCTGGGCATCTCCATCGCCGACCAGCAGCCCGTCAGCTCCGACCTCGCGCAGTACCTGCCCGCCACGATCGAGCTCGCGACGGCCGCCATCGTGGTGGCCATCGTGGTCGGGCTGCCGGCGGGGATCCTCTCGGCGCTCTACCGCAACCGCTGGCCCGATCAGATCGTCCGCATCCTGTCGCTCGGCGGGGTATCCCTACCCGTCTTCTTCACGGCCCTGGTCTTCCTGGCCATCTTCTACGTCAAGCTCGGCTGGCTGCCGGGGCCGGGTCAGCTCGGCACGTACACGCCCGCACCCCCGCGCATCACCGGCATGGTGGTGGTCGACTCCCTCTTCTCGGGCGACTGGGCCGCGCTCGTGGATGGGCTGCGCCACCTGTTCCTGCCGGCGGTGGTGCTCGGGTGGAGCTCGGCGGCCATCATCGCCAGGATGACGCGCGGCAGCCTGCTGGAGGTGCTGGGCGCGGACTCTGTGCGCACGGCGCGGGCGAAGGGGCTGCACGAGCGCCGGGTCGTCATGCGGCACGCGGTGCGCAACGCCCTCATCCCGACGGTCACGGTGATGGGGCTGGCGTACGGCGGGCTGCTGCAGGGGGCCGTGCTGACGGAGACCATCTTCTCCTGGCCGGGCATCGGGCGCTACGCCACCATCTCCGCCATCAACGTCGACGTGCCGGCCGTGATGGGCGTCACGCTGGTCGCGGCGCTGATCTACTCGGTGGTCAACCTGATCGTCGACCTCGTGTACGCCTACCTCGACCCGCGGATCCGCTTCTCCTAGAAGGGGGCCTGCTGCCGTTGGGGCTCCGAAGCGGGTTGCCGCCGATCGCGGAGATGGAGAGCGAGCCCGCGCTCGAGCGGCGCGTCGCCAAGTCGCTCTGGCGTGGCCTGCGCAAGAACCCGCTGGGCATCATCGGGCTTGCGACCGTCATCTTCTTCATCCTGGTCGCCCTGCTGGCCCCGCAGCTGGCGCCCTACAACCCGACCCTCGTGCATCTGAGCGACCGGCTGCTGCCGCCGAGCCGCGCCCACCCGTTCGGCACGGACGGCGTGGGGCTGGACGTCTTCAGCCGCGTGATCTGGGGCGCGCGCATCGACCTCACCTCGGCCGTGCTCGTCGTGGTCGTGGCGGGGTCGGTGGGGACGGCGGTGGGCATGTCCGCCGGCTGGTTCGGCGGGTGGTGGGACGAGGTCCTCATGCGGGTCACGGACGTGTTCCTGGCCTTTCCCGGCCTGATCCTGGCGATGGCGATCTCGGCCGTGCTGAAGCCGGATCTGAACAACGCCCTGCTCGCCATCTCCGTCACGTGGTGGCCGACGTACGCCCGCCTTGGGCGCGGCGCAACCCTGACGCTGCGGAGCCTCGAGTTCGTGGAGGCGGCGCGCTCCGAGGGCGCCACGACGTCGACGATCATGCGCCGGCACCTGCTGCCCAACGCCATCGCGCCGCTGCTGATCCAGGCGACCCTGGACCTCGGCAGCGTGATCCTGGTGGCGGCGGGGCTGTCCTTCATCGGCTTCGGCGCGCAGCCGCCGACCCCGGAGTGGGGCGTCATGGTGTCGGACGGCCAGACCTACCTCATGACCCAGTGGTGGATCGCGACCTTCCCGGCGATGGCCATCTTCCTGCTCGTCATCGCGTTCAACCTGGTCGGCGACACCCTGCGCGACCTGCTGGACCCGCGGCTGCGGCGGTGAGGTCCGCGTCAGCGGCCAGGCCGGCCATGCGGGGGCTGACCCCTGCGCGGGTGGGTGGGGCCAGGTGGAGGGTGCGTCTCGGGCGCCCGCACCGGCGACCGGGGGGCCAACCCGCCATGGCGTGCCGCGCACCTGGTCCGGGGATGTCTGGCGCCGGCCGGCTGCGCCAAGCGGGCATCCAGCAGGTCGCCGCGCCAGCGCCGACCGGGCGGGGACGGCCCCGCGGCAGCCCACAGATCCGCGCGCACCGCGCAGCAGCACGCTCGGCCGTAGCCCGGGACTCCGTTGCTGGGGTTGCCACGACGGTGCACCACTCCTGCCGGCAGAGGCTGCCCCGGTGCTGATCGTCGCCCACCGCGGCGGCCGGTGGCCGGAGGCGCCGGAGAATACCCTGGCTGCCTTCGCGGCGGCCGTCGCTGCCGGGGCCGACAGCGTCGAGGTCGACGTCCTGCCAAGTCGGGACGGCGAGCTGGTCGTCCACCACGACGATTCGCTGCTGCGGATGACGGGGGTCGACCGGTGCGTGTGGGAGGCCGACTGGCGCGATATTGCCGCGCTGCGCGTCGGTGGCGGCCGGGAGCGGGTGCCGACGCTGCTCGAGGTGGCCGGGGCCCTGCCCTCCGGGGTTCGGCTGGCACTGGACTTCAAGTACGGGGACGAGCGCTTTCCGGGGCTCGCCGACCGCATCGCGGCGTTCGCCCGCGCATTCGGGGCCGAGCGCGTGACGGTGATGTCCATCGTGCATCCGTTTGTGGAGGCGGTCGCCGCGAAGGCGCCGGGCATCCGCGGCCTCCTCACGCTCCGGGTGCCGCCCGCCACGCGGGAGGACGTGATCGCCCTGGCCGCCCACGTGCCGCAGGGGCTCGGGATCTCCGCCTCGATGACGGCGTGCTCCGCGGCCGTCATGGCCGTGGCACGGGTCCGGCGCGGGCCGGTGTACCTCTGGGCGCCGGACTCCCCCGTGGAGCTGGCGGTGGCCGCCGCCCTGCCGATCGACGCCATCATCACGGACAACGTGACCGCGGCGCTCGCCGTGTGCAGCGCCGGGCGCAAGACGCGCGCTCGGCGCAACTGATACCCAGCGGCGGCGCGGTTGTCACGGCCGGCCGGGCTGGCCTCGCGTCAGGTCTGGCCCGGTGCACGGCCCACAGGGACGATTTGGCATGCGGTCACCGCGACGGTCACCCGCCCTCTGCGTAGGAAGCAATGGCCTCGGCGCAAACTGTGCCATCTCTCAGCGGCATCTCACAGCGGCATCTCACAGCGTCGCAAGGGGCCCACCGGTAGCGGCGGCAACGGCGGCAACGGCGGAGGTGGGGGTTTGGGCGCCACCGGTGGGGCCGGGGGGGCCGGCGGCCTGCTCGGCGGGCGCGGCGGCGCCGGCGGTGCTTGCGGCTATGGCGGCGAGGTCGGGACCACCGGCAGTGGCGGCAACGGCGGCACCGGCGGCGGGGGCGGCATG
>DAHVAF010000041.1 GCA_027314765.1 Clostridia bacterium | reverse complement strand
GCACCCGACTACCCGCCCGAAGCGGTGGCCGTGCTGGTAGCGACGGGGAGCCACTGGGTCGGGTCCGTCACCAGCGCCTGCTGCACGGAGCTGCCGATGAGGTAGACCCTGCCGCCGCCCGTCGTCGCGTAGTAGCCGCCGACCGGGCTCACAGCGCCCACATCCAGCGTGTACACCGTGCCGTCCTGCTGCGTGACCTTCAGGATCGTCGACGGCTTGTCGACGCCGAACGTCGCCGGGTTCGATACCACGCCGAAGCTGCGGCTGGCCTGCAGCGGGTCGAGCAGCGAGATCAGGTTCTGGACCTTGGCCGGGTCGGCCGCCTTGCCCGTCGCGCTGCCGATGGCCCACGTCGGGCCGGCGGGCGCGGCGGCGGCGGCGGAGGCGGTCCCTGTGGCCTTGGCCGTGGCCTTGGGCGGGACGGACACCAGGGTCAGCGTCTTGCCACCCGAGCTGATCTGGATCTGCGTGATGGTCGTCGGGTTGACGCTGAAGACGTTCACCGGCGCGCCGGCCGTGCTGGTCGCCGCCGGCGCGGCGGGCTTGGGTCCGTGGGTGAGCAGGATCGCGAGGGCCGCCACGACGACCAGGCCGGCGAGCGGAGCCACCCACACGCGGAGCGTGCGCATCAGCCCATCAAACCTCCCGGAGACATGGTAAGCACGGGTCGTCCCGCGCGCACGCGGGTCGATGGATGGCCGAGCCCGCGCCATCCCCGGCTGGGGGAGGGCGCGGGCCGCCTTGGCAGCACTAGAGGCCGCGCCGCATGTTCCAGATCGCGCCGCCGACCAGCAGCGATGCGAGCGGCAGGATGACGACGAAGCCGTAGAAGAGGCCGCGCGTGGCCGCGCCCGTCAGCAAGATCTGGTTGTTGGGGGCCGTGCTGGGCCGGATCTCGATGCCCTGCGAGCGGCCCGTCAGCCAGCCGACGGCGTTCAGGAACAGGTCCTGGTTGCCCTGGGTGATCGTGACGATCTGGTCCTGCGCGAACGTCGAGCTGCCGAGCACCACGGCCTTGAAGCCGGCCGTCGGGGCCGCGCTGGCGGCTGTCGCCGAGGAGGTGGCGCCACCCGCGGCCGCGGCCGAGGTCAGCATCACGCCGAGGTTGAGGGGGCCCTTGATGTCCGTGCCGGGCACATACGCCGTGCTCTGGGTCTGCAGATTCATGTGGCCGTACGCCGCCGCGTCGGTCTTCAGGATCGGGGTGATCTGGAACTTCGGGTTCTTGGCGATGCTGAGGCTGACGGAGGCCGGCACGACCGCGGCTTCGTTGGCCAGGTTCAGCGGATTGGTGATGGCGTCGCTCCCGTACACGGGGACGAGCACCGTCGGGTCGGTCGTGTAGTGGCGGCCGGCCGTCGGGTCGACGACGACGTCGTTGGTCGGGGTCACACCCCAGCTGCTCAGCATGGCGTCGAGGTTCGGCAGCGGGCCGGACGGCGACGGGTTGAGCAGGACCATGACGTGGCCGCCCTTGTTCACGTAAGTCTGGAGCTGCGCGACCTCGCTCTTTGCCAGGTCGTGGGTGGCGCCGGCGATGACGACCGCCGAGGCATCGCTCGGGACGGACGTCGTGGTCAGCAGGTTGATGGACGCGGTGGTGTAGCCCTGGGCCGCCATGAACTGGCCGATCTGCGAGTAGCTGCTGCCCAGGTTCTGCTCGCCCTCGCCGTCGAGGAAGTAGACCTTGAGCGGGTGCGGGTTGGCGGCGCGGAGGATCGCGTTCGTGATGGCCGACTCGCCCGTGAACACCTGGTTGCCGGAGGAGTCGAACGTGGTGAAGTCGGCCGGCGTGGCCGAGGCGTGGCCCTTGCCCGCCTTCACGACGACAGTGTTGTACTCGATGACGTTGTTCTCCTGGGCCAGGGTCGGGTGTGCCGCCGGGTCGATGTCCTGGTAGCTGATCTCGCCGTGGCTCGCGGTCTTATACTCCTGCAGCAGCTGGTCGATCTGCCCCTGCAGCTGCGAGCCGGGCTGCATGAAGGCCAGGATCTGGATCGGCTGATGGATCTGCGACAGGATCTTCAGGGTCGCCGCGGACAGGGTGAACTCGTGGTTGGAGGTCAGGTCGGCGTTGGCCTGATAGCGGTTGCCGAGGGCGTTGACGATGACCAGCGCCGCGATGACGATCAGCGCGTAGATGGCCGAGGAGGGACCGAAGCGCAGCCCGCGGCGCAGCGCCGCCTCGTTGCGGCGCGCACCGGATTGCTGCTTCGGCTGCTCCGTACCCTTGCCCTGGTTCTCGGGTCCGCCTGTGCCACCCATGCTAGGCCCACCGCCTCGCATCGATGACGCGGACCGCCAGGAACAGGAAGCCGACGGTCAGCGACACGAAATACACCAGGTTGCTGGTGTTGAGGATCCCGGTGGTGAGCGGAGAGAACTGGCCCGGCGCGGAGATGTAGTTCAGGAGGTTCTGCGCCCACCCGGACGCGGAGCCCGAGACCCACGACGCCGCCCAGAAGAGCAGCGCGAGCGCGAAGGCGACCATGGCCGCCACGACCTGGTTATCGGTGAGGCTGCTGGCGAAGACGCCGGCCGCCAGCAGGGCGGCGCCGAGCAGCCAGAGCCCGAGGTAGCCGCTGAGGGCCGGGCCCCAGTCCACGTTGCCCAGGCGCGAGAGGGCCAAGGGGTAGAGGAGCGTCACGCCCACGAACACCGTCCACTCGGCCAGGGCGCCGGCGAACTTGCCGACCACCCACTGCGCCGGGGAGATGGGAGAGGTGAGGATGAGCTCGTCCGTCCCCAGCCGCCGCTCCTCGGCCAATAGGCGCATGGTGAAGAGCGGCGCCAGAAAGAGCAGCACGACCCCGACGTTTTGCAGCATCCCGCTCATGTCGGTCGTCTGCGACGTCACGACGATGGCGAAGAAGAAATAACCCGACAGCAGAAAGTACAGGGCCATGAGCACGTATGCCAGGGGCGAGGAAAAGGCCGAGCCCAGCTCACGCCGGGCGACGGTCCACCAGCTCATGCGCGGATGCCTCCTCGGTGGTGAGCCGGAGGAAGACTTCCTCCAGGCTGACGTCGACGGACCGGAGCTCAAGCAGCGGCAGCCCGTCGCGGGCGCAGGCGGCGGAGACCTCGGCGCGAACATCGGCGCCGGAGTCCACGGTCAGGCGGAAGGTCGCCTCGCCGGCTTCGCCGCCCGGCTGGGGCTCGGCCGCCGTCACGCGGTCGATGCGCTGCAGCGCGGCGCGGGCCGTTTCCGAGGGCGCGCGGACCGTCACGAGCAGGGTGCGGTTGCCGCGTATGGCGCGGCGCAGCCCCTCGGGCGTGTCCTCGGCCACGACGCGGCCCTTGTCGAGGATGATGATGCGGCCGCAGACGGCCTGGACCTCGGGCAGGATGTGCGAGCTGAGCACGACGGCGTGCTCCTTGCCGAGGCGCCGCACCAGCTCGCGCATGTCGGCGATCTGGCGGGGGTCGAGCCCGACCGTGGGCTCGTCCATCACCAGGACGGGCGGCTCATGCAGGACGGCCTGGGCCAGCCCCACGCGCTGCCGGTAGCCGCGCGACAGGTGCCCGATCAGGCGGCCGGCGACGTCCTTGATGTTCAGCATCTCCATGGCGCGGTCGATTCGGGCCGCGCGCTGCTTCGGCGGGACCAGCCGCAGCTCCGCCATGAACTGGAGGTAGCGGCGGACGGTCATCTCCGGGTACAGGGGCGGGTTGTCGGGGACGTAGCCGATGCGGCGCCGAACCTGGAACGGCTGCTCCTCGATGTTGAAGCCGTCGACGGAGACGCTCCCGCGGCTCGCCGGCAGATAGCCGGTGAGAATGCGCAGGGTCGTCGTCTTACCGGCGCCGTTCGGGCCGAGCAGGCCGAGAATCTGGCCGCGATCGACGCGAAACGTCATCTCGTGCAGCCCCAGATGCCCGCCGTAGGATTTCGCGACGCCGTTCACTTCCACGAGCGCCAAGCGGCATTCCACCTCTGACTTCGCGAACACGCGGGAGGCCCCCGCGCGTTCCTCTGACTTCGCGAACACGCGGGAGGCCCCCGCGCGTTCCTCGGTTCTTCGATTCACACAGCGAATGCTAGATCGAGCCGCAAACCGGTGTCAAACGGAAGGCAGCCCCTACTGTGTGCGATCTGACGCCTGCGCAACCTTAAGCCGGCTGGCCAGCCACCATGTACCGGCGGCGGCCACCACCAGTTCTGGCAGCCCCAGAGCGGCGAGGGCGCCCAGCGCCACGACCGCCAGCAGCCACCCAAGCTCGCGCGCGCGCACGGCCTCGGCCGTAAAGAGGGCCAAGCCCGTGGCCAGCAGCATATCCGCGGCCGCGCCGACCACCGCGGCCGCCGCGGCTCCCGTCCCCGTCGCCCCCGGGAGCGCCAGCAGGGCCGTGATGCCAGCCGACACGGCCATCGCGCCGCCGTACGCGAGGCCAAGCGTCACGGGCTCGTCCCGCTCGCGCACGCCGTACACGCGGAGCGGCACGTAGAGCGACAGCGCCTGCCAGACGGCCGCCGCGCCGAAGATCGGCGCCGTCAGGATGCGGAACGGCTCCGAGATCACGTACGCGATCGCGCCCACGACGACGACGTCCCAGCGCACGGCCCGCCCGCGCCCGTACGCCGCGAGCGCCGCGAAGGGACCCAGGACGAGGATGGCACCCTGTGTCAGCAGCGCGACCATACGGCCATGGTACCTCAGCGATGCTGAGGGAAGTATGAGGACGGCGATCGGAACGATGCGCGGACGACGGTGCGACACGAAGGCAAAGGGTGGGATGAACAGCCCTTGCCGGCTGCATCAGAGATGAGGGTTGGCCCCTCGGAACCGCCCTGCAGGGGGAGGTTCCAAACCACCGTGAGCGGCTTGGGCGAACACCCTGGTCGTGAGCGTCACGGAAAAGGTGGAGCGAGACTCTGCCAGGTGGGTGCCTCGGAGCTGAACACCAGTGAACCGCTGATAACGTGTCGAAAGCGTAGGGACGTCACCGAAACCGGGGGGGAGTCGTTAACCCGGGACAAGTCTGGCGGGGACCTGCTTACTGGCCAGGCGGTGACCGGCATGAAGGCGGCAGGAACGAGGCACAGGCTCTGATGTGGAACGTGTGAACCTGCTCTCCGATGACAAGGGAATCCACCAAGCGGAAGACCCGCGAGAGGTAATACCGATGCGGAGGGCAGGGACGGAGGCGCCCGTAGTAGCGAGGAAGCTCCATAACGGGAGCGGAGCGAAGGGGCGCACCTATTCCAGGGTGGCCACGGCCAACTGAGAGGGAGGAGCCAGTGGAGACACCCAAACCGTACGAGATCCCCAAGAAGTTGGTCCTGGACGCCTATCGCCGGGTGAAAGCGAACCGGGGGGCGGCTGGGGTCGACGGCCAGAGTATCGAGGCGTTCGAGGCCGATTTGAAGAATAACCTCTACAAGATCTGGAACCGGATGTCCTCCGGCAGCTACTTTCCGCCGCCCGTGAAAGCGGTCGAGATACCCAAAAAGGCGGGCGGGGTCAGGGTTCTGGGGGTGCCGACGGTGGCCGACCGCGTGGCGCAGATGGTCGTGAAGATGACCCTGGAGCCGAAGGTGGAGCCGATATTCCACCCGGACTCGTACGGGTATCGGCCAGGCAAGTCAGCGGTAGGGGCGCTGCAGGTTACCCGCGAGCGGTGCTGGCGGTACGACTGGGTTGTGGAACTGGATATCAAGGGGCTGTTTGACAACATCGACCACGGGCTGCTGATGCGGGCCGTGCGTTGGCACACAGACTGTCCGTGGGTGCTGCTCTACATTCAGCGATGGCTGACAGCGCCGTTTCAGCGGGAGGATGGCACGCTCGAGGCCAGAGGCAAGGGAACGCCGCAAGGAGGGGTGGTTAGCCCCCTGCTAGCCAACCTTTTCATGCATTATGCCTTCGATGCGTGGATGGTGCGGAACCACCCCGAGCAACCGTTTGAGCGCTACGCCGATGATGGCGTGGCGCACTGCCGGCAAGAGGCCGACGCCGAAAGGCTGAAAGCGGACCTGGTCAAGCGGTTTGCGGAGTGTGGACTGGAACTGCATCCAACCAAGACGCGGATTGTCTACTGCAAGGACGATGACCGGCGGAAGACGTATGCGAACACAAGCTTCGACTTCCTCGGGTACACGTTTCGGCCACGACGGTCCAAGAGCAGGCACGGAAAGTTCTTCATCAACTTCACGCCAGCGGTGAGCCGCAAAGCCCAAACGGCGATGCGGCAGACGGTGCATGATTGGCGGGTACATCTCAAGAACGACAAAGCCATTGAGGACCTGTCACGGATGTTCAATCCGATCATCCGGGGGTGGCTCCAATACTACGGCAGCTTCTATAAGTCGGAACTTTACGGGGTGCTCCGCCACATCAATCGGGCACTGGTCCACTGGGCGCGAAGGAAGTTCAAGAAACTGGCTCGGCATCGGCGGCGAGCAGAGCACTGGCTGGGCCAGCTGGCACAGCGGCAGCCGGAGCTTTTCGCACACTGGCAAATGGGAATCCTTCCGGCGGCGGAATAGGGGGAGCCGGATGAGCGGAGACGTTCACGTCCGGTTCTGCGAGGGCCCCGGGGTGAAACCCCCCGGGGCTACTCACCT
>DAHVAF010000038.1 GCA_027314765.1 Clostridia bacterium | reverse complement strand
AGGTGATCGCCGACGGCCCGACCCGCGTGTTCCTCGACGCCCGCGGTGGGGCAGGGGCGCGCTTTGCGCTCTACACGGACGGGGTGCGCGGCCAGCTGACCGGCAGGGTGGTCAGCGCGGACAGCTCCCGGGACTTCGATCTCTCGGCGGTGGGCCGGCCCGGGGCGGTCCTGGAACTCACGCCGTCCGGAGCGGTCCTCGTCCGGCCCCAGCCCCTTGGCGACGCCGGGCTGGGCGCCGGATCGCCCGGGCGGGCCCTGGTTCGAAGCGCCCTGCAGTGCGCCATCGCCCTGTTCGACACCGACCCGGCCACGGCGCGGGCCATGCTGCAGTGGATTCTCAACCTCACGGAGGGCTCGCCGCGGACGGCCGACCTGCGCCTGCAGAGCGGTGCCCTGCTGGCCCAGCTGGATGCTGCCGCGCTGCAGGTCACGTTCGTGCCGTATCTGGATAAGGACGTCTATCTGAAGGTGACCGAGGGCTACCTCGGAAGCGCGCAGGCGTACGAGACGCAGTACGCGCGCTTCACGGACCGGCAGCAGGACGCGGCCGCCCGCAGGGATGCGGCGCAGCTGATGCTGTCCCACTATGACGAGCTCGCGGGGCTCAACGACCAGCTGGTCCGCCAGGCCGAGGACAACCTTCGCGGCGCGCAGGCGGCGGAACTGCAGGCGCGCGCGTCCCTGCAGATCCAGCAGAGCCAGGTGGACGAGGCGCAGATCAGCTTCAAGTACGAAGCCAAGATCTGGGCCAGGGAGCAGATCATGAAGGCTGTGCTCAGCATGGCCGTGGCCATCGGCAAGGTGGCGGCGGGCGTGGCGCTGATGGCGGTGGGGGATGAGGCGGCGGCCCCGGGGACGGCGGCCGCGGCGGCCGAGGGCGCCAAGGCGGCGGCGGACGTCGCGGAGGTCGCGAAGTCCGCCGAGGACCTCGGGACGATCAGCAAGCTCATGTCCGACATCGCCGACCTCATGGGCAAGCTCAAAAAGGCCGGCGAGGCGCTGCCGAAGATCTTCGCGGCCGTCAACGAGATCGTCGTGGCGGCGGGCAGCGTGAGCGACGCGGCGAGCCTCAGCTCGCTGACGGAGGCTCCGAGCGGCGACATCGCCGCCCAGGCCGACTGGGACGCCTTCCGCCTGGACGCTGTGGCCTTCCTGAAGCCGGCCGTCGACGCGGACGTGCCCGGCGCTGAGGAGTACCAGATCGCCCTCGAGAAGCTGTGCATCTATGGCAAGGCGTACATGGCGAGTCAGGCCGGCATGGTGCGGGCGGGGCAGGCGCTCAGCCGCGTGCTCCTGCAGCGCCAGCTGGCGCGAAACGACCAGAAGCGCCTGGAGGATGCCGTCGCCCGGCTCAGCGACGATGCGGATCTCCTGGGCGAGCTGGCACAGAGCTTCTATCAGCGCGAGCTCGACATCCGCACCTGGTTTTACATCGCCCTCCAGAACTACGTGTGGGCGTTTCGGTACTGGGCGCTGCGCCCGTCGCGGGTGCGGCCCAGCATGACCAAGCCCGCGGTGGACCTCCAGGCGGACATGGCCGCCGTGACCCAGGAGTGGGCCGAGGTGCTGGCGTCGTTCAACCCGCCGCCGGCGCCCTTCAATATCCCCGTGCTGATCGAGGACCGGCAGGACGGCCTCTACGCCGGCGCCGTCCAGGCCATGCGGGCCAACGGTGCGGTGCGTGTGCCGATCCCGTTGGACAGCGGGCGCTTTGCCACCCTCGGCCGGGTGCGCGTCGACCGGGTGCGGGCGTGGCTGCAGGGGGTCGGCGCATCGGACCAGCGCCCCGTCACGGTGCAAATCGCGACGGCTGGGCAGTACGACGACCGGCTGGGCGCCGATGTGTTCCACTTCGCGGCCAGCCCGGCGCACCGGCAGTTCCAGTACACGGGCCCGGTGGGGGATGCGGCCGGCATCCGCGTGGATGGCACGCCGGCCAGGCGTGAGCAGGACGCCTACTTCCTGCCGACTGCGTTTACGGACTGGATCCTCGTCGCCGATCCGGCCCAGAACCCGGGCGTGGACCTGGGGCCGCTGTCGGGCATCCGACTGGAGTTCGCCGGCGAGGGCCTGCCCCGCATCTGAGGCCCGCAAGCCGTCCTGGGAGGGTTGGACCGATGAGCACCCTGACCGCCGAGCTCGGGCCGGGCCCGCTGCGAACCGCGAGCGGCTCCGTCTTCGAGGTCACGCCGGGGGAGTGGGCGGCGCTCTGCGGCTTCGCGCGGCAGGTCGCCGACGCCGGACCGGGGGCCGCGCAGCGCCTGGCGCCCTTCGTCCCCGTGTTTCCGGACCTGCAGGGCATGGCGCAGCAATGGGACAGCCAGACATTTCCCGGGATCGTGAGCCTGGCGAGGTCCATGGCCCGGTACGGCAGCGAGACCGTGCAGCGGTCGTACGCACAGCTGGCGGAGCTGCTGCCGGACCTGGAGACCGGAAGGCCTCAGGACTCCACGCGACGTGCCTTCGCCGCGGTGATGGCCGGCCTGGAGGCCGAGGCCGGCGCCAATCTCGGGGCGGCGACCACGGCCGACGGGGCTGTGACGGCCTTCTGCTCCGCCGTCCAGACGGCCGAGAGCCAGGTCGAGCCATACGTGACCCTGAGGGCCGCCCCGGGGGCCAGGCCGGCGGCCGCGCCGGCGGACATCATGCGGCAGGTCGCCGAGATTGGCCGGCTCATCGGCCGGCTGGCGGGGGCGGTGCTGCGCCTGCAGCACCCCCCGCTGCGTGAGCTGCAGCGCATCCGGGGTGGCTGGTCGGCCATCCGCTCGGACGTCGACTTCGTGGGCCGCTCCATCAACGCGGAGATCGCGGCCGCCGACCCGTTCATCGCGGATCTGAGCATCGACGTGGTGCGGTCGGCCTGGCAGCAGGTCGCGGTGGAGGCGACGGCCTTCGTCGCCGGCGTCAGCGCGGCGAGGTAGAGGGGGTTGCCGTCATGGGCGGCGTCAAGGACTTCGAGAACCGCACGGACCTGACCCTCAGCGTGACCATCCACGTTCGGGCGGGTGCCAACCCGGACACGGAGGCGGGGGAGCAGACCTTCGGCCTGCGGCCGTGGCAGAGCAGCATGGTGTCGTACGGCAATTCGCGCGACATCTACCTCAACGGCTTGGAGGTCATGACCCTGACCGACGGCAAGGTGACGGCCCAGCAGCAGTTCGTCGCGCGGCGCGGCAGCCCGTTCGACGACATCCTCAACAAGAACAACCACGTCATCATCCAGCGCCAGGGCGACGCCTTCACCATCACCTCGCACAACTCCGTGCTGATCACGTACGCGGGCTATGGGGTGTGGAACCGGACCGTCGACGTGACGGGGCGCGTGACGGCGGCCTACCAGAAAGGGCAGACCGTGTTCCTGGCCAGCAACGACTGGGGCGGCGATCCGGCCCCCGGCGAGCGCAAGTACCTGTTCATCGTGTGGCGCGAGGGCAATGGCGCCACGGGCGCGGGCGTGGTCGGCGAGAACGACAGCACAGGGGTGCGCCTCTCGCCGTTCTAGGCGGCTCCGGCCCAGCCCCGGGCGCTCAGGCGTCGCCAGTGGGGCCGGCCAGGGGGCGGGGCGGAGGCGGCGGGGCGGCGGGGGCGG
>DAHVAF010000166.1 GCA_027314765.1 Clostridia bacterium | reverse complement strand
CGCTCGATCTCCGCGTCGACCGTGCCGGCGGCGGCGGCGTCCCGCACGCAGGCACTCAGGTGGTCCTCGAAGACGAGCCGGGCGACCTGGTTCAGGGCGGACTTCACCGCCGCCAGCTGGATCAGGACGTCCTCGCACGGCCGGTCCGTAGCGAGCATCTCGCGGATCGAGCGCACGTGGCCTTCGATGCGGGCCATGCGGGTCACCATCGGCTGCCGCTGGTGGCTGTGCCGCGCCGGTGCGTCGGCCAGGAGCCTATCCCCCCTGGGGGGATAGTACCAAATCAGAATAGGGCTTTGAGCGCCGCCACATCGAACGGCTTGGCCTGGCAGGCGGCGATGATGCGGGCCTCGCGCTCGGCCACCGCCGCCACGGCGCCATCCATCTCCGCGGCCACCGACTCCGGAACGCTCGTCACCCCGTGCTTGTCGGCGTGGATGATGTCGCCGGGGCGCACCTCCAGGCCGGCCACGGTGATCGGGCCGCCGAAGTCCACCACGTGGACGAAGGCGTGGGACGGCAGGACGGTCGCGGCGAAGAAGTGGAAGCCCAGGGCCGCGACCTCGTCCAGGTCGCGCACGCCACCGTCGGTCACCGTGCCCAGGCAGCCGAGCGCGCGGTGAATGTTCGCCTGGACCTCCCCCCACATGGCGCCGATCGGCGAGGGGTCCAGGTCCTGCACGACGACGACGCGCGGCTCGGGGATCGAGAGCACATAGTCGAAGTACTCCTGGCGCGACGGGGCGCGGCCGCGGGCGTCGGGCTGGCCGGCGATACTGGTGACCGTCACGGCATGGCCGACCATGGGGCCGAGCGACGGGAACATGCAGCGGATGCGGGGTGCCATGAACCCCTGGTTACGCGGGCGGACGTTGAACTGCTCGATGGCGTTGCAGATGGTGGGCGTGCTGTGGCGGGCAAGGCGCTCCAGGATGTCGCGTGAGACCGGCATGCGCTCCCCTCCCCCAGATCGGTTCGGGCCGCGGGAGGGCCGGACCTGCGGCATGGACTTGGCCACCCCGCGCTGGTCCAGGCGGACGCCGGCCGATATAGTCTGAGCAAACGAGGGTGGCGTTGAGCGGGTGCGGGAGGGGCGGCGC
Organism: Clostridia bacterium; assembly: GCA_027314765.1. Lineage (GTDB taxonomy): Bacteria > Bacillota > Sulfobacillia > RBS10-35 > JAJYVM01 > JAJYVM01. Next base: position 11,114 of record DAHVAF010000166.1, on the reverse strand, counting down.
CAGAGTTGCCGACAGTGCTCGACGAGGCCGGCTTTTGCTTCGGTTTCTTCAGCGCCGACCGAGTGAACGAGCCGCCGCATGTCCATACCATCGGCAGGTGGGAGTGCGAAGGTTTGGCTATCCCCAGTGTCGCTCGCCTGGGCGCGCGGCCTGACGGCTGCAGAAATCCGCACGGTTCTGGCGATCGTTCGCCGCGAAGCCGACGGCATGCTCGCCGCATGGCGTCGCTGCGGGGAGGGCTGAGAGTGGACAGCAAGGCTTTGCGCATTCGACTCTGCCCGCAGGCCACCAAGGTGTCGTTCCCACGCCCGGACAGCTTCGAAGTCGAGCTTGCCGATGGAAGGTCGATCAGCGTGCCGCTCGGTTGGTTCCCGCGCCTGCTGCGCGCCAAGCCCGCCCAGCTCAGACGGGTCGAGATTCTGGGCCAGGGCAGCGTGCTGCGCTGGCCCGACGTGGACGAAGACATCCTGGTGGCGGGTCTTTTGGCCACCGACGCGATCGCGGTGTGGCCGGACACGGACATGCGCCTCGACAGGGCCACGCCGTCGAATCGGGCGAGGAGTTAGCTACGCCTTCGGACTAACCACCGAGACGCCCGTGCGCGACGGGTCGAAGTGCTGGTGCAGGCGCGCGTTCACATCGGCCAGGGTGATGCCGTCCAGCAGGCGGCCGTACGCGAAGAGGTCGCTGCCCGCGAAGTGGGTGGCGTTCAGGGCGTACGAGAGCGACTCCGGCGAGTTGAAGCTGGAGGCGAACTCGCCCGTCATGCGCCGCTTCTGGCGCTCGAACGCGGCGGGGTCGACGCCGGACGCCAGCAGGGACTTCACGCCGTCCATCCACGCGCTCACGAAGGCGTCGGGGTCGGCGGTCTCCCCCGACAGGACGGAGAGGCCGAAGTCGCGCTCGCCGTGGTAGTACGAGTGGAACGTGGAGTCGATGCGGCCGGCCTCGTAGAGGCGGTTGTAGAGCGGCGAGGACTTGCCGGCCAGGGCCTCCAGGCAGATCTCCGTCGCCATGTCGCGCAGCAGCACGGCGTCGCCGGACACCGCGGTGTCGGTCTCCTTGAAGCCCAGGGCGATCACGGGGCGCGAGACGGCCATCTCGGCATCCACGCGCGGCTTGGCGATGGCGTCGGGCTCATCCGCCACGTCGCGCTCGATGGGGCCCTGCTCCGCGCGCGGGTGCGCGGCCAGCGACTCCTCGACCATGGCCACGACCTCGGCCGGATCCACATCGCCCACCACGGACACCACCATGTTGCTCGGGTGGTAGAACGTGTCCCAGCACATCCGCAGCAGGTCGGTCGAGATGGCCTCGACCGACTCGACCGTGCCGGCGATGTCCAGGCGGAAGGGGTGGCGCTGGTAGAGGGCGGCCTTGATGCCCTCGGACAGGCGCCAGCCTGGGTTGTCGCGGTACATGCGGATCTCCTGCTGGATGATGCCGCGCTCCTTGTTGGTGCCGGCATCGGTGAAGTACGGCTGCTGCACGAACTCCAGCAGCAGGCGCAGGCTGTCGGCGAAGCGGTCGGTGCAGGAGAACAGGTAGGTCGTGTTCGTGTACGAGGTGAAGGCGTTGGCGGAGGCGCCGTACTCACTGAAGCGCTCGAACGCGTCGCCATACTCCTGGGCGAACATCTGGTGCTCCAGGAAGTGGGCGATGCCATCGGGCACGGTGACCCAGTCGCCGCCCGGACGCCGGAAGCGGCTGTCCACGCTGCCGTAGCGGGTGGCGAACGAGGCGAACTTCTTGTCGTAGCCGGGGCGCGTCAGCACGAACACCGGCATGCCGTGGGCGAGGCGGGCCTCGTCGAGGTCCTCGCCGATCCGGCTCTCGTGGCGCCTGGCCACCGTCGCGCTCATGCCGAGGCCCCTTCCTGCGGGGAGGTCAGAAAGTACACGGTGTCCAGGCGGACATCGCGGGCCACGGCGGCCACGTCGGCGTCCGTGACGGCGTCGATGGCGGCCAGCCGCTGCTCCAGGGTGCGCACGGCGCCGACCATCGACTCCTCGGCGGCCATGTCGATCATGGCGCCCGGGGAGTCCTCCGCGGAGCTCAGGCGGTTGCGCAGGCCGCTCCGCGTCTGGTCGAACTCCTCCCTGGTGATGCGGCCGGCGGCCATGTCGGCCACCTGCTCCTCGATGATGCGCAGGGCGTCGTCGCGGCGCCGCGGCTCGATGCCGGCGGCCACCACCAGCAGGCCCTTCAGCGGCTCGTAGCGCGAGGAGGCGTAGTAGGCGAGGCTGGCCTTCTCGCGGACGTTGCGGAAGAGCTTGCTGTGCGGGAAGCCGCCCAGGATGCCGCTGTACATGACCATGGCGCCGTGCCCGGGCGAGCCGAGCGTCACCGGCGTGCGGTAGCCCAGGTTGAGCTTGGCCTGGTCGACCGGCTGGGTCTCCGTCACGCGGCGGGGCTCGGCCGGCGCCTGGCCCACGGTGGTCGCCGGGACCTCTCCCCCGCCCCCCAGGTGGCCGAAGGCGGCCGCCAGCTCGTCGCCCAGCGACGGGTCGCCGCCCACGGCGAAGACATCCACGGGGGCATTCGCGATCAGGTCGTCGTAGCGCGCCGTGACGGCGGCGGCGTCCACCTGGGGCAGGTCCTCCAGGCGGCCGTACGCGTGCAGGCCAAAGGGCTCGCCGCGGCACATCTCCTCGACCAGGCGCATGCCGGAGTACCGGATCTTGTCGTTGATCAGGGCCTGGATGCGGTGGGCCAGGTTCTCCTTCTCCTGCGCCACCACGTCGGCCCGCAGAAGGCCGCCGGCGTCGCGGGCCGGCTCCAGCAGCAGCTCGCGCAGCAGGGCGACGCTGCCGGCGATGGCCTTCGCGGCCTGCGGCAGGAAGCGGTCCTCGACCGCCTCCACGCCCACGTACAGGCTCTGGGCCTCGCCGATCTTCGCCACGCCGGCGCCGAGGCCGGCGCCGTAGAGCTCCTCGCAGCGGCGGGCCAGATCCCCCAAAGTGGGCAGGTTCCGGGTCCCCCGGGCCAGGACGTGGGGCACCACGGCCGTCCGCGTCGCCACATCGGCCCGCAGCGGGGCGTGCAGGTAGACGCGGATGGTGACGGTCTTGAACTTCCGGCTCGGGGTGTGGAAGACGCGCACCCGACTACGCCTCCAGCCAGTCGCGGCGGTAGCCCGTCAGGCTGCGGGAGCCGTCGGCGCTCACCACCACGTCGTCCTCGATGCGGATCCCGCCGTGGCCGGGGATGTAGACGCCGGGCTCCACGGTGTAGACCATGCCCGGCTGCAGCACCTCGGCGTTGCCGTCCACGATGTAGGGGGTCTCGTGGCCCTCCAGGCCCAGGCCGTGGCCCGTCCGGTGGGTGAAGTATTCCCCGAGGCCGGCGCCGGCGATGACCTGCCGCGCCAGCAGGTCGATCGACTCGCACGTCACGCCGGGCCTGCCGCCCTTGCGCGCGGCCTCCTGGGCGGCCAGGACCGTCCGATAGGCATCCGCCAGCTTCTGCGGGGGCTTGCCCACGCAGAACGTGCGGGTGATGTCGGCGTTGTACCCGTCGGACGTGGCGCCCATGTCGATCCAGACCAGGTCGCCGTCCTCCAGGACCCGGTCGCCGGTGCCGGCGTGCGGCAGGGCGCCGCGGGGGCCGGAGGCGACCAGGACGCCAAAGCCGGAGGCGGTGTCCTGCTCCATCAGGCTCCTGAGGATGGCGCGCTGGACGTCGCGCTCGGTCTTGCCGGCGGCGATCAGGGGCCGGCCGGCCTCCAGGGCGGTCTCGGCCATGGCCACCGCGCGGTCCATGGCGGCGATCTCGGTGGCGTCCTTGATCATGCGCAGGGCGGCGGCGTCCGGAACGATGTCCTCCCACTCCGTGCGGGGGCAGTCGCCGTCGATGGCGCTGCGCTCCAGGAGGCGCATCGTGAGGAACTCGCCGCCCAGCCGCGGGCGGGAGGTGCCCCAGGGGCCGAAGGCGCGGGCGACCGCGGAGGCCGGGCCGCTCTCATCGCGCCAGGTGAAGGCCCTGGCGATGCCGGTGGCCTCGCGCGCCCGCTCGGCCTCGAAGGCCGGGGTGACCAGGAAGGGGTCGCCCTCCACGGGGTAGACGGCCATGAGCAGCCGCTCGCTGGTGTGGGCGTGCCAGCCGGTGAAGTACAGCATGTTGGGACCGGGGACGAGGATCCACGCGGTGAGCCGCTTCATCCGCATGCGCGCCTGCATCGCCGCGATGCGCGCGGCGTGGACGTCATCCGCCAAGGGCGATCGCCTCCGTCACGGGGTGCTTCACGCGGACGAGCGGCTCGAAGCGCGATGTTGGGCGGCGCGCGCAATCGCGCGCGCCGTCACAAACGGCTGTCCTAGACGACGGCCTTCTTGACGTTCAGGATCTCGTCGAGCTGGTCGCCCTCGATCGTTTCCTTGTCCAGCAGGCGCGCGGCCAGGTCGTCGAGCTTGTCGCGGTGGTCGCGCAGCATGCCCAGGGCCCTGGAGTAGCACGTCGTCACGATGTGGTTGATCTCACGGTCGATCGCGGCCGCGACCTCCTCCGAGAAGGAGCGGTCGCGGGCCAGGTCGCGGCCCAGGAACGGGGTGTCCAGGCGGTTGCCGAACGTGATCGGGCCGAGCTCCTCGCTCATCCCGAACTCCGTGATCATGCGGCGCGCCATCTTCGTGGTCTGCTCGAAGTCGTTGGCGGCGCCGCTCGTGACCTCGCCAAAGACCAGCTCCTCGGCGGCGCGGCCGCCCAGGGTCATCGTGATCCGGTCCAGGATCTCGTTCTTGCTGATCAGGTAGCGGTCCTCGATCGGCATGGTGATCGTCACGCCGAGGCCCATGCCGCGCGGGATGATCGAGACCTTGTGCAGCGGATCCACGTTCGGCAGGAGCTTGGCGAGGATGGCGTGGCCGCTCTCGTGGTAGGCCACGACCTTCTTCTCCTTCTCGCTGATGATGCGGCTCTTCTTCTCGGGGCCGCCGCCCACGATCCGGTCGATGGCCTGCTCCAGCTCGTCCATCGCGATCTTCTTCTTGCGCTTGCGCGCGGAGAGCAGAGCGGCCTCGTTGACCATGTTCTCCAGGTCGGCGCCCGTGAAGCCGGGGGTGCGCCGGGCCAGGACGTTCAGGTCCGCGTCCTCGTCCAGGGGCTTGTTGCGCGTGTGCACGCGCAGGATCGCCTCGCGCCCGACGAGGTCGGGGCGGTCGATGACGACCTGGCGGTCGAAGCGGCCGGGGCGCAGCAGCGCCGGGTCGAGGACATCCGGCCGGTTCGTGGCGGCCATGATGATGATGCCCTCGTTGGCGGCGAAGCCGTCCATCTCCACCAGGAGCTGGTTCAGCGTCTGCTCGCGCTCGTCGTGGCCGCCGCCATAGCCGGCGCCGCGCTGGCGGCCGACGGCGTCGATTTCGTCGATGAACACGATGTCGGGCGCGCTCTTCTTGGCCTGCTCGAACAGGTCGCGCACGCGGCTGGCGCCGACGCCGACGAACATCTCGACGAAGTCGGAGCCGCTGATGGAGAAGAAGGGCACGCCGGCCTCGCCGGCGACCGCGCGCGCCACCAGGGTCTTGCCGGTGCCGGGCGCGCCATAGAGGAGCACGCCCTTGGGGATTCGTGCCCCCAGGGCGAGGTATCGTTTCGGATGTTTGAGGAAGTCGACGATCTCGGCGAGCTCCTCCTTGACCTCGTCGATGCCGGCGACGTCCTCGAAGGTGACCCGCTTCTTCGGGTCGTCCTGGTGCATGCGGGCGCGGCTGCGGCCGAACTGCATCACGCGGTTACCGCCGCCCTGCGTCTGCTGCATGATGAAGAAGAACGCCGCGACGACGAAGAGGACCGGCAGCAGCGTGCCGAGCAGGGCCGTGTACCAGGGCGTCGTCTGGGGCGGGGTCACCTGCACGTTGACGTGGTGGGCCGCCATGGCGGCGATCAGGGTCGTGTCGTTGCTCGGGGCCACGGTCTGGTACTGCGTGCCGTCCGTCAGCGTGCCGGTGTAGGTCTGGCCGTCCGAGCTGATGATGGCCGTGGAGACCCTGTCGCTGTTGACGTCGTTGACGAAGGCGGTGTACGAGAGCTGCGTGCGCTTGGGCGCCTGCGACGGGAAAAGGTTGGTCAGCATGATGACCAACACGACGACCAGAAGCCAGAAGAAGATGCTCCTGTAAACCTTACTTCCGCGCACCGCGTCGGACCTCCTCGGCCCAGTCGGCGAAGTCGTTTGATTCTACCACAGGGTACCCGGCAAAGCACTGAGACTGGCGGGGCCTGGCCCTTGGGCGGCGCCTGGCGGGGCTCGGTCCGCGGGGGCCGCAACGGGGGCCTGGGGCCGGGACGACGGACACGGGGCCGGGGCCGCCGGGCCGGGGCCACCGGATCGGGGACCGGACACGGGGCTGCCGGGCCGGCCCCCCCGGCTCGGGGCCCGGACCCGGGGCCGGGGCCACCGGGGGCGGGGCGCCGGGCAGCGCGGCCCCGGGCGGCGGCACCGCCACCGGCCGGCGGGTCTGGCCGGCGGGTCCAGCCGGCGGCCAGGGCGCCGACATCGGCCACGCGCTCCGTCATCGAATCCGCGTCAGGGCCCTGGTGTCCGCGCCCACGCCGTGCGCGAGCGTCTTGGATACCGTATCGAGTATCGCACCTGAATCCATTTCAGCCAGGGTCTCGGAAGCCGTATGGGCCAACGGGTCACATAACGCCCCGGCTACCGCGCCAGCGAGAGCCAGGTCCGCATGGCGCGCAGGGCCGTCGGGTAGTCCTGGGCGTCGTAGGCCACCGTCACGCCGTCGACGCGCACGGTGCCGGGCATCAGGGCGGCGGCGTCCGCCTGGCCGACGTCGGCCATCTCCACCTCGATGCGAACGGGCAGGGTCGCGCGGATCGGGGCGGTCGTGGAGGCGGCGCGCACGGCGACGGCGGCTCCCGTCCGGATCGCGCTGCAGGATTGGGACGGCGACAGGGCCTCCGCCGAGTAGCGCGTGATCGCGCGCTTGGTCTCGACGGTATGGATCCCCGGGAACAGCTCGCGGGCGTTGGCGCAGGCCCTGTCATCCCCCGTGAGGAGGACGACGGGGACACCGAAGGTGCCCGCGTAGTAGCCGTTCAGGCCCGACTCGCCGACCGTGACGCCGTTCACGCGGACGCGGTGCACGAAGCCAGTGTACGTGTGGCTGAGCACGCCCTGATCGCTGCCCGGGGCGTGATAACCACAGAAGAGGGCGCAGGCGCAGGTGTCATCCAGGCCTTCCACCATGCTCCAGGGCTTCGGCGAGCCCTGGATCAGGCGGGCGCGCGGATCCAGCTCCTCCGCGTAGAGGTTGCGCATGCGGCCGTGGGAGTCGTTGACGAGGACTGCCGTGGCGCCGCCGTCGAAGGCACCGGCCACCGCGGCGCTGGCCTCGGCCGTCATCAGGCGGCGGCAGCGCTCGTAGTCGGAGCCCCCGTCCTTGTTGGTCTGGTCCCAGGCCGTGACCCCGGCGACGCCCTCCATGTCCATCGAGATGTAGACCTTCATGCGCGAACCTCCCTTACCTGTACCTGCGTCAAGACCGACGAAGTGGGCGGGGCCAGGTGCCAGGGCGACTCGGTCACTCGCGCTCGGCTACCCGTGCGAGGCCTGCGGGGTGGCCGGCGCATCCGGCGCCCTCAGGGTCCGCAGGGTCTCGACGGCCTCGAGGGCGAGCTGGTCCTCGCGCATGTGCGCCGCCGTACGGCACAGTACTTCGACAATGCGAGGATTGTATGTGAGGAGCTGCGGGAGCAGCTCCGCGCGAATCCGGGCGCGCAGGCGCGTCGTGTCGAAGTTGGACGGGTCGATGCGGTAGCCGACGCGCTTCTTCTTCAGGTAGGCCAGCAGCTCGGTCCGCGTGACGGCCAGGAACGGACGGACCAGCGCCACGGGCGCGACGGCAGGGCTGGGGACGGCGGCGGTGCCACAGGGGTTGGCGCTGCCGGGCCGCGCGGAGAAGTTTGAGGCGGCACACGCATCGTCGTCCTCGAGCTCGTCGCCTGTGCGGCCACGGGTGGCAGCCAGCGGTCGGGAGGGCGCCATCGCGCCCAGGCCCCGGGTGCCCGCGCCTCGGATGAGGCGCATCAGGAACGTCTCCGCCTGGTCGTCGGCCGTGTGGGCCACGGCGACCACGGGACAGCCGCGGCTCCTGGCCACCCGCAGCAGGAAGTCGTAGCGCGCGTTCCGCGCGCGGTTCTCGTCCGGACCGGCCGGCGGGTCGGCCTTCTCCGTCACAAACGGGACGCCGAGGCGGGCGGCCAGGTCGGCCACGAAGGCGGCGTCGGCATCGGCCTCCGCGCCGCGAAGCGCATGGTTGAAGTGCGCGGCGACAATGCGCCTGCGCGGGGCGGCCGCCACCAGCAGCGCCGTGGAGTCGGGGCCGCCGGAGACGGCCACGACCGACTCGGCGTCGCGGGGCAGGAGGTCCCAGGCGGGACGAACGGCGATCACCCCTGAGATGATGATAAACGGCAAACGATGACGGTCATATCATCGTGCTCCGCACCGGCAAGCTCCAGGGCCCGTTTGAGGATGGCCTCAGCCCGGTCCTCCGCCGTCTTCGGGGCCAGGAGAGCCTGCGGCGGGACCGGGCGCGCGACCACCGGGGCTGCGGCTTGGCGTGCGCGCCGGCGGTTGGATGATCGACTGGGCGCAGAGGGGGCTGCAGGCGGCTCAGGGTCGTCGTCGGGCACGTGAGAGCCGTCGTCGGTCGCACCGGCGGACGCGGCCGTCTCATCCGGCTCCCCGGCCAGAAAGTCGGGCAGCCAGCGGGGCCGGCCTCCGGCCAGGGCGACGCCGTCCGTACAGAGGATGAGCTCGTCGCCCGGGTGGAGGTCGCCGGTGACCGCCGCCACGGGTACGTCGGCCAGGGCGCCGGCCGGCGGGGCGTCCGGACCGACCACCGCCACGTCGCCGGCGGCGTTCAGGTGATAGCCCCAGGGCGCGCCGAGCTTGAAGAACTCGGCCGTCGCCGCCGTCAGGTCGACCAGGACCACGTCCAGCGTCGCGAACGCCTCGTCGGGGGCACGGAGCAGCAGTGTGGCGTTCACGGTGCGGACGGCCGTCTCGGCGGGGAAGGCCGCCTGCAGCAGCCGCTCGAGCAGCGTGACGGCGGTCGCCGACTGCAGCGCGGCCCGGGGGCCGGAGCCCATGCCATCGGAGAGGGCCAGCAGGAGGCGGGCATCGCCCAGCTCGCGGACCAGGTAGCTGTCGCCGGAGGTCTCTCGCCCGGGGCGCGGCGCGGTAACCACGGCCTTCTCGTAGCGAAGGACCCGGCGGGCCGGGGGGCCCGACGACGGCATGGCGGCGGAGACGGCGATCTCCTCGAGCACGCGCGCCAGCCCCTCCATCTGACTGGCGACGATCGTGCGGCTCTCGCCGACCCGGGCGGCCATGCGGCTCGCGCGCACGCCCAGCTCGGCGCGCAGGTTCACGCCCCGGGCCATGTCCGCGGGGCGCAGGCAGTTGATGTCGTCAGGCGCCGTCCCGCCGACGTCGCTGCGGCGGACCGGGCGGGTCTCCGCGACCAGCAGCAGGTCGTCCACCATGCGGTAAGCGCGGAGGAACTTGCGGTCCCAGCAGTCCGTGTACGCGCTGCAGCCTGAGCAGACGGCGCGGACCACGTCGTCGACGGCCGAGACCGTCGTCTCGATGTCGGCCACGGCGTCGTCCGCTCGGGGGACGCCGATCGCGGCGGCCGACTCATGGACGCTCGCGCCCACCTCGGAGACGGCCGATGCGACGCGGCGAAGCCGCTCGCTAAGCCAGCGCTGCATGACCGGCGCGCTCGCGCTCACCCCTGGGGGAGCCGGCCACCAGACCGCCGGCACGAGGCAGACCAGGGCTGCGCCCGCGGCGACGCCGGCCAGCCCGGGGCTGACGACGAGTGCGGCGGGGGTGGTGACGACCGCCTCGCCCGCGACGAGGCCGATGGCGGCGGCCACACGGCTGTATGGGCTGGCGAACCCCGCGGCGAGGCCGCCGACGGCGAGGCCGGCAAGGTCCAGGGGGCTCAGGGTGCCGGTGGCGGCGGCGATGGCCCCAAGCGCCACGCAACCGGCCGCCGCGGGGGCAGGACCGCCCTGCGCCAGCCAGAGCGCGGCGATGGCGGTAGCGGCGCCGCTGAGGGCGAACGGCCCGACATGGAGGGCGCCGACGCCCGCCACAAGGGCGCCAGCCAGCACGCCCACCGCCACGGCCCGCTCCCCCGGCACAAACTCGCGGCGCCCGCCATCCAGCGCCCGCGCGAAGACTGCCTGCAGCACGGCGGCCAGAACCGCCACGATGGCGAGGAGGATGAGGGAGCCGATGTCGAGGCCGCCCGCCGCCGCAAGCCGGGCGGGGACCGCGCCGATGACCGCGGCCCAGATGCCACGTGCCAGCGGGGGCGGGCCGTACCGCAGGATGGCCCAGGCGAGCACGATCCCCGCGGCCTGGCCCAGGGCGGCCATCGTATCGACGCGGGTCGAGGCGCCGATCGCCGCGCCGACGGCCAGCGCCAGGACGGGCAGGCTGGACGGGAACGGCCGCGGCACGGAACCGATGCGCTGGAGGATCGGGACGTCGTCATCCGGGGATGGGGCGGGTCTGGGGGCGGGTCGCGGCTTGACCAGGACCTTTGAGGCGAGGGCGGCGGCCGCGAAGGCGATCGCGAGCGGGGCCAGCTCGCCGGCGGCGGCGCGGCCGAGCAGCAGGGCGGCGCCACCGAGCAGCAGGCTCTGCGCGGGGAGGTCGACGTCCGCGCGCGCCACCGCCACCACCTCGGGCCAAGTATAGGGGCCAGGCCCCTGCGGACTTTGTCTGGCTGGGTGGGTGGCGAGCGACGGCGGACGACGGGTTGGGACGGCGTGCATGAGGTGTCACGCGCACGTGGCCACCGACGCGCGCAGGCGATCCGCAAGTTGCGGGCCGGGCCATGGTGCGGAGGGCCGGCGCCAGGTCCCTTCCATGGTGTACCCGCCCGCAATCAGGGCGGAGCGTTCACCGGCCGGCCATCATTGGAGCGGTGCGGACCGCGACAGACCATGGGCTGGTTGATATGGCCCCGACTCCAGCACATCGACAACTTGGACGGTGTGGTTTGCTGCCGGCGTGGGTCGGGTGACTGTCGCCACCGTACGCCCGCCGATCATGACCAGAGCGCGACTCGCGTTCA
>DAHVAF010000031.1 GCA_027314765.1 Clostridia bacterium | reverse complement strand
CGGTGCCCACCGCCAGCCACATCGCCGTCGCCCAGGCCGACGCGGCCGCCGCGGCGGCCGAGGCCGCGGCCCAGGCCGCGAAGGCGGCGGGGCAGAGGATCGCCGCGCAGCTGACCGCGGCCCGGCAGGCGGCGCAGCAGGTCACGGCCCTGTCCGCGCCGACCCTGGCGCGCCAGCCTTCCGCCAAGGATCCGGCGCAACCCCTTGCGACGCTGCAGCTCCTGCGGACGCAGGCCCTGGGGGCCGTGGGCACGATCGGCAGCGACGTCACGCTCGCCGAGCGGGGGGCGAGCGCCGCCGCCTCGGTGTCCGCGGCCAGTGGCCCGGCCGCCGCCGCCGCGTCGGCAGCCAAGTCGGCGCTTGCCACGGCGCAGGGCGCGGCGGGACAGATCGCGGCACTTCTGCCGCCAGCCCAGCAGGCGGCCGCCGCCTGGCACAGGGTCCACACGGCGCCGCCGGGATCGCTCGGCGTCACCATCCAGGACCCGCCCGCCACCTGGGGGATCCATGGGTGCGAGGTGCTCACGGTGCCGCCTGGCGGGGCCGGGCAGCAGCTTGGTCTCACCGGGGCCGGCGGCTTCACGCGGCCCGTGGGCGACATCATCACGCTGGTGAAGGACGCCACCGACGCCAACGCCGTCTGGCCGACGGCCAACTGCGCCGCGCTGCAGGCGGCGATGGCCCAGACGCGCGCCGGCGACCGCATCACCGTCGCGTATGAGCACCGGGCGACCATGGACCTCGTGCTGGGCTTCTGGCTGTCCGATTCCGGCACCGTGGTCCTGGGCCAGGGCGGCGGCGCGCAGAGCGTTTGCCCGTTGCCGCTGACGGGCCGGACGGGGCCCGGCGGGACGGTCCCGCTGACCCTCGCCGTGTCCGGGCCGGCCGGGACCCGCCACGGCGTGCACGTGACGCTCGAGCCGGCGGGCGCGGCCACCTTCTTCCCCAACGCCCTCCTGCGCGCCCTGGGCTACAAGCCCTACCAGTCCGAGGCGGGCAGCGGCATCGTGCCCGGCTCGCAGGCGACCGTCTACCTGTATAACGTGCCGGGGTCGTCGCTGGTCGTGGCCGACGGCGGCGCGAGCGTGGCACTGGCCGACGGCATGCTCAGCGTGGTGGGCATCCCAGGCTCAACGGCCGCCAGCCTGGGGCCGCAAATCCTCAACCAGGGGGCGCAGCTCACGGTGAGCGGCGCCGCCTGGACGCTCACGCCGCCCTGCCACTGAGGGGCTCAGCCCTCGGCGCGGATCTCCTCCCGGCCGCGCACGGCCGAGGTGATCAGCCCGATCACGGCCAGGCCCGCGGCGAGGGTGAACGAGGCGTGCAGTCCGCGGAGGAAGGCGCCCTGGAACGACGGGGACGGCGCGGCGATCGCCGCGCCGGGCGAAGAAAGGCCCGAGGCATGCGTGAATAGGGCGGCGGTCAGGCCGATGCCCATGGCCATGCCAAGGTAGCGCATCATCGCCAGCACGCCCCCCGCGATCCCGCGGCGGCGGCCGGGGGCGGCGCCCATCACGGCGCTGTTGTTCGGGGCGCTGAACAGCCCGTTGCCGGCGCCGAAGAGGGCCAGCACCGCGGCGATGCGCAGGGGAGAATCGCCCATGCCGAACCGGCCGATCAGCAGCAGGGCGGCGATCTGCACGGCCATGCCGGCGACGGCCAGCAGGCGGGTGCCCATGCGGTCGGAGAGGCGGCCGGCCAAGGGGGCGACCAGCATCATCACCAGCGGGAAGGACGTCAGCACCAGGCCCGCCTGCTGGGGGCTCATGCCGCGCAGCGTCTCGAGGTAGAACGGCATCATGAACGTCACGGCGAACTGGGCCAGGAAGTTCAGCAGCGTGGCCGTGCTCGCGGCGGCGAACACGCGGTGGCGGAAGAGGGTCAGGTCCAGCATCGGGAAGCGGTAGCGGAGCTCGCGGAGGATGAAGGCGGCAAGGCCCGCGGCGCCGGCGGCGAAGAGTCCCAGGACGGTGGGGGAGCCGAAGCCCGATGTGGGGCCGAGGGACAGGGCGGAGAGGATCCCGAGGAACGCGACGGCCGCCAGGGCGGCGCCGGGGATGTCGAACGGCTCCGCCACCCGGGCGCGGCTTGGCGGCAGGATGCGCGCGGACCAGATGATGCCGACGATGCCGACCGGCACGTTCACGAAGAAGATCCACGGCCAGCCGAAGGCGCCGGTGAGAAAGCCGCCGATGGGTGGCCCCAGGGCAAGGCCGAGTGCGACGACGACGCCGTTGAGGCCGAGGGCCTGCCCGAGCTCATAGGGCGGGAAGCTCTCGGCGATGATGCCGGGCCCGACGGAGAGCAGCATGCCGCCGCCGATCGCCTGCAGGATGCGCCATGCGACCAGCAGCTCGAGCGAGTGCGAGAGGCCGCAGAGCAGGGAGCCGAGGCTGAACACGGCCATGCCGACGAGGTAGATCCGGCGCAGGCCGATCAGGTCGCCCAGACGCCCCCAGGTCAGCACCGTGGTGCCCACCACCAGCAGGTACGCCGTCGCCACCCACTCGACCGCGGTCAGGTCGGCGCGCAGCCCGGCCGACATGGCGGGGAGCGCGACGTTAATGATGCTGCCATCGAGCGGTGTCATGAGCGACCCGAACGCGACGGCGGTCAGGATCCACCAGCGTCGCGGGTCGCCGGCCTGGGCGGGGCGCGCTGCCGTCATGGCCACCATTCTACAAGAGGGGACGGCCAACGTCCGCGTCGAGGGATCGGGGCGGGGTGTGTCGAAGATCGACCGAGACGGGTGGCCGTCCGGCACCGACCCGCAGGGGACGGAGCCGGCAGCGTGGGCCTGGCCGGCAGCGCGGCGCCCGGCGCGCGAGCAGGGCTTCGCGCGGGACGGGCTGCACTGCTGCACTCAGGACAGGCCCGGGGCGCGGCGTGGAACAGGCCGCGGCATGGCACAGGGCCTGGCGTGGGACAGGGCCGGGCGTGGGACAGGGCCGGGCGTGGGACAGGGCCGGGTGTGGGACAGGGCCGGGCGTGGGATAGGGTGCGGTGTGGGACAGGCTCAGGTTGCCAGAAGCGGGGCCCGACGCACCGGGAAGGCGGTTGATGCCGACGTGAGGCGTAGCTGGGTCGCGTGGTGCACGGTGGCCGCCGTGATGGCCATGCAGGCGGGGGCGTGGGCGGCGGCCGGCAGCAGCGGCCAGCCATCGACGCCCATGACGCTGGATGGGACGGTCGCCGTCAGCGTCGGAGGCACGGTCGCGGACGGGTTGGCGATCCACGACTACATCGGCGGCACGCAGTGGGATGCCGGCGATACGGTCACGAGCGGCGGCGTTTTCAGCGGCCTGGCCGTCGAGCCCAACAATGACACGAGCGTCGGCCTGCCGATCAGCTTCACCGTCGGCGGGCTGGCCGCCACGGCTGTATTCACGGGCACGGCGCCCAGCGGGGCGGGGGCCAACGCCTGCGGCGGTCAGACCGGTCAGCCGGTCACGTTCATGGCGGGCGACCTCTGCAACATCACCTTGACGATCGCGTCACAGCCGACGAGCACGGCGCTCGTGGGCTCCGTGGCCGCGACCTCGACCGGCGGCAGCGTCACGGTCGGCGGCAGCGGCTCCGCCGTATCCGACACCACCGCGACAGCCAGCGGCGGCTCGGGGACGGTGGCCGTCGCCCAGTACCAGTCGGCGCCCGCCAACGCGCCGACGCCGACCTTCACGGCGGACCCCAACTCGTTCATCGACGTGAACGTCACGCCGGGCAGCACGTTCACGACGCTGACCGTGCAGCAGTGCGGGCTGCAGGCCGGTGCCAAGCTCTACTGGCTCGACGGGAGCACGTGGACGCTGGTCAGCCCCCAGAGCTCAGTCAGCGGCGGCTGCATCACGGCCACCCTCAGCAGTTCGTCGTCGCCCAGCATCGGCCAGCTGGTCGGGACCGTGTTCGCCGCCTCCCAGGTGGCTGCCTCGGGCGGCACCAGCAGCGCGCCCGTCGTCACGTCCTCCGGCGGTGGTGGCAGCGGCTCGCCCTACATCACGGGCATCAGCCCGACCTCGGGTCCGGCCGGCACCCAGATCACGATCACGGGCACCCACTTCACGGGTGTCAACCTCGTGTACTTCAACGGCGTGGCGGGGACGAACCTCGTGGTGGTCTCCGACACCGAGATCACCATCGACGCGCCCTCCGGCGTGACCGGCCTCGCCGACGTGGTCGTCCAGGGCGCCACGGGTGACAGCCCGGTCGTCTCGGACGGGGTATTCACCTTCACCGCGGGCAAGGTCAGCGTGTCGTCGTCGGTGACGACCGCCGGCGGCACTCTGGGCACGGCGGACGGGGTCTTCAGCATGACCGTGCCGGCCGGCGACATCTCCGGCACGACCAGCCTGACGGTGACGGAGTCGAGCACGGCGCCGACGGGCCTGCCCACCGGCTTCACGGCGGCAAGCCCGACCTTCACCCTGGCGGGCGCGACGCTGACCACTCCGGCCGAGGCCGTGATCCAGTACCAGGCCTCGGCCCTGAACGGCCTGCAGCCGCAGCGTCTGGCCGTGTACACGCAGAGCTCCGCCGGGGGCTGGACCTTCGTGCCGACGCTGGTCGGCGCGAGCGGCAGCGTATCGGCGATGGTGTCCGGCCCGGAGACGCTGGTGGTGCTGGCCAACACGGCCACGTTCAGCGACATCCCGTCCGGCTACTGGGCCCGCGGCGATATCGACGCCCTGCTGGCGGCGGGCGACGTCACCGGTTTTCCGGGCGGGACCTTCCAGCCCGACGGCGCCCTGACGCGAGCCCAGTTCGTCAAGATGCTGGATGGGGTCCTCGGCCTTCCGGCAGGCAGCGGCACGGGCGGATTCACCGACGTCTCGGCCAGCGACTGGTTCGCCCCATACGTGACGGCGGCCGTCCAGGCCGGGCTGGTGCAGGGCCTGACGGCGACGACCTTCGGCCCCAACCAAACGGTCACCCGCGAGCAGATGGCCGTGCTCCTCGCCCGGGCCCTGAAGCTGACGGGCAGCGGCAGCCTGACCTTCACGGACGCGAGCCAGATCGACTCGTACGCGACGGCGTCCGTGCAGGCAGCGGTCGCGGCCGGCTACCTGACAGGCTTCCCGGATGGCACCTTCCAGCCGCAGGGCGCGACGACCCGCGCCCAGGCGGCCAAGGTGCTGGCCATGGCCCTCGCCGCCGAGGCCGCCGCGCACTGAGGATGACCCCAGGCAGGACCCGCCCCTTGGCGGCGGCCCCCGCCTGGCTACCCGCCCTGGCCCGCGTGGCCCTGCTGGGCGCGCGGGCCTTCTGCCGAATTGAGGTCCATGGGGCCCTGCCCAGGCGCGATGGCCCGCTGCTGGTCTTGGCCAACCACCAGCACGATCTCGACTCCGTCGTGGTCCCGCTGATGGCCGTCCTCACGCCGCCCACGGGCACGCCGGTGCGTGCAGCCGCCAGCCAGCGCCTCTTCGAGCCGGGGCTGCTCGACCCGCGCCTGCCCGATCTGGTGGGACACGCCCTGTCCGGCGTCAACGCCGGCCGCGCCCTCCTCCGGCTGGGGGCCCTGCCGGTCGAGAACGAGCCGCTGCGGCGCCCGCTGGTGAGCCTCGCGTACGAGGTGTACCTCCGGCACGGCGACCTCCCCCTGGCGGAGGTGCTGACAGCGGGCGGGCCCGGCCGCCTCAGCGACCTGTGGTCGCCGGAGCGCGTCCCGCGGCATCCGCCGCCGGCCTCCATCCTCGACCTGCGCCCGCGCTTTCGCGACGAGGCGCGTGCCACGCTGCGCCCGCGCGTGGAGGCGCAGATGGCGACCCTGAAGGCGGCGCTGGCCGGCGGCGCCACCGTCTTCCTCACGCCGGAGGGCCGCGTCACCGCCGACGGGCGGCTGCATGCCATGGGGGGCCTGCTGAGTCAACTGCTGCCGCTGGCCCGCGGCCGGGTCCAGCTCGCCGCGATCGCCTACGACCCGCTGGCCCGCGTCCGCTTCACCATGGTCGTGCGCTTCACGCCACCGGCCGCTCCCGATGACATCGTCACGTCGCTCGCCGCCGCGCGGCCTGTCACCGCGAGCCAGTTGCTGAGCGACTGGCTGGTTCGCGAGCGGCCGTGCCGGGTGACCGCCGCCGGCATCGAAGCGGCGCTACGCGATGGCGTGCGGGCCCTCCCGGCGGGGGCATGGGCGGCTCCCGCCCGGGGGGCGCCGCGGGCCGTGCTTGCCGCGATGGCCCGTCTGGGGTACTGCGCTCCAGACGGAACCCTGACGGGCAAGCGTCACGACGCCCGCCTGCACGAGCCGCCCGACCTCTTCGCGGCGCAGGCCGCCATGTTGGCCGAGACGTGCGCGGCCGCCCGCCGCTTGGCGACGTGAGTGGCCGGCTTGAGCCTCAGGCGTTGGCCTGTTCGAGGGCAGTGACCCGCTGCTCCAGGCGGCCGAATCGCTTCCGAAGGGCGTCAATCTCGCTCAGGGCGAGGTCCTCATCCTGCTTGCGCGCGGCAAAGCCCTCATCCACGCGCTGCTTGAGCTCCGCGATCAGGCCTCGCAGGTCGCGCCCCTGGCCGTCGATGCGAGCACCCTGCTCATCGATCCGGGCGGTCAACTCCCGCCCCTGCTCATCGATCTTCGCCGTGAGTCGAGACTCCATCGCCTCGAGGTGGGCCTTGAGCTCAGGATCCATCCTCTATCACCCCGTGTCCGGCGACTCGTCCCGGCCGGGCGGGATCCACCGCGACGGCCGCAGGCGGACCAGTTTCGCCTCTGGCCGCCGCGATCCCTTGCACGCTGATGCGGTGCTCCAGGCCGGGATGGCACATTTAGGATAACACGAACACCAGTTCGTGTCCATGCCTGTCACGGTAGTCTGGCCGCGCCTCCCGAGGAACCCCGCCCGCGTGCGGCGAAGCCCACGGCCATGGACATCCGCCGCGTCACGGCCCTGGCTGGCCTGGCGCCCATCGTGGCCCTGCAGAAGGACGTCTGGGGCGCCGACGAGACCGTGCCCTCCCACCAGCTGCTGACCCACGCCCGCACGGGGGGCCTGCTTCTCGGCGCTTACGGCGACGGCGGCGACCTCATCGGCTTCGCGTACGCCTTCCCGGCCTGGCAGCCGGGCGTCGACCCCTGGCTGCACTCGCAGATGCTGGCGGTGCGCGAGGGGATCCGCAGCCGCGGCACCGGCTTTCTGCTGAAGGTGGCCCAGCGCCGCGAGGCGCTGGCGATGGGCTACCGCCGGATCACCTGGACGTACGACCCCCTGCAGAGCCCCAACGCGAACCTGAACATCGCCCGCCTGGGCGCGATCACGCGCCACTACGAGCGCGATGTCTATGGCGCCATGCAGGACAGCCTGAACGCGGGCCTGCCGAGCGACCGCGTCCTCGTCGAATGGGATTTGGATCGCGCGCGCGTACGCGCGCGCCTAGACCAAGGTTCCGTTGCCCCGGAACCCGCCGACTTGGTCCCTTCCGTCACACCCCTCCAGCCCGTCGGCGGTCCCTGGCCCCGTATCGCCGCCGTCGACCTGGGCCGCGGCGAGCCGGAGCTGCGGGTGGCCATCCCCGGGGACTTCCTGGCCATGAAGGCCGCGGACATGGCCCTGGCCGCGGACTGGCGGGCGCAGACCCGCGCGGCCCTGGAGCACTACTTCGCCGCGGGCTACGCCGTGGTCGGCTTTGCCCGCGGGCAGGCCGTCCACCACTACCTGCTGCGGACGGGGGGCGATCCCTTTGCGCGTTGAGCGCGTCGTGGTCCGCGAGATCGAGATGAGGCTGCTGGCGCCGTTTGAGACCAGCTTCGGGCGCGAGGACGTGCGCCGCGTGCTCATCGTGGAGGCGCAGGGCGGCGGCATCTCCGGCTTCGCCGAGTGCTGTGCGCTCTCGGGGCCCTTCTACAACGAGGAGACCGTCGGCACGTGCTGGCACATGCTGCGCGACTTCCTGGTCCCGGCCGTGCTGGGCCGCGAGTTCCAGCATCCGAGCGAGGTGGACGGGTGGTTTGCCCACATCCGCCGCAACCACATCGCGCGCTCGGCCGTCGAGTCGGCCGTGTGGGACCTCCACGCGCAGGCGGTGGGGGAGCCGCTCTGGCGCACGCTCGGGGGGGGAAAGACCCGCATCGACGTCGGCGTCAGCGTGGGCATTCACCCGGACCTGGCCTCGCTCTGCCGCACGGTGGAGGGCTTCATCCGCGACGGCTACCGCAAGGTGAAGATCAAGATCAAGCCGGGCAAGGACGTCGAGGTCCTCCGCGAGCTGCGGCGGCAGTTCGGCGCCGTGCCGATGATGGCCGACGCCAACTCCGCGTACACCCTGGCCGACATCGACACCCTGCGGCGGCTGGACGAGTTCGGCCTGATGATGATCGAGCAGCCGCTCAGCCACGATGACATCATCGACCACGCCACGCTGCAGAAGGCGCTGCGCACGCCGATCTGCCTCGACGAGAGCATCCACCACGCCGAGGACGCGCGGCGGGCCATCGCCATCGGCGCCTGCCGCATCATCAACATCAAGATCGCGCGGGTGGGGGGTCTGGCTCCGGCCCTGGCCCTGCACGACGTGTGTCTTGCCGCCGGCGTGCCTGTCTGGTGCGGCGGCATGCTGGAGACGGGCGTCGGCCGCGCCCACAACATCGCCATCACCACCCTGCCGGGCTTCACCCTGCCGGGGGACACCTCCGCCAGCAGCCGCTACTGGGCCGAGGACATCATCGACCCGCCGGTGACCATGGAGTCCGACGGGACCATCGTGGTGCCGCAGACGCCGGGGCGGGGGTACGAGGTCGTGCGCGCGCGGCTGGACGCGCGGACGGTGCGCAGCGAGGCGCTTCGGGCGTAGGACGGCTGTCCGCGGCAGGCGAAGCGGTGGCTAGGATGTCGCGGAACGGTGCGTCCCGGCGATGCCAGCCCAGTCGCCGGGCACCCGGCCCCGCACCATCTCGATCGGTTCCTTGATGATGCGGTCCGCCGCGGGTGCCCGCTCCAGGATGG
>DAHVAF010000023.1 GCA_027314765.1 Clostridia bacterium | reverse complement strand
CCCCCCCCCCGGCCAGGTCTGAGAAGTCCCAGCCGGAGAAGGGCGTGCGCTCCGCAGCCTCGATCAGCGCGTCCACGTCTGTCATGGCAAAAGAATACCGCGGCGGGAACCGAAGGCCCCGCCGCGGCGTCAGGTGGGAATGGGGGGTCAGGCAGCGCGCGCGTCGGGCGCGAACGGATCGACGGCCCCCACGTAGTGCTCGAAGTAGTAGCCACTCTGCAGGCTGTCGATCGTGACGCCCAGCTGGGGGTCGGCCGCATGCACGAAGTAACCGTCGCCCACGTAGATCCCGACGTGCGACGGCCCGGACGCGTACGTCGTGAAGAAGACCAGATCCCCGGGTTGCAGGTCGCCTGACGCGACCCGCGTGCCCTCCGTCCACTGGCTGTACGTGCTGTGGGTGAGATCGAGGCCCGCCAGGCCGAAGGCGTAGGCCACAAGGCCCGAGCAGTCGAAGCCGGACGGGCTCGCACCGCCCCACACATAGCGGTCGCCCAGCTGGTCCACGGCATCCGCCACGACGCCCTCGCGGCCGCTGGCGGAGAGGACCTCCTCGACGGCCTGCAGGTAGATGGTGCCGGTCGCGTCCTGGTGGTTGGCGCGCTGGAAGGCGAGGATCATGCTCTCCGTCTCCGGGCCAACCAGGCCCGTGGCCTGGACACCATACCCGGCGCGGGTCAGGGCGCGCTGGAGGGCCTGGACGTCCGGGCCGCGCGTGCCGAGGCGCATGCCCGGCCCGCCCGCCGCCAGGCCGAGGTAGCCCATGGTCCTGGCGTCGAGGGATCCGGTCGGGGGCAGGCCCGCGCTCCGCTGGACGGCGGCGATCGCGGCCGTCGTGTCGCTGCCGTAGTATCCCGTCCACGGCAGGTTCTGGCCCCAGTCGTCGAGGGCGGCCTGCAGGGCGACGACGGCGCCGTTGCTGTGACCCGGGAGCAGGGGTGAGGAGGCGGCCCGGCAGATGCCGGGCAGGGTCAGCGAGAGGACCGTGATGAGGGACACCACACCGGCCAACCAGCGGCGCACAGGCGCACCACGACGACCGGCGGGCTTCGGCATCCATGCCGCAGCTCGCAAGAGACGGACTCCTCCCTTTCGACCGCCTGCGGGGTGGCTCGGGCCCTAATGGCCCGTGCTTCGGGCTGGGGCGGAAGGTTCGCCCCGCCGCGAAATCGCGGCTTCGCCCCGCGCGCATCCATGGCGCGTCCCCGCTTCTGGCCGCCACGACAACACCCGGTTGTCGGAAAGCCGCCAGAATTCGGCGTTTCTTGAGTTGGCAACCGGTTCGATCCGACAGGGTGCCAACCCTTTTAGCTCCTATTACATTTTTGTTTCGTTGATTGGACGGCTTGTTTTGATGCCCAGTGGTATCCTGGCAGCCGTGGAGCATGACACGCCGGCGCTTTTCGATCAGATCGCGCCGCGTTACGACACGGCGAACTGGCTGATGACAGCCGGGCTCTGGGGCGCGTGGCGGGCTGCCTTCGCCCGCCACGCCCCGATCGCGGCGGGCAGCCGCGTTCTGGATGTGGGCTGCGGAACCGGCGAGCTGTCCCTGCTGCTGGCCCGCTTGGGGGCAGGCGAGGTCGTCGGGGTCGACCTATCGGAAGGCATGCTTGCCTTTGGCCGTGCCAAGGTCGCGCGCAGCCCGCACGCCGGCCGCATCCACCTCCAGCGCGGCGACGCGACGGCGCTTCCCTTCCCGGACGCCAGCTTCGATGCGGCCGCCTCCGCCTTTGTGATGCGCAACGTCCCTGACCTGGACCGAGCACTCTCCGAGATGGCGCGGGTCGTCCGTCCCGGCGGCCACGTGGTCGTGATGGAGTTGAGCCATCCACCGTCGAGGCTCGTGCGCGGTCTCTTCACGCCCTTTTTTCGCGTGATGCCGCCCATCGTGGGCCGGCTCACACAGGGCGCGGGCGGCTCCGCCGCCTACGCCTGGCTGCCCGAGTCGCTGGCCCGCTTCCCCGACGCGGACGCCATGGCCGCCAAAGTGACCGCGGCCGGCCTCGAGCAGGTCCGCTTCGTCCGGCTCACGGCGGGCATCGTCTGTATCCATATCGGCCGCCGGCCTTTGCCCCGCCAGGAGCCGTTGTACTAAAATGCGTGGGGGACTTGATCGGGGCGGGGGCGTAACGCGTCTTGCACGTCGCTCTGCTGGGTAGCAGCCATCACACGGCCCCCGTGCATGTGCGGGAGCGGGTCGCGGTGCCTGCCGCGGACCTGCCCGCCCTGTTGAGCGATCTTCGCTTCGGCCTTCCCGAGTTCGCCATCCTCTCCACCTGTAACCGCACGGAGCTCTATGCCGCCGCCGATTCCGCCGCGGCCCTGGACGCCGGGCTGGCCGATGCCTGGGCGGCGCTGCTTGCACGCCAGCAGGCCGGCGAGCATGCCGTGGACGTGTACCGCTATGCCGGGGTGGACGCCGCCCGCCACCTGATGCGCGTGGCCTCGGGCCTGGATGCCGCCGCGCTGGGCGAGACGCAGGTGCTGGGCCAGGTGCGGGCCGCCTACGGGGCCGCGCAGGAGGCCGGGACGGCCGGCAAGGGCCTGCACGCGCTCTTCAGCCGCGCGCTCTCCGCCGGCAAGCGGGTCCACGGCGAGACGGCCCTGGCCGAGCGGGCGGTGGGCCACGCCTCGGCGGCCGTCGAGCTGGCGAAGAAGATCTTCGGCGACCTGTCCACCCGGCACGCGCTGCTCGTGGGGGCGGGGGAGACGGCCCGCTCTGCCGCGACGCACCTGCACGCGGTGGGCGTCGCCTCCCTGACCGTCGCCAGCCGCACGCGGGCGCGGGCGGAGGCCCTGGCCACCCGCTGCGAAGGCCGCGCCGTTGCCCTGGACGATCTGGGCGCGGCCATTGGCCGCGCCAATATCATCATCAGCGCCACCTCGGCCCAGGGCCACGTGCTGACCGAGCCGGCCATCCGCGCGGCGCGGTCCGCCGCCGGCGGCGAGCCGCTGCTGCTCGTGGACATGGCCGTGCCGCGCGACATCGAGCCCGCGGCCGGCGAGCTGCCCGGCGTCTTCCTCTACAACATCGACGACCTCCGCCAGGTCGTGGCCGCCAACCTGCGGGCCCGCGCCCGCGAGGCGCAGCGGGCCGAGCGCCTGGTGGCCCAGGAGGCCGCCGGATTCGGGGAGTGGCTGATGAGCTTGGACGTGGTGCCGGCCATCCGGGCCCTGCGCGACAAGGTCGAGGCGATCCGCCAGCAGGAGCTGCGGGAGACGCTGGCGCGGCTGCCCGAGCTCTCGCCTCGCGAGCGCCAGGCGATCGAGGCGATGAGCGCGGCCATCGCGGGCAAGATCCTGAACGAGCCGACGCTGCGGCTGAAGGAGCTGGCCAGGGGGCCCGGCGCCCGGGATGCGGCGGCCGTGCTCTGCGAGCTCTTCCACCTGCAGCCGGAGGGGCAGTCCGGATGATCGCCAGCCTGCTGTTCGCCGCCAGCGCCGTTGCGTACATCATGGACCTCTACGGGTCCGACGCGCGGCTTGTGGGATGGGCGCTGGCGGCGGCCGGGGCCCTGGCCGAGACGTTGGCCGTCATCACCGGGCAGATGGCGCCGCCGAGCCCGGGCTTCGCCATCACGGCCCTGACCTGGCTCGTGGTGGCCAACTTCCTGATCGCGGACGGCTTTCTCGGGCTGCGGGCGGCCGGCGCGCTGCTCATGCCCGTCGTCACGCTGGCATCCGCGGTGGCGTGGCTCCTGCCGGCCGCAGCCCGGCCGCCCGTGGGCGGGTGGCTCGCAGGCGCGCACCTCTTTTTCGCCCTGGTCGGGTATGGCGCCTTCGCGCTGGCCTTCGCCGCCTCCGGGCTCTACCTGATCCAGGAGCGGGCGCTCCGGCGGCGGGTCTTTGAGGGTCCCTACCGCCGCGTGCCGCCGCTCGCCTGGCTGGATCGGTCCGCGCACGGGCTGATCCTCTGGGGCTTTCCCATGCTGTGCGTGGCGTTTGTCACGGAGATGCTGCACGGGCCGCGGGCCGCCGTCGTGGGCGCCGGCGTCGTGTGCGCCCTTGCGGGCGCCTACGTTCTGGCGCGGGCGCGCGGCAGGCTGCAGGGCCGAGGCGCCGCGCGCCTGGCCGTCTGGGGCTTCACGGGCGTTCTGCTCAACGTGCTGCTGCTGTCGCTTCTGGTCAACACCGTCTAAGGGGGCCGTTGAACTTGAGGAATCCGCTTGGCTGAGCGGCTGGTGATCGGGTCCCGGCGCAGCCGCCTCGCGATGCGCCAGGCTGAGTCGGTGAAGGAGCTCCTGACTGCCGCCCACCCGGCGCTGCAGGTGGAGATCGTGCCCATCGTGACCGCCGGCGACCGCTCGCAGGAGCGCGAGGGCTCGCTGCTGACCGGCAAGGGCGTCTTCGTGCAGGAGATCGAGGAGGCGCTGCTGGGCGGGCGAATCGACGCCGCCGTGCACAGCGCCAAGGACGTGCCGGTCGACCTGCCGGCCGAGGTGGCCCTGGTCGCCTTTCCGGCGCGCGAGGACCCGCGCGACGTGCTGGCGGGAACCAAGGGCCGGTGGCTCTCGGAGCTGCCGCCCAATGCCGTCGTCGCCACCAGCAGCCCGCGGCGGGCCGTGCAGCTGAAGGTGCTGCGGGCCGACGTCACGGTCGTGCCGGTGCGCGGCAACGTCGATACGCGGCTGCGCAAGGCCGCGGAGGGCGAGTACCAGGCGGCCGTGCTGGCGGCGGCCGGGCTGATGCGCCTCGGCCTCTTCGATGAGATCTCGCAGTGGTTTGAGCCGGACGAGATGCTGCCGGCGCCGGGCCAGGGCGCGCTCGCGGTCGAGGCGCGGGCCGACGACGAGCGGGTGCGCGCGCTGCTGCGGGCTGCGGATGACACCGCCACGCGCGTGGCGGTGCTGGCCGAGCGGGCCTTTCTCATCGCCCTCGGCGGTGGGTGCGACGCGCCGGTCGGCGCCCTCGGCACGCTGGACGGCGAGCGTCTGGACCTGGCTGGCCTGGTTGCGGCTCCCGATTCGGGGCGCATCGTGCGCGACAGCCTCAGCGGCGCCGCGGACGACCCGGAGGGGCTCGCGCGGGCGCTGGCGGAGCGCGTGCTGGCGGCCGGCGGCCAGGATTGCCTGGACGAGGTGGCACGGGGCCGGGTGGGTTCGTGAGCCCCGGCCCGTCCTGGGCTGCGGAGTGAGGGAGATGCGGATCCTCTGGACGCGGGTGGGCGGATCTGGCGACCCGCTGGCCGCGGCCGTTGCGCAGCAGGGTCACACCGTTGTGGAGGTGCCGCTGTACCGGCTCGTCCCGCCGGCCGACACGGGCCCCCTGGATGCTGCCCTGCGGCGGCTGCGGGACGGCGATTACGATTGGGTCGTCTTCACAAGTGCGCGCGCCGTGGACGCGGTGACGGAGCGGATGCCCGAGGCCCTGGCGGCGGCGCGCGTGGCCTGCGTGGGGCCGGCGACGGCGTCGCGGGTGCAGGGGGCCGGCTACCGGGCAGACCTTGTGCCCGACGCGTCAGGCGCCGCGGCGCTGGCTTCGGAGCTGGCGGCGCGGCTCCGTGGCCGGGAGCGGGTGCTCTTCCCCCGCGCCGACAACGCCGGGCCGACCGTCAAGGCCGTGCTGACGGCCGCGGGCGCGCGGGTGGACGACCCGGTGGCGTATCGTACGGAGCCTGACCCGGAAGCCCCGGCCCGGCTGGCGGCGGCCCTGGCCGACGGCGCCGACCGCGTGGTGTTCGCGTCGGGCGAGGCCGTCGCGCAGTACGTGGCGGCCGGAGGCAGCCGCGATGTGACCTGTGTGTGCATCGGCCCGGTCACGGCCGCCGCGGCCCGGGCGGCCGGCTTTGGGGACGTGCGGGCGGCCGAGTCGGCCACGGCGCCGGCCCTGCTGGCGTGCCTGGGGGAGTCGGCGGAGCGCTGATGGCGGAGGGGGCGTGCGCGGTGAGCGGGTTGGCCGGTCGCGGAGCCATGGACGGCGGCATGGAAGGGGAACCGCATTCGCCTGTGCAGGCGCCGGCGGCGCCTGCACGGCACGAAGGGGCTTTCTTCCCCGTCGTGCGCCCCCGGCGGCTGCGCACGGGCGAGCCGATGCGGGCGCTCGTGCGCGAGACCGCCTGGTCGGCGCGCCAGCTGATCCAGCCGCTCTTCGTGGTGCCCGGGCGCGGGATCCGGCAGGAGATCGCCTCCATGCCAGGGCAGTTCCACCTCTCGCCCGACCGCGCGGGGCAGGAGGCGAAGGCGATCCAGGCGGCTGGGGTGGGCGCCGTGCTGCTCTTCGGGCAGCCCGAGGCGGGCGGTAAGGACCCCGTCGGCCGCGGGGCGTGGGCGCCGGACGGGGCCGTGCCGGAGGCCATCGCCGAGATCCGGGCGGCGGCGCCGGGGCTCATCGTCATGACGGACGTCTGCCTTTGCGCGTACACGGACCACGGTCACTGCGGGGTGCCGGGGCACGCCGGCGACATCGACAACGACGCCACGCTGCCGCTGCTGGCCCGCACGGCGCTCGCCCACGCGCGGGCCGGCGCCGATGTCGTGGCGCCCTCGGACATGATGGACGGGCGGGTCGGCGCGATCCGGACCGCGCTGGACGGCGAGGGCTTCACGCGGGTGGCGATCATGGCCTACTCGGCGAAGTACGCATCGGCCTTTTACGGGCCCTTCCGCGAGGCGGAGGACTCGACGCCGGCCTTCGGCGACCGCCGCGGTTATCAGATGGACCCGGCGAACGTGCGCGAGGCGCTGCGCGAGGTGGAGCTCGACCTGGGCGAGGGCGCCGACATGGTCATGGTCAAGCCGGCGCTGGCTTACCTCGACGTGATCCGGGCCGTGCGCGAGCGCTTCGATGTGCCCGTAATCGCCTATAACGTGAGCGGCGAGTACGCGATGGTCAAGGCGGCGGCGGAGCGCGGGTGGTGTGACGAGCGGGCCGTGGCGGGCGAGATGCTGACGGCCATCCGGCGCGCGGGTGCCGACGCCATCATCACCTACTGGGCGCGCGAGGCCTCCGGCTGGGTCAGCTGAGGCGGCGCGCGCAGCGCGCCGCAGTCGCCCCGGGTGACCCGGGCGGCGGCGGGCGGTGCGACATGGCGGTCGGCTTGATGCGCGCCGGGGCCAGGGCGCGATGGCACGCCCTCCCCGGGCAGTACGCCAGCAGCTGACGCCCGGCGTCCCCCCCCCCCGCGTCGTCGCGGCTCGCGGTGCGGCCGGCAGCGTCCGGCATGAGGCGCGCGTCACCCGCCCCGGTGCGCCCCCACGCGCCGGACGACCGCCCCCGCGACCGCCAGCAGGACAACCGCTGCCACGGCCAGCCAGGCCAGGCGTGCGCCCGCGGCGGCGTCCAGCGCCGGCTTGGGCGGCTCCGTTCTGGGGCGGGTCCCGCCCGGCGCGATGTGGCGCGGCGGTGGCGCGACCGTTCTGGGGCTCGCCCGCGGCGGGCCGCCTGGCGCCGTGGACCGTGGACCGGGAGCCGCGGCGTAGCCGTGGCCTGCCCCGGCGGGCTGGGCCGCGCCGGTCGCGGCCGGTGTAGGCGGCGCCGTGGCGACGAGCGCGGGGGTGGTGGGCAGGGAGCTTCCCGCGGTCGTTGCGGCGGTGCCAGGCGTTGCGGCCATCCCGGCGCTCGGCGGCGCCGGCTCCTGGCCGAAGCCCCACGTCAGCAGCGCCGATGCGTCCGCCACGGCCTTGTCCCACGACGGCTCGCCCAGCACCACGGCGATCAGGAGCTGCCCGTCCCGCGTGGCGGAGGCCGCCAGGCAGAAGCCGGCGGTCGACGTGAAGCCGGTTTTGACGCCGTCGGCGCCCGGGTAGGCGCCGAGAAACGGGTTCTCGTCGCTGAAGGTGGCGCCGCCCGGCAGGGTGGCCGTGCGGAGGGACGCCAGCTCGCGAAACGCCGCGCTGGCCATGTCCGCGCCCGCCAGTTCGGCGACGTCGCGGGCGCTGCTGTGCTGGCCAGGGGCATCGAGCCCGTTGGGATCCACGTAGTGCGTATCGGTAAGGCCCATCGCGGCCGCCTCCGCGTTCATGCGGTCCACGAAGGCGGGCATGCCGCCGCCCAGGGCGTCGGCGATGGCGACCGCCGCGTCGTTGGCGCTGCGCACGATCAGCAGCGGCAGCAGGCTGCCGAGGGTGTATGTCTGGCCGGGGATGAGGCCGGCCGTCGTCTGCGGGATGCCCACGACGTCGCTGCCGACCTTGACCGGGGTGGAGCCGGGCGCCTGCAGGGCCAGCCATGCGGTCATCAGCTTCGTGAGGCTGGCGACCGGCAGCTCGAGGTCGGGGCGGTGGGACCAGAGGAAGCGCCCCGCACCGGGGTCATAGAGCGTCGCCGCGACGGCATGAACGGCCGGCGGGGGCGGTGGCGAGGCCACCTGGGCTTGGGCGCCCGCGGCGAATGGCCCCGCCATGAGGAGCACCGTCAGCGCCAGGGCGGCAGGGGCCGAAGTCGCGCGGTTCCGCATAGGCCGGCAGTTTCGCAGGCGCGCCCCGAGCCTTCCTGCCGGCCGGCGCCGGGGGATGCTGGCAGCGCTGACGGTGCGGCGCGATGGGTGCCGATGGCACCCGACGCGGGGTTATCGGCGGTTCAGCGCGGACAGCATCTCGATCAGGCGCGCGTACCGCTCGGCTTCGGAGGGGGCCGGCCGCGCGCCCCGCTGCGC
>DAHVAF010000019.1 GCA_027314765.1 Clostridia bacterium | reverse complement strand
CTGATCCTGGCGGGCGCCTGCGACGGGCTGGTGGGGGCAGGGGCGGGGATAGGGGCGGGGGCGGGGGCGGGGGCGGGAGCAGGGGCGGGGTCGGGTCCGGAAGCAGGGACGCGTCCGGGGGCTGGACCCGCGCCGGCGGTGCGGTCCGGGGGGCGGCGCGGGCTGCTCTGGTCGCTGGCCGGGGTGCTGGAGGCGGCGCGCGCCGGAGGGCTGCCGCTCGGTGGGGGTGGGGAGGGGGCGGAGGTCTTGGCCGACTTCAGCCCGCGCGAGCTCTGGATGCAGGAGGAGCGACTGCTGGGGTTCTCGCCGCGCGGGCACATCCTGGAGCTTTTCCGGCCGGACCTGGAGGAGCAGGGGGTCCTGCGCACAGCTCAGGCACGGTCGGCACCCGACGGGCTCGCGCTGACCATCGCCGGCGTGCCCGTGCGCCCGCACCGGCCGCCCACCCGCTCGGGCAAGCGCCTGGTCTTTCTGGCCCTGGAAGACGAGGAGGGGCTGGTCGAGGTCATGGTGCCGGAGGAGGTGTACCTGCGGGACGGGGCCGCGCTATTTCCTGCAGCGCCGCTGCTGGCGGCCGACGGTCGGGTGCGGCGGCGGGGCACCGGCATGAGCCTGGTGGCCGAGCGGGTGACGGCGCTGGCGGAGTGACCCCGCAGGCATGGGCGGGGGAGGCGCTTCGGGAAGAATTGGGGATACCGGAGACCAAGCGGCAGGCACCGCGGATGTCCGGGAGGCCCGCGGAGGGCGTTGCGGAGGGCATTGCGGATGCCGCGGAGGCCCGCGGAGGGCGACGCCGGCGGCCACCCGGCAGGTACCACGGATGCCGCGGAGGCCCGCCGAGACGATCCCGGCGGCCCTGCGGCAGGCACCACGGATGCAGGAGGTCAGGCGGAGGGCCTCGCGGATGCCGTAGTTCCGAGGCCACAAACGGTAGGCGTGACGTATTGCCGCACGCGTGCCAGCGCGCATGCGCCGCGCGCGAGGACGCAGGTCCGGCCCGTGGACGTGATGGCCGTGTGCGGGGGGTCGGCTGCCGACGTTGGCGGCAGTCGGTATGCCGCCTGGCCGGCCCTACCCGGCGGCCGACTCCGGGCTGGACGCCCCCGCCCGCTTCCGCTGCCGGTCCGCACCCGCCTCCGGCAGGACCCCCAGCGCCATGGCCGCGCTGAGCGTGAACAGCACGGTGATGAGCATCACGTGCAGGATGGTGGCGTCCAGGGCCAGCCGCGACAGCACAAGCAGGAGACCGCTGCCGATCTGGGCCACCGTGAGGATGACCATCCAGCCGCTGATCCGCGCCAGGTCAGGACGGGTGGCGGCCACCGCACGCGCCTGCAGCCAGAGCCACATGGTGGCGGCGCCGACCACGAGCGCGGCCAGACGGTGCACGTAGTCGATCGTGACGGGGTTGGACAGCGACAGCGTCACCTGCCCCGAAGTGCACAGGGGCCAGGTCAGGCAGGCCGAGCCCGCGCTGGTGCCCGCCACGTATGCGCCGAGGTAGACGACGCAATACATCAGGACGAGCATGCCCCAGGCAGACGCCGCCAGCCGCGTGGGCACCCGCGGGCGCCCGGGGTTGCCGCCCTGCGCCCGCATGGCCAGGAGCCACCCGGCGAGCAGCGCCGTCGCCGCGAACGAGGTCAGCGCGATCCCCAGGTGCACGGCGATGACGGCCTGCGACTCCGGGATGAGAACCGCCAGCGCGCCGACGGAAGCCTCGATGGTGAGGAAGACCAGGGAGACGGCCGCCAGCCACCGGGCCTCGATGGAGCGCCACACCCGGATCCAGGTCCAGATGGCGAGCACCCCGACCAGCACGCCCACCAACGCCGACAGCACGCGGTGCGACCATTCGATCACGGCGTTGAGGTTGGGCGCCGGGAAAAATGAGCCGTTGCAGAGTGGGAACGAGCGCCCGCAGCCAAGCGCGGAGCCCGTTGCCGTGTCAACAAAGCCGAGGACGACGACGGCGAAGAGCGCCAGCGTCGTCACCTCCGCGAACAGGACCAGGAGCCGTCCCGGACGCCGCACCTGGGCGCCGCCTGCGGATCCGCCGCCTGCCGTGCGAGGCTCGCCCCTTCCCGGCCCATGGTACCGTGTCGGCGCCATCGGCGAACGGGCAAGCCTGCGCAAGCGGTGCGAAGGTCGAAGCTCGGCCGGCCTTGCAGAGCGATCAGCGACAACGGCGCGCGCTGCGCTCAGGTGGCGGAGAGGTACCGCAGAAACCATGCCTCCGCGAGATGCGCCGCCTGCTCCAGCGTGCCGGGCTCCGCGAAGAGGTGGGTGGCGCCGCGGACCACCTCCAGGCGGCTCTCGCAGGTCAGATGAGCCCGCGCCTGGCGGTTGAGCGCCAGCACCTCCGCGTCGTCGCCGCCCACAATCAGCAGGGTGGGGGCGCGCACCGCGGCCAGCCGCGGGCCGGCAAGGTCTGGCCGGCCGCCGCGGGACACGACACAGGCGATGTCCGCACCTGGAGCGCCGGCGGCCCACAGTGCGGCGGCGGCCCCCGTGCTGGCGCCAAAGTAGCCGATGCGGGATGCGGCGGTGTCCGGCCGCGCCCGCAGCCAGGCCGTGGCGGCGGCGAGGCGCCCCGCCAGCAGCGGGATGTCGAACACGTTGGCGCGGTCGAGCTCCTCATCCGGCGCCAGCAGGTCCAGCAAGAGCGTGCCGAGGCCGGCCGCGTTGAGCACGGCTGCGACCTGGCGGTTGCGTGGGCTGAAGCGGCTGCTGCCGCTGCCGTGCGCGAACACGACAATTCCCGCGGCACCGGCGGGCAGGCATAGGTCTGCGGCGAGGCGGCGGGCTCCGGCCGGAATCGTCGCGTCCTCCCTGAGCACGGTCGGTCCGTCACCGCCGGCCATCGGTGGCACATCCACCCGTGGAAGCACGGTGGCCCGCTCCAGCAGGGCCGAGACCTCGGCGTCGGTGACCTGGCAGAAGTCGGCGTAGAACTCGCCGATCGCGAAAAAGGGCTCCGGCGTCTCCAGGCAAACGAACTCGTCGAGGTCGGCGGCCAGCCGGCCAAATGCCCCGGGCGGCGCCACCGGCACGGCCACCACGATGCGCGCGGCGCCCCGGGCGCGTGCCACCCGGCATGCCGCCCGCACGGTCGACCCCGTCGCGATCCCGTCGTCGACCACGATTGCGATCCGTCCGGCCAGCGGCTCCGCCGGCCGCCCCGCGCGGAGGCGCGCCGCCCGGCGATTCAGCTCGACGCGCTCGTGCGCCTCGACGGCGGAAAGGTCGGCGTCGCTGACGTGGGCCACGCGGATCACGTCGTCGGCCAATACCCGCACGCCGTCCTCGCTGATCGCGCCCACCGCCAGCTCCGGCTGGAGCGGGACCCCGAGCTTCCGCACGACCAGCACGTCGAGCGGCGCCCGCAGCGCCCGAGCCACCTCGTGGGCGACGGGCACGCCCCCGCGCGGCAGCGCGAGAATCACGACGTCCTGGCCACGGTAGGAGAGCAGGTTCGTGGCCAGCCGGCGGCCGGCATCGATCCGGTTGAGAAAGGGCACGCGCGCACCCCCCTGGATTGTCGCCGGCCGTTGCCCCAGGCCAACAGGTCCGAAGGATCCCACCTTCCCCGTCCGGTGCGGCAGTCCTATCACTCGGCCGTGGGGGCGGGCCTGCGGAGATTCGTCCGGCGCGGGTAGAAGACGCGGAGGCGGTGCCCAGCCTCATCGGCCAGCTCGGCGATCAGACGACGCCCGCGGAGGCCTCCGCGCGCTTGACCGCCACCGGCAGACGCGCGGACAACGCCGTGCTCGTGGCCGAGCATGATGGCCGCGTCGAAGGCTGGGTCCACGTTCGCGGCGCCGTCGATCTGGAGCGAGCCGCCCATACCGTCGTGGAGGGGCTGGTCGTGGACGCCGCCGCGCGCCGGCGGGGCGTGGCCAGTGCCCTCCCAGTGCCCTCAAGGACGACGCCGAGACGTGGGCGGCCGCGCCCGGACTTGGCTTCGCCCGCCTGTACTCGCACCGTTGACCGCGCCGGCGCGCACGCGTCTTACGCGCGAGGTGGCTACGTGCGGGTCGCCACGTCGCATCAGCTCCGCAAGGACCTGTAACGGGCCCGGTTGCCGGCCCGAGCGCACAGGCGCATGATGGGAGCAACTTGGGAAGCGCGGCGTCCCTGCAGCCGATCGAGGTCGCCTCGTTCAGCCCGGTGCGTGAAGCCGTCTTCGCGCGCCTCCGGCAGGCCATTGTCTCCGGTGAGCTGCCGCCCGGCACCCGGCTTGTGGAGCGCGAGCTCGCGGCCCAGCTCGGTGTCAGCCGCACGCCGGTTCGCGAGGCCTTCCGCAAGCTCGAGCACGAGGGTCTGGTGGGCCAGTCCGGGCGCAAGAGCCTGGTCGTGCGCCAGCTTTCGCGCGACGAGGTGCGGGAGATCCTCGCGATCCGCGCGACCCTGGAGGGGCTGGCCGCCGAGTTGGCCGCCGAGCACGCGCGCCCGTCGCACCTGCGCACCTTCCGCGGGCTGCTGGCCCGGATGGACCGGGCCGCCGTATCGGGCGACACCGCGGTCCTCGCGGAGCTGAACGAGCAGTTCAACGCCTCCCTTTACGCGGCGGCGGGCAGCCCCCGGCTGGCGGAGATGCTGGGCAGCCTGCGCGAGCAGGCGGACAAGTTCGCGCGGCGCGGGTACGAGGTGCCGGGCCGGGCCGCCGAGGCCGTGCGCGAGCACCATCGCATCGTGGAGGCGATCGCCGCCGGAGACCGGGAAACCGCGGCCCGCGAGGCGCGCGAGCACGTGCGGAGCTCCGAGGCCAACCTTTTGGCCGGGCGGGCGGATCTTGCCGGGCGGGCCCAAGCCGCCGGCGAGGGATGGCCGGCGGGTGCCGAGTCCGTCGCGCAGACCCTGCTGTAGGCCGCTGACCCGCAAAGCGATGTCGCGGGCAGGCAGGCAGGGTTTCTGAGCCTGACGGTGGTATACCGTACACCGGCGGAAGGGCCGGGCTGCGATTGCGGCGGAAGGTTTCACGCCGCGGGTCACAGCGGTCGCGAGGCAGGGTTGGCGACGTTCCCGCTCGGCTCCCTGGGGAACCGGCACGACGCGGAAATCCGAGGGCCCGCACGACCGGAGGGGGAGTGACGATGGCAAGCACGGCGGTCGAGGTCATCTACCGCGGCATCTTCCAGAAGACCTTGGCCGGCACGCTGGTCAAGACGCTGGTCCTGGCCGCGCACAGGGAAGGCAAGATCGGCACCGCGATGTCGCGCTACGGGGACTCGCCCGAGCGCAACGGCATCCCGGCGAAGCAGTTCGCCGTCATCGCCGACAGCCAGGACGAGCTGGAGGAGAGCCTGGCCAAGTACGAGCCGAAGGCCACGGACGTCAGCATCTGCCTGGACGACAACATGTGCAAGGGCATCGAGTCCTGGTCCTGGTACGGGGTCCAGCCCATCAACGCCCTCGTGAAGCCCGGCGGGCTGCTGATCGTCACCTCGCTGCGCACGCCCGACCTGCTGCTGCGCCACATCCACTGGCGCGATCAGCCCTACCGCATCGCGATCGTCAAGGCCGAGGCCAGCCTCGGCGGCCTCTGGGTGTACCGGGACGACCACACCGACATGCGCCTCCTCGGCGCGGTCGCCCGCCTCGCGCCGCAGGTCGTCGGCCTGGACGCCCTCGTCCAGAGCCTGCACGAGAAGGGCCTCGCCGACCAGCCGTACGCGGGCGACACCGAGGGCGACGCCCGCGCCTGGGCGCCCCGCCAGGCGGCCGGCCAGCAGCCGATCCCTGTCGGCCAGACGAAGCTCGAGTCGATGCAGCAGGCCTACGAAGCGGCCACCGACCGCCCCGTCGCCCCCGGCGAGGGTGTCGAGGGCAACCGGCTGACGTTCGAGAAGCCCGGCTGGAAGGACATGCGCATCGGCGTCGTCGTCGACGCGCCCAAGCCCGGCGTGGACGCCAGCATCGAGGTCTTCAAGAAGTGGAGCACGCGCACCAAGCGCCCGGTCGTCAACTTCGACACCTGCATCGAGTGCGACCTCTGCTGGCTGCACTGCCCCGACGAGTGCTTCGTGCCGACGCCCGAGGGCGTCTACGACGTGAAGTACGAGTCGTGCTGCGGCTGCGGCGTCTGCGAGGAGGTCTGCCCTGTCGACCGCTGCATCGTCATGGTCGATGAGATCGAGTTCACGGACCTGGAGAGCCCCTACCAGAAGTGGAAGCGCGGCGAGCCGCTGGTGGCGCCGGCCTCCGGCGGCGGCGCCAAGTACGGTGCCGCGGCCGCAGACGGCAACACCGGCAACGCCGAGGATCGGGGGTAGGCAGAAGTGGCGGTAGCCAAGACGAGCAAGACGGCCGCGAACGTGCCCCAGTCCCAGGAGGAGCTGATCTCCGGCTCGGAGGCGGTGGCGCAGGCCCTGCGCCTGGCCGACGTCGACGTCATCTCCGCCTACCCGATCCGCCCCTACGACACCGTGATGCAGTACGTGTCCAAGCTGATCGCGGACGGCCGCCTCGACTGCGAGTTCATCGTCGCCGAGAGCGAGCACAGCCAGTTCGAGATCGTGAAGCACGCCTGCTCGGTCGGCGCCCGCGCCTTCTGCGGCAGCAGCGGCGTCGGCTGGATGTACGCCATGGAGTGCCTGGCCGTCACCCCGAGCCTGCGGCTGCCCTACCTGGCCATCTGCGGCAACCGCGCCCTGGACGACCCCGGCGCCTTCGGCACCGAGCACAACGACGCCATGTGCGTGCGCGACCTCGGCTGGATGCTCTACTGGGTCGAGACGGCCCAAGAGGCCCTGGACATGACCCTGATCGGCTACCGGGCGGCCGAGGACCAGCGCCTCTCGCTGCCGTGCGCCCTCTGCCTGGACGGCGCCTTCCTGACGCACTCGGCGCAGATCGTCTCGGTCCCGCCGCAGGATCTGGTCAACAGTTACCTGCCGCGCTTCGACCTCGGCGACCGCGTGCTGCACCCCGACAACCCCATCTCCATCGCCCCCCAGGCCAACGAGGACTGGCTGATGGAGATCAGAAAGCAGATGGACGCCGCCATGCGCCGCGCCCCCGAGGTGATCCGCGAGGCCCACGGCGAGTTCCACAGGGCCTTCGGCCGCCAGGGCGGCAGCCCGTTCATCGAGGAGTACATGACCGACGACGCCGAGACCGTGCTCGTCGGCATGGGCACCATGGCCTCGCCCGTGCGCGTGATGGTCAGAAAGCTCCGCGCCCAGGGCGAGAAGGTCGGCTTCGTGCGCGTGAAGTGGTTTCGCCCGTTCGGCACTGACGAGATCCGCACCAGCCTGCAGCGCTTCAAGGCGGTCGGCGTCGTGGACCGCGACTTCTCCCTCGGCGCCGCGGACATGGGCGGCGTGCTCTACAACGACGTCCGCGCCACCATGTACGACGCCCAGCGCCGGCCCGTGATCTCGGGCTTCATCGCCGGCCTCGGCGGCCGCGAGATCGAGGAGAAGGACGTGCTGGAGATGTTCCGCCGCACGCAGCAGGCCGGGGCAGACGGCCGCGGCGGCGAGGTCACCTGGATCGGCGTGCGCGAGTAGCCGCCACCACGAAAAGGGGGATTCGATCAAGCATGGCAGTCCTCGAGCAGTGGCGCGGCGTCAAGGCCATCCCGGACATCGAGTACTTCGCCTCCGGCCACCGCACGTGCCAGGGCTGTGAGTCGGTCCTGGTCATGCGCTACATCGCCAAGGCGGCCGGCCCGCGCACGATCGTGACGGGCACCACCGGGTGCATGTACGTCGCCAACACGTCGTATTACTCGACCCCGTGGACCATCCCGTGGATGCACAGCCAGCTCGGTGCCGCCGGCAGCTCGGCGATGGGCACGGCCGCGGGCCTGAAGGCCCTCATGCGCAAGGGCAAGATCAAGGACGAGCCGATCAACGTCATCGCGTTCTGCGGCGACGGCGGCGGCGCGGACATGGGCCTCTCGGCCATCTCGGCCGCCCTGACGCACGAGGACTACAACCTGCTGATGGTCCTCTACGACAACGAGTCGTACGCCAACACCGACATCCAGCTCTCCGGCTCGACCCCGTGGGGCGCCGTGACCACCTTCTCCCCGGCCGGCACCAAGCACCGCATCATGCACCGCCGCTGGAAGAAGAACACGCCCGGCCTGCTTGCCGCCGGCCACTCCGGCCAGAGCAAGTTCATCGGCACGGCCTGCGCCTCGTACGGCCTCGACTTCATGAACAAGGTGCGCCGCGCGCTGTCCGCGGGCGGCCCCACGTTCCTGCACACCCTGGACCCGTGCCCGAAGGGCTGGCACTACGACCCCGAGCTGTCGCACGAGATCGGCAGCCTGGCCGTGGAGACCGGCATCTGGCCGCTCTACGAGGTCAACGAGGGCAAGCTCTCGTTCACGGGCCCGACGCGCAACATCCTGCTCGGCCGCGCGAAGCGCAAGCCCGTGCGCGAGTACCTGGCCAAGCAGGGCCGCTTCGCCCACTTCACGGACGAGGACTACGACTACTTCCAGCGCAAGGTCGACGACATGTGGGAGCATTGGATGATCCCCGGCGTGGTCGCCTTTGAGATGGACCCCCGCGACGCGTCCCTGCTTCAGAAGTAGATTGGGAGCGGGCGCGCGTACGCGCGCCCGCCGCCAAATGGTTCCTGAGGAGGCTCGCCATGGACGTCGAGGAGCTCTGCCGGTGCCTTCCGCGCCCCCGCCCCAAGCCGGAAGAGGTGGACGCGGCGCGCGCCTACCTCGATTCGCTGCTGCCGGAGGGGCTGCCCGGCTACCTGCACGGCCTGGAGGAGCTGGCGCGGCCCCTGCGTCCGGTGGCGCGGGGTCTCGGCATCCCGGACCCGGACGACCGCACGCGGGCCGTGCGGTTCAGCCTGGCCCAGCACGTGCTTGAGCAGGCGGTGCTGGCCGGGCGCGTGGACCCGGACGCCGTGCCGAATGATGCGCACGCGGATCTGGCGGGGTTGGAGGAGAGCCTCGTGCAGGTGCTGCCGCCCAAGGCCGGGTTCGGGACGCCGCCGCTGCCGCGCTAGCCCAACCAGTCCTCGCTCATCAGGTCGGGAATGCGGCCAAACTCCCGCGTGTTGTGGGTGACGAGGGCGGCGCCGAGGGCCAGGGCATGCGCGGCGATGAGGGTGTCCATGGAGCCGAGGCCTTGGCCAGCCGCTTCCAATGTGGCTCGAACGCGACCACGGGCGGCCGCGGCTGCACCGTCGAGCTCCGCGATGGCGGGCGGCTCGAGGAAGGCCTGCAGGGCCAGGGTCCGGATGACGGGAGCGAAGGACGCGAAGCGTTCGAAGCGACCTGTGCCGAGCGGCGCCAGGATGGAGTGAGCCGCAAGGCCGCTTCGGGGGCACGGCTTCGGTGCACGCCGAAAGTCAGCTCCGCCATGGTGACGGCCGAAAGGCCGACCTCTCCGGGTTCTTCTCCGGGTTCTTCTCCGGGTTCTTCTAAAGTGGAGACGGTCAGGGACCGCCGCGGGTCGGCGCCGGATGATGGCGACGCACGTGTCGGTATCCAAGAGGCATCGCACTACCGGGGCCACTCCCGCTGCTGAGGTTCGGGCTGGACTCGCTCGGCCATGTAGTCCTCGGTGAATCCGTCCAGGCTTTCGCGCAGGATGTCCCAGGCTCCCTGGACCGGGATGAGCAGCACCGCTCGCCCCATCGGCTTCACGAGGACTTCGTTGCCCTCGAAGCGGCACTCCTTGGGCAGGCGAACCGCTCGGCTCGATCCGTTCCAGAACAGCTTGGCGCGCAGCATGCCACCGCCTCCGTCTATACATCGAGTCCATACGATGCGAGGGGCGCGCAAGCCGTCTGCGGCGTATCCGCGCGCATGCGGCGGTTGGCAGACATCGCGGCTCGACCCGCGGTCACCGTTTCCGGAGCGGTGATATCCTGACCATGAGGTGAGATCCCGTGGCAACGGCGCGGGAAGAGTTGCACGCACTTGTCGACGGGCTGCCCGAGAAGAGAGCACGCTTGTTATTGCGGGCGCTCCGGAGCGGGGATGCGACGCTTGTCGCCCTCGCCTTGGCGCCAGAAGACGATGAGCCCACGACCCCCGAGGAGGATGACGGCGCCGCGGACGCTCTGAACGAGTACCGTCGCGGTGAGGGCCGCCCGCTTGCGGACGTGCGACGCGATTTGGGCCATGGCTGAAACGGCCCGTCCCTGGACCGTCCTGATCACTCCCCGAGCCGAGAAGGATCTGCGCCGCGTGGGCGCCGACCACACAGCCCGCATTCTCGGCGCGCTGGAAGAGATGGAAGCCGATCCGCATTTCGGGGACGTGCGGCGGCTGACGGCACCCGAAGGTGAGTGGCGCCGCCGGGTGGGTGAGTGGCGAATTCGCTTCACCGTTGACGAAGGGGCCCGGACGGTTGTGGTCCTGCGCATCCTGCCGCGCGGCTCGGCCTATCGATCCTGAGCATCCCAGACCCCTACCTCGATGCAGCCCCCGCGGGTCTTCGCCACTATCCGTGCTGCCCCACGCGGGTCAGCAACTGCCCGACCTCGCCCAGCTGGGGCGCGTGCGTGTCCATGGCCGCCACCCACGCGGTCTGAGGCAGTCCAGCTGAGGCCAGAGCGGGTCCGCACGTCGCCGCGGTGAGCGGCTCGACGGGGGCGCTTGGCGGAGCCCCGGCCTTGGCTGCCTGGGCCGCTTCCTGCTGCGCCTGCTTCACGTAGGCGGCCGGCGTGCCGTGCTCCTTCAGCACGGTGATGGTCGGCCCGAAGGTCCATGCCGCGTAGGCGAGGTCCTGCCTGCCGGGGGTCGCCTGGCCCAGTGCCGTCAGCTGCTGGCCCAGGCTGTACGCCTGGAACGGGTCGTACGGCCGCGTGTGCACGGCGGCCTGCTGCGTGCAGGCCGCGGCCCGTTGGCGGCCCAGCTTGGCCTCAAGGGCGCTCACCACTGACCAGGATGATCCGTCGTAGGGATCCAGGCGCAGGGCGGCCACCATGTGGGTCTGGGCGACGGCTGCGTCGTTCTTCCCCGCATACACGGCAAGGATGGCGGCATCGCCCGCGGCGGCCTGCGCGCGCTCGGACGTGGGGTCGGCGCTCGCCGCCTGAACGAGCGCGGGGACGGCGGCGGTCGGATGTCCGGCGGCGAAGGTCTGGAATCCCGGCTGGAAGGCCTGGTAGGCCGGCCACACGGAATAAAGGGCCATGGACAGTGCGGCGGCGCCCGCGAGAACAGGCAGCGCCGCAACCCGCGACCAGCGCAGCGAATAGGGGCGGAGGCAGCCCGCGGCTGCCAGCAGCAGGGCAAATGTCCAGGCCATCACGGCCTGCACGGGCAGGGCGTACGCCGTGACCTCGAACATGCCCTGGATGGCGACGCCGACCAGCACGGCGACCAGCGGCGCCGCCAGCGTGCGCCGGGCGCCCCGGCCGATGGCCACGGCCGTGAGGATGATGCCCGCCAGGAGTGCGCCGACGGCCACCAGCCCGCCCTCGGCGGCCCACTCGATCAGGTCGTTGTCGGCACTGCTTGGCACCACGGTGTAGATGAAGTTTCCGTGCCAGCCGAGTGGCGCCATCGCCGCGTACAGGGCCTCCAGCCCGCCTGGGCCGACCCCCGTCCAGCGGTGGGACCAGAAGACCCCCAGGGCGTCCAGCCAGGTGAAGAAGCGGCTGGCGTTGCTCGGCGCGCCCACGCCGATGGAGGTGGCCCGCAGGGCCAGGGCGGGCACGCGCAGGTGCACGGCGACGGCCGTGAGGGCCATGAGGCCGATGGCGGCCACCACCCAGCGGCGGCGCGGGCTCAGCAGCAGCGTGAGGAGGGCTGCGACCCCCAGCCCCACCCAGGCCCCGCGCGAGAAGGTGAGGAGGAGGGCCGCCGTGAGGGGGGGCACGGTGATGAGCCCCCACGGCTCGACGGCCAGGGCGGCGCCCAGGCAGAGAAGCAGCACCGCCGCGAGCACGTTCGGGTTGCCCAGCGTCGCCGTCACCCGCACCGGGATGGCCGCCGTGCCCGTCCACCCGAGCGGCGACGGCTGTCCCAGCACGAACTGGTGGATGGCCAGCGCCGCGAGGGCACAGCCGCCCAGGGCGGTCAGCCAGAGGGCGGCCTTCAGGCCCCCGCCCACCCAGCTCGCCGTGGTCAGGGCGAACAGGGCCATCGCCACGGCGATGGCCAGATCGATGCGCGCATCGTGCGGGTAGATGGCGTGAGCCGTCGCCAGCGCCATGGCGCCCAGCGGGAGTGCGAGGGCCAGCAGCGCGGGCCAGGGCGGCAGGCGCACCAGGCCGCGTGCGGCGGCCACCAGGGCGGCCAGCCCGGCCGCGGCGGCCATGGCGGCGATGATGTGGCCGGTGCTGTAAAAGCCGACGGTGGACGAGGAGGCGGCGTAGAGCGAAATGGGCGCGACGAGCGGCGCCCGCACGATGAGCCACGCCAGCAGGCCCGCGCTGATCGCCAGCATGGCTCCACAATAGGCCACGGGCCGTGGCGTAGACTATCGGCCGGTCGACGGAGCCGGCAACGGATCGCGTCGCGTGTCAGCGCGTGGCCGAAGCTGCGCGCAGGCTGGCCTTCGGTGCCGTCCGGCCTGCGGTGGTGCGCCCCTTCATCCTGCTCCACCTGGCGATCCAGGCGCCGTTGGCGATTCGCGTGCTCGCCCAGGAGCATGGCCATCGCGACCGGCGGGTGTACCGATACCTGTACCGACCCATCAGGGCCGGGTCAACTGCGTCGTCGCGACGTCGGAGAGGGCCACTGGCAGATTGCCGGCAGCAGGCGGAGCCCACGGCGTGACCTGCACGCCATGGCGACGTGTGGACGTCGCTGCTTGGCAAGTAAGTGCTTGCAGTCGCGTCTGGGCGCTGATCGATCCCCGTCGACAGAGCTCGGCCTTCCACGGATCGCTCCTCTGGGGCGGCGCCGGCCAGTCACCATCCCCACCGGAACGACGGGATGGCCGCTGCCGTCATTGCGGGCCTTGGAAGTCATACCACATCCAGGGACTTCACCAAGACCCGCGTCGCCGGCACCAGATGCGGTGCCACCGGCGAAGGCCTCGAGACCCGGCCGGCGAAATCTTCCTGGTGGATTCCGAGGGCGAGATTCTGACGGCGTCCGTCATGTTCATGCGCGACACGCCGTGCTGCCCAGCGAGACCCTCGATGCCCTGACCCTCGCCAAGGACCGCGGGCCCACGCTTGCCCCCCAGACTTGTCGCTCTGAGCTCGCCGCCTACGTTCACGGGCGCATCTGGATCGCTGGTGAAGCTGGTGGTGTCCTGATGACGACCGCTCCGGCTCCGGCCGAAGGCGTGCTGGCAGGCGTTCGAGTGCTCGACCTCACGGGTGGAGTGGCCGGCCCCGTGGCTGGCATGCTTCTTGCCGACCTGGGGGCAGACGTCGTCAAAGTGGCGACCCCCACGAGCGGCAACGCGGTGCAGCATCCCGCCAGCGTCATGTGGGACCGCAACAAGTGCCACGTCGTGCTCGATCCGGCCGTCGCCGAGCAGCTTGAGCTGCTGACAACGCTCGTGGACCGGGCCGATGTGGTGCTCGTCGGCACGACGGGCGGTGCCGTCGACTTCGACGTTCTCCTCCAGCGGGGCCTCCGTCCGGGAAGGCCGGGACGTTGGATCGTCTTGCCCCCATATCTCCTCGGCGAGACGCCCTGGGCGGGGGGCCGCGAGTCCGGCGGCCTGCTTTTCGCCTGGCTCGGGCATGCGTGGAGCCAGGGGTCTTACTCGGACCTTCCCGTCGACTGTCTCTACCCTCTGGCCCTCCACATGCAGGGCGTCTGGGCTGCCACGCTCGCCGTGGCATTGCTGATCGGGGGGCAGGGGGGTCGCCCCACCGCCGACCTGGCCGTTTCAGGCGGCGCTCACGGGGCTGTCCTCCTGTCGCCAGGCGGCTTTGCCGCCGGCCGCGACGACCCTCACATCCACCGGCCTGGCGGACCGGGGGGCGCCCTCCCGAACTATCGCTGCTATCGCTGTGCCGACGGGCAGTGGCTCTTCTTCGGCGCCTTCACGACGGCGTTCATCATCCGGGGGTTCACCGCCCTCGGGCTCGCGGGCCTGCTCGACGACCAGCGGATCGGCGGCGACGCGGCGCGGGTCCGGCTGCCGGACAACCAGGCCTGGCTGATCCAAGCCCTGGAGCAGCAGTTTGCCCGTCGCACGCGGACGGAGTGGCTCGCCGCCCTCGGCGCGTCCGACGTTCCGGTGGCGGCCGTGCTCGCGAGCCACGACTGGCTCGACCACGAGCAGGTGCGGGCCATGGGCCTACGGGCCGAGCTGACCGATGACCAGGGCCGGACGGTCGTGATGCCGGGGATCCTCATCGGCCTCTCGGAGACTCCGGCGAGCCTTTCGCCCGACGCCCTGAAACGGCAAACCTCTCCGCGCTCGGTCCTTTGCAGATGGAACGAGCGGCCCGGCCGGGCAGCCCTCGCGAGCGACCGGGCACCCGAGCCGCCGCTCCGGGGCAAGAGGGTTCTCGACCTCGGCACGATCATTGCCGGCCCATTCATCTCGACCCTGCTCGGTGAGCTCGGCGCTGACGTGGTCAAAGTCGAGCGTCCCCCCTTCGGCGACGAGTTCCGAGTCGCCCACGGAGGGCGAGGTGGCGTCGGCTTCGCGGCATATAACCGCGACCAGCGCAGCGTGGTCCTCGACCTTGCTCGCCCCGCCGGCGCAGACGCGTTCACGGCGCTCGTGCGCTCTGCCGACGTCGTCGTGGAGAACTACCGGCCAGGAGTGATCCAGCGCCTCGGCATCGATCACGCGGCTCTCTCAAAGATCAACGCGCTCGTGACCACGGTATCGGTGAGCGCTTTCGGAGGGGTGGGGCCTCTCGGCGATCGTCCGGGCTTCGACCCCGTGGTGCAGGCCATGAGCGGGATCATGCGGTCACAGGGAGGCCCCAGCGAGGACGACAGCCCGGTCTTCCTGACGGTGCCTGTCAACGACGTGTTGGCAGGCGCGCTCGGCGCCCTCGGCGCGTGCGCCTCCCTCTACGCCCGGGGACGGCTCCATCGCGGCCAACACGTGAGCGTGACGCTCTCGGCGTCCGCGTGCTTGGCGCAGGCGGAGCTGCTGGTGCGCTACGAGGGGTGCCCGCCGCCTTTGACGGGGGGACGCGACTTCTCCGGTCGCGGGCCCCTGGATCGGCTCTACGAGGCGGTGGACGGTTGGCTGCGGATGGATGCCCGCTGGCCTGAGGATCGCGGGGCTGCTCGCCTTGCAGGCCTGGTCACCGACCGCGATGCGACCTCACCCGAGGAGGCCACCTCCGCGATCGCCCGCACAGTCCGTCAACTACCG
The DNA here is from genome assembly GCA_027314765.1 of Clostridia bacterium. Taxonomy (GTDB): domain Bacteria; phylum Bacillota; class Sulfobacillia; order RBS10-35; family JAJYVM01; genus JAJYVM01. The sequence goes on along the minus strand of DAHVAF010000019.1, from coordinate 753 downwards.
CTGTCGGAGGTGCTCCGGCGCTGCTCCGAGGCCGGGCTGCCTGCCGTGAGGGCCCGGCAGCCTCGCGAGCTGGTGGACGACGCCGGGCTGATCGAGCACGGGCTGCTGGCGGTCCGCGATCGAGACGAGCGCGGCGTGTCGCGTGTCGTTGCGGGGCGGTGGCTCGACATCGCCGGCATCGCCCAGGCTCCGCCGAGAGATGGTCCCCTGGCGGGCGAGCACAGCGGGGAGGTGCTCGGTGAGGTGGGCTTCTCGGCCGAGGCCGTGGCTGACCTCGCGCGAGCAGGCGTGGTCCTCGACGCGACACGGCGTGCTGCGCCCCACGGCAAGACGGCCGGCACAGACGAGCGGGACCGGCACGGCGCCGAAGAGCGGCACAGTGATGCCCATCCCGCGGACCTCAGGAGCGATGACGCGTAGCGCAGGGTGCAATCCGCCGCGGCGGCTTCACCAGGACCACCCGGGCAACGCGGTCCTCGGCCACAGCAGCGACCAGAGTCGCAAGGGAGCCCCACACACAGCCTCGCTGTTGGCGATCGGTGCTCGTTGGCACCTTGGCGAGATGCCCGTGCGCCAAGGCCGCGCCAGCGCTCAGCACACCCACCCGGGTGCGTCCCGGTTGATCCGGCCGCGGTAGGGCCCGCCGCGTCATCGGTGCCCCATGGCTCACCTCGGGGCCCGCGTCGCGTACGCCGCGTCTGGCCGCCCCGCTACCGCCCGACCGGAGCAGGCGCCCCCGCCCCCCCCCCCCGC
>DAHVAF010000018.1 GCA_027314765.1 Clostridia bacterium | reverse complement strand
GCGGGGGGTCGGCTCAACGCGGGAGGCATGCGCCGCTGGCCCGGGGGTGGCCGGCGCGGGGTCCGCGCCGTATGCGCTGCATGCGTTGGGGGGCCCCTGCTTGCGGAGGGGCCCGTCTCATGCGCCACAGCGCCTGCAGGCCGGGGTGGCAGTGCGCTCCACAGGCCCTGGGAATCAACCGCTTCCAGGGGTCGGTCGCGCTTTGGCGCCGACTTGCCGATAACTGGAGTGCATGCAGGTACCGCGCCGCCAGGGGAGTCCCGACACGGGGGGCGGGCGGTCACGGACACGCGGCCCGGCCCAGGGACGGGCCCGGCCCCATGGAGGGTAGAGGCCAGCCATGACGACGGCTCCGACGCAGCCAGTGTCCCGCCCGGTGGCGCCCGGGGCAGAACGCGTCGCGGTGGGACCGGGACCCGCGGGACGCGGCGACCAGGCCGAGGTCGCGCGCTACTCGCAGATCTTCCGCGTTCTCTTCTTCGTCTGCAGCACGGCTTGGCTGTCGTACATCTATTTCTCGCACGCGGCCTGGGTCTGGAACCCCCTCGGCGTGCTCCTGGTCACGGCACTGGGCGGCGTCTACATCGTCTGCATGGAGGTCATCTACCGGCTGGTGCTGCGGCTCGGCGACCCGGCGCGCGTGCGCCGGTTCGTGGTGGTCCGCCTGGTGATCGACAGCCTCTTCATCACGGCCGGCGTGTACTTCTCCGGCATGGGCCGCAGTCCGTACTACCTGCTTTACCTGCTCCTCTGCATGGACAGCGGCCTGTACCTCGGGCGCCGGGGGTCCGTATTCGTCGCCGTCCTCTGCGGGGTCGAGTACCTCGCCGCCATCTTCGTGGCCCCGCACGCTTATGGCAGCGCCGAGGCCAGCTCCTACGTGCTGATCGTGGCGCCGTTCTTTCTCTTCGTGGCCCTGTACGGCGGCGGCCTCGCCATCGCCGAGCGCGAGCAGCGCGACCGGGCCCGGCGCGACGGCCTGACCGGCCTATATAACCACGCCGCCTTCCAGGAGGACCTGCGCAAGCAGTTCGAGGATGACCGCGCGGCGGCCAGCCCCGTGTCCTGCGTGCTCTTCGACGTCGACCGCTTCAAGTCGGTCAACGACACCTATGGCCACCTGTTCGGCAACCGGGTGCTGCGCGAGATCGCCCTGCGCGTCCCGGAGGCCCTGCGCGGCGGCGACCGTTTCTACCGATACGGCGGCGAGGAGTTCGCCCTCATCCTGCTCTGCCGGGCGGAGGAGGCCCACCGCGTGGCGGAGCGGGTGCGGGCCAGGGTGGCGGACCTGGACGTCGCCAACGAGGGCGAGCGGGTCTCCCTGACCATCAGCGCCGGCCTGAGCGAGCGGTTCGCGGAGGACGGCGAGGACCAGAGCCTGATGGTGCACCGTGCGGATGTGTCGCTCTACGCAGCGAAGCGGGGCGGTCGCAACCGCGCCGAGCCGTGGCGCAGGGAGCTTGAGGGAGCCGGCGGCTGAGAACGGGCGCCCGGGCAGCGGCCGGCACGCGGTAAGGTCCGGTGCGGCGGCGGATGCGCCCAGGTTCCATGACCACCACGACCACCACGGGAGACTCGGCGTCGGTCATGCCGGCCCTCCGCCCAACCAAGGGGTCACCGCGGCCTGACAAGCGTCACACGCCACGCTTGGCGCCGCGGGCGACGGCGCTCGAACGCCTCCTCGGTTCCGTCCCGCCCCCCGCCGCAACCGCGTCGCCGTTGCCCGCATCCCGAGCGTTCCGGCGCTGGAGCCCCCTCGCCAGCGGGGCGCCTGGCCCAGCGCCGCGGGCGACGGCGCTCGAACGCCTCCTCGGTTCCGTCCCGCCCTCCGCCGCAACCGCGTCGCCCGTGACCGCATCGCGAGCGTTCCGGCGCTGGAGCCCCCTCCCCAGCGGGGCCGCCTCGCTCAGCGCCGGCTGTGCCGGCGCGCGAACTCCTCTTCGGCCAGGTCCGCCTCGGCCTCGGCCTCATCGATGTCCGCATCGCCGAGCGCCGCGTCCTCCCACCTGGACTCGGACACGGCGGCCTCGGCGGCGTCTTCGTCGCGCCCCTGCGCCCGCCGCGGCATCTCCAGGTGGCGGCCGTCGTGGCCCTCCTCGTCCTCGGGCTCGCCCGCAGCCGCGGCCTCGACCCGCTCGGCCTCCTCGGCCAGGGTGGCCGCCAGCTCGTCAAGCTCCTCCGCCGCGCGCGCCAGCAGCCCGCGGATGTGGCCCGCCTGCTGGGCATGCTCGGCCTGGTCCGCCGCGACCATCCGCGCCTCCCAGTCGCCAACGCCGCCACTCAGCGCCTCCGCCAGGACCCCCAGGTGGCCGAGGGCGATCGCGCAGTCCACACACCGCCCGCTTCCGTTGTCGCGCATGGGCTCACGCCTCCCGTCACCCTCAGCGTAGGCGCCGGGCCCACCCCGGCCCAACGGCCACATGGCGCGCCATCGGGGTCCATGCGACCTGCACGCGCCCGGCCCGGCGCCGCCCCCGCCCCCGCGGAAGGAACCGCGTCGGCCCGCTGCGAACTGCGGCCCGTGAGGGCCATGAGGTCGAGGGCCGCAACATGGTCGAGGGCCGCAAATTCGAGGAGGTCTCCCGGATGCTGATCCCGCTGGAGGCGTTCCAGGAGGCGCGCCGCCGCGTGAGCCCCCACATCCACCACACCCCGCTGCTCGGCTCCCGCACCCTCAACCACCTGACCGGGTTCGACGTCCGCCTCAAGGCGGAGATGTTCCAGCGCACGGGCTCGTACAAGATCCGCGGCCCCCTGAACAAGCTGGCGCTGCTGACCGATGAGGAGCGCCGCCGCGGCGTGATCTGCTCCTCGGCCGGCAACCACGCCCAGGGCGTCGCTCTGGCGGCGCAGATCTACGGCGTGCGCGCCGTCGTCACCATGGCCGAGAACGCCACCCCCTCGAAGGTCGCCGCCACCCGGGGCTACGGCGCCGAGGTCGTCCTCCACGGCCAGATCTGGGACGAGGCCAACGAGAAGGCCCGCGAGATCGCCGCCCGCGACGGCCTCACGTACGTCCACCCCTTCGACGACCCCCAGCTGGTCGCCGGCCAGGGCACGCTCGGCCTGGAGGTCTACGAGGACTGGCCCGAGGTGGACGTCGCCGTGGTCCCGATCGGCGGCGGCGGCCTGATCTCAGGCGTGTCGATGGCCCTGCGCCACATGAACCCCCGCGTCCGCATCATCGGCGTGGAATCCTCCGGCGCCCCCGGCATGCAGCGCAGCTTCGCGGCGGGCCACGTGGTGACCCTGGACCGCGTCGACTCCATCATCGACGGCCTGCGCGTGCAGCGCGTGGGCGAGTTCACGCTTCAGGCCGTGCGCGAAAACGTCGAGGAGGTCGTCACCCTCCCCGACGAGGCCATGTTCGACGCCATGCGGTGGCTCATGTCCTACTGCAAGGTCGTGACCGAGGGAGCCGCCGCCGCCCCCGTGGCCGCGCTTTTGCACGGTTTGGTGCGCGCGCCAGCCGGCGCGCGCGTACTGTGCGTGCTCAGCGGCGGCAATGTCAATTTGGACCCGCTTAAGGGGCTGCGCTGGAATTGAGGGGATAGGCATGGAGCGCGCGGTTTCCCGCGCAGCGAGCGGCATCTATGAGGAGATCCTGGCGGACGTCCGGCGCTGGCTGGCGGAGGGGCGCGCCGTCGCGCTCGCCACCCTGCTCTCGTTCGAGCGGTCGTCCCCGCGGAGCCCCGGCGCCGCCATGGCCCTGAACGACCGCGGCGAGGTCGCCGGCTCCGTCTCGGGCGGCTGCGTCGAGGGCGACCTCTATGAACGCCTGCGGGCGGTCCTGGCCTCCGGCGAGCCCGCCGTCGTCGACTATGGCATCAGCGACGAGGTGGGCTTCTCCGTGGGCCTGTCCTGCGGCGGCACCATCCACGTCTTCGTGGAGCGGCTGGCGGGCGCCGGCGGGTGGCTGGCGCGCCTGGCGGAAGCGGGGCCGCTGGCCCTGGCCACGGTCGTCGCGGGTCCGCACGCGGGCGCGCGCCTTGTGGTGGCCGAGGACGGCGGCGAGCCGGCGGGTGGCACGGGCGACGCCGAGCTGGATGGCGCCATCGCCACGGCGGCGCGCGACATGCTGGCCCGCGGCCGCACGGGCCTGGTCCTCGACGGCCGCGTGTTCGTGGCCAGCCGGGCGCCGCAGCCCCGCCTGTTCGTCTTCGGCGCGGTCGAGTTCTCCCGCGCCCTGGCCCGTGCCGGCCGCCTCCTCGGCTACCACGTCGTCGTCGCGGATGCGCGCCCCGTCTTTGCCACGCGCGACCGCTTCCCGGAGGCCGACGAGGTGGTCTGCCGCTGGCCGCACGAGGTCCTGGCGGAGGCTGGCCTGCAGCCGCGCGACGCCGTCTGCGTGCTGACCCACGACCTGAAGTTCGACGTGCCCGCCCTGCGCGTGGCCCTGCGCAGCCCCGCGGGTTATGTCGGCGCCCTGGGCAGCCGCCGCACCCAGGCCCGCCGCCGCGAGGCCCTGCTGGCCGACGGCCTCGCCGCGGAGGAGCTGGACCGCCTCGCGGCCCCCATCGGCCTCGACATCGGCGCCGACACCCCGCCCGAGTTCGCCATCTCCGTGCTGGCGGAGGTCGTCGCCCTGGCCCACGGCCGGCCCGGCGGTCGCCTGACCGCCGCCCGCAGCGAGGCCCGAGCTTAGATCGGCCATGACCAGCGGCGCGGCGCCCGCGGCGCCGCCCTGCCCTGTGCGGGCGATCCCCCACCAGGGGAAGCAACCGCGCCGAGCGGAGCCGAGGCGTGGGACGCGCGGGTCTGGGTCGCGGGGCGCCCACGGCGCCACCGGCCGCCCGGCGCTGCGTCACACGCTGGGTACACTGCACCCGCCCGCAGCCGCCACATCGCCCTGGGGCCAGGGTGGCGCCCACGGCGCCCCGCGGCTCCCCAGCTGGGTGCGGCTGCCCAGCGGGGCGCCCACGGCGCCACCGCCCGCCCGGCACGGATCACCGCGCTGGGCGCAGCGCACCCGCCCGCAGCCGCCACATCGCCCTGGGGCCAGGGTGGCGCCCACGGCGCCCCG
>DAHVAF010000015.1 GCA_027314765.1 Clostridia bacterium | reverse complement strand
CCGCCTCCAACTCCGCATCGGACAGCGGCTCCCGCCGCCCACCCGCGAAGGCCTGGCGCACCCACTCGGTCAGCGCCGCCACCTCCGGCCCCTTCTTGTCCACCTCGCGCCCCAGGCGCCGCGACAGCCAGAAGGCCACGCCCGCCGCGCCGGCCCGGTCCGTCACCGCCACCTCCAGCGGCCGCCCGAGCAGCGCGCCGGTGTCGAAGATGCTGTAGACCTCCTCGTTCTTGCGGATGCCGTCGGCGTGGATGCCGGCCGCCGTCCGCGCCATCTGGCTGCCCACGAACGGCGTCATCGGCGGCACGGCATACCCCAAGTCGCGCTCGAAGACCCGCGCCGCCTCCGTCGCCGCCGACAGGTCGAGGTCGCCGCTGCCCGTCAGCCCGCAGTAGGCCACGGCCATGGCCTCGATGGGCACGTTACCCGTCCGCTCGCCAAATCCGAGCCACGTCCCGTTGACGGCGGCGCACCCGTGCATCCAGGCCGCCATCGCGTTGGCGACCGCCAGCCCGAAGTCGTTGTGCCCGTGCCACTCCAGCCGCTCGCCGGGAAAGCCGGCATCGTCGATCAGCGCCCGCACCAGCCGCGGCACGCCCCTCGGCAGGGGCGCCGACGGAAACGGCAGCCCCAGCCCCAGCGTGTCGCAGAGCCGCAGGCGGATCTCCACGCCGCTTTGAGCCGACAATTCCGCGAGCCGGACGGCGAGCGGCACGACAAAGCCCGGGACGTCGGCGCGCGTCAGGTCCTCCAGGTGGCAGCGGATGCGGATGCCCGCCGTCACGGCCGCCTCGGCCACCTCCACGTAGCGCCGCATGGCCTCGGCGCGGTCCCAGCCGAGCTTCCAGTGGATGTGGTAGTCGGAGCAGGAGGTCAGGATGCCCGTCTCGCGCAGCCCGGCGGCCTTCACCAGGGCCAGGTCGCGGGCGTCGGCGCGGATCCAGGCGGTGACCTCGGGCGCCGCGTAGCCGCGCTCCAGGCAGAGCTCGACGGCCTCGCGGTCGCGGGGCTCGTAGAGGAAGAACTCGGCCTGGCGCACGATGCCGCGGGGGCCGCCAAGCCGGTGCAGCAGGTCGTAGAGGAGGAGGACCTGGGCGGGCGAGTACGGCGCCGTGGCGGCCTGCTGCCCGTCGCGGAAGCTGGTGTCGCTCAGAAAGGGGCTTCGTGCCGGGGCCGGCGCTGGCGCCGGCCCCGTATCATCCACGCGCCAGAGCGGCGGGCTGGTGTAGGGGAAGGTGTCGCGGAAGAGCTCCACGGGGCGGGTCGCCTCCTTGGTCTCGCCGCTTGCTCCATCCTGGCGCGGCTTCGACCCAGCTTCGCTGCGGCCGCTTCGGTCGCTCGGCTTGCTCCATCCTGGCGCCTCGCGACCCTACTTCGCTGCAGCCGCTTCGCGGCCGCCGCTCGCGTCATCCGGACCCGCCGCTCGCGTCATCCGGACCAAGCGTAGCCTCCCGCGGTATGGCGCGGCGTTGAACGTTCACGCAGCCGATGTTCATGATCTATGATCACAGGTGATGGACACCCAGTGGCTGCGGACCTTTGTGGCGGCGGTCGGGGCCGGCAGCTTCCGCGGCGCGGCCGAGCGGCTCTACCTCGCGCCGGCGACGGTCACCGTGCACATGCGCGCGCTGGAGGCGGAGGTCGGCGGGCCGCTCTTCGACCGCGGGCGGCGGGGGGTGCGCCTGACGCCGGCCGGCGAGCGGTACCTGCCGGTGGCGCGCGAGGCTCTGGCGGCCCTCGACCGGGGGCGCGAGGACATGGCGCGCTGGCGGGCCGGCTACCGCGACCGGCTGGCGCTTGCGGCATCGCCGCTCCTGGCGCGGTCGCGGCTGCCGCGCCTGGTGCGCCGCTTCACGGACGAGCGCCCGCAGGCGGAGGTCGAGGTGCATGTTGTGGCGTCGACCGAGGTCGGCGGCCTCGTGGCGCGGCGGGAGGCCGACCTCGGACTGGGGCGCATGGTGCCCTTGGAGGCGGGGCTGGCGGCAGAGCCGCTGCACGCCGACCCCGTGGTCCTGGTGGCGCCCTTCGACGGGGGCGATGCCGACAGCCCGCCGCCCGACTGGCGCGAGGTCCTCGCCCGGTACACGCTCCTCACGCACAACCACCCGATCTACTGGGACGACCTGCTGCTGCTGCTGGGCCGGCTTGGGCTGCCGCTTCGGACTGCGGTAGTGACCCAGGTCGACGTGGCCAAGCGCTTCATCGAGGAGGGGCTGGGCTGCTCGTTTCTGCCCGCGTCGGCCGTGTGGGTGGAGGTGGCGGAATCCCGCATGGTGGAGGTGCCGGTGCCCGAGATCGCGCTGCCCACGACGGCCACGTACGCCGTCTACCGGCAGGCCGGGGACCTGCCGCCGGCGGCCGCCGACTTTCTGCGCCTGCTGCGGACGATGCTCGCCGAGTAGCAGCAGGGGGCCGTCGCAGGTGCCCTTCGGCTCTCTGCGGCCGCTACGAGCGGTCTTCGCCGAGCAGCAGCATCGTCCCGAGGACGCGGGGGTCGGCCAGGGCCCGCACGGGGCGCCGGTGCATGTGCATGACCTGCAGGAAGCGGGTCATGGCCAGCGGGTCGTCGTTGCTGGCCGCGATGAAGCGGTCCATCAGCCACTGCATGGCGGGCCAGCCGCGCGGGCGCCGGCCCTCGGTCTCCGGGAAGCGGAAGTCCTCCGAGGTCGCCATGAGCCACACATCCCGAACGATGGCGGCCACGCGGCGCTGGAAGGCCGCCGTGGAGGCGGCGCCGGACGCCAGCCAGTCGCCCAGGACCTCCGCCTCCACGGCGGCGGTCGTCATGCCCTGGCCGAACGCGGGGTTGAAGCTGCAGACGGCGTCGCCCATGGCCACCACCCCGGCCGGGAAGGCGGGAAGGCGCTCATAGCGGTGCCAGCGGTAGGCGGCGAAGCGGTAGCGGGCGGCGGGGCCGAGGGGCTCGGCCTCCAGGAGCGCCGCGTGGATGTCGGGCACGGGCAGGGACCGGGCGAAACCCAGGAACTCCGGGTCGTCGGCCGGCGGGTGGTCCCCGAAGTAGCCGACCAGCGTCACGCTCCAGAGGCCGCCCTCGATCGGCACGATGTAGCCGGCGCGGCAGCCGCCGCTGCAGAGGGCGATGGCCCAGTCGCGGACTGCGGCCGGGCGCCGGTAGAGCCGGGTCGCGTAGCCGAGGTCGACGTGGATCCGGGTCAGCGGTGGCGTGGGGTAGCCGAGGTCGGCCAGCCAGGCGGGCAGGCGCGTGCCGCGGCCCGAGGCGTCGATGACGAGGTCCGTCGCAACCTCCTCGCCGCCCACCCGGATGCCCGTGACGTGGCCGCGGGCGGTGCGCAGGCCGCTGACGGCGGCGCCGTCGCGGATGCGGACCCCGGGCAGCGCCGCCACGCGCTGGCGCACCTTCCACTCCAGCAGGCGCCGGCTCATGGGGTAGCCGGCGAAACCGCTGGGGAAGCGCATCTTCCAGGCGCCGCGGTGAAACCAGCGCGCGTCGGCGGCCGTGTCGAGCGGGAGCACGCCGTAGGTGGCCATGTCGGCGAAGAATCCGGGGAAGAGGTCCTCCAAAATTTCCTTGCCGCGGTCGAGAAGGGCATGGGTGTGCTCGGCCTGGGGGGTTCCCCGCCGGGCTTCGGGGCGGTCGGGGAGTTGGTCGCGCTCAAAGACGTCCACCTCGGCGAAGCGGTCGGCGGCGATGCGCGCGGCGAGAAGGCCCGCCACGCTGCCGCCAATCACCGCGGCGCGGCCCCTGCGCCGGATTCCGGACCCCGCGGGACCGGAAGACGACGGCATCTCGGCGAGGCCCCCCCAACGAAGTTGTCGATGGTTGGCGCAGGAATTCCCAAGGGGCCACGGTTCGACGTGCCGGCACGCGCGCCTGCCTGTGCCGGTGCTGACTTTCGCAGGGTGGCCAGATGGAGGGTGGCGTCAATTGGCGGCCTGGCCGCTAGAGGCTGGGGATGCGACGGTTGTGTCGAACTATGCGATCGGGGCGATGCAGGCGGCGTCGTCGTTGCGCGGGCTGTTGACCCGAGGCGATACGGCGTAAGCTGCCATCGCCTCACTCGGGTAGGGGGCAAACGCGCGGGCCAGGTCGCGCGCCTCGGGATCCAGCCACAGGCTCTCCAGGTCGGGGAGCAGGATCACGGGCATGCGATCATGGACGGTCGCAACGAGCTCGTTGGGGGTCGTGGTGAGGATGGCGCAGGACACGCCATTGGCCAGTCCAGCGAAGGCGAACGGCGACCCATCGCGGAGGGTGAAGCGATAGGGCATCTTTCGGCCGGCGAGCTGCTTCCACTCATAAAAGCCGTCCGCGGGGATCAGGCACCGCTGCAGCCTGGGCAGCCGACTCCCATACGGCTCGCAGCGCAGGTTGATGGGGGAGCGCTTCGGGTCATCCGTAGCCAGGCCCCAGCGCAGCAGGCGCGCGCTCCGCTCAGGGCCGACCGTGAGGACGGGCTGGGTCGGCGCGATGTTGTACCGCGCCGACAGCTCCAGGTCGCCCAGATCGAACGAAAATCGCTCCGCGAGGTCGGCCGCCGGGTCGGCCAGTGTGTATCTTCCGCACATGGCGGGCGTCTTCGACGCTCGCTACAGCCACCCCTTCGCGCGGGCCAGGCGGACGGCCTTCATGCGGCTGTGGACATCGCACTTCTGGATCGCCGCGCTGAGGTGGTTGCGCACCGTTCCCTCGGAGAGGTGCAGTTCGGCCGCGATCGCCGCGATGCTGGCGCCGCCCTCGGCGGAGGCGAGGACCTCCCGCTCGCGGGGTGAGAGGGGGCTCTGCCCCTCCGCGAGTGCGGCAGCCGCCAGGGTCGGGTCGACCACCCGCTCGCCGGCCGCGGCGCGCCGGATGGCGATGCCCAGCTCGGCCGCGGGCGCATCCTTCAGGAGAAACCCGGCGGCGCCGCTCTCCATGGCCCGGCGCAGATAGCCGGGGCGGCCGAACGTCGTGAGGATCAGCACGCGGCAGGGTTCGGCCCGCAGCAGCCCGGCGACCGTGAGGCCGTCGACGCCGGGCAGCTCGATGTCAAGGAGCACCACGTCAGGGCCGTTGGCGCGCACCGCGGCCACGACCTCGTCGCCGCGCGCGACCTGGGCCACGACGGCGATATCCCCCTCCAGGGCGAGCAGCGCGGCCAGGGCGCCGCGCACCATGGCCTGGTCCTCGGCGAGCAGCACGCGGATCATGGCAGCGGCACCGAGACGGCCAGGCGGTAGCCGCCCTCGCCCCCGGGGCCGGCCTCCAGGCGCCCGCCGCAGGCCAGCGCCCGCTCGGAGAGGCCGCGCAGGCCGTTGCCCGTGTCCGGGGATTCGGCGCCGCGCCCGTCGTCGGTGACCTCCAGCGTGGCCCAGCCGGCGCCCGTGCCGATCCGGATGGCGCAATGCCGCGCGCCGCTGTGGCGCAAGACGTTCGTCGCCGCTTCGCGCACGGCCCAGCCGAGGACCGACTGCAGCTCGGGCGGCAGCTCGGCTGCAACCTCCGAATTGTACGTGCAGGCGATTCCGGCGGTGCTCAGGACCTGGCGGGCCGCGTCGACCTCGCGCCAGAACTGGGCCTGGCGGTAGCCGCTGACGGCCTCACGCACCTCGCGCAGGGCCTCCCGGGCCACGCGCTCGATGTCCGCCACCTCGGCGGCGGCGCGCTCCGGCGCCGCCGGCAGCAGGCGGCCGGCCAGCTCGCTCTTGAGGGTGATGACCGAGAGGCTGTGCCCGAGCAGGTCGTGCAGGTCGCGGGCGAAGCGCAGCCGCTCGTCCGCCACGGCCAGGCGGGCGATCTCCTGGCGGGCGGCCTGCAGCTCGCGGATGGTCTCGGCCATGCGGCGGATCCCGATGAGGCTGATGCCGATCAGGAGCGTCTCCGCCGCAAAGAATGCCGTGGAGCCGAGGAGGGGGCCGAAGCGCGCGCCCATGGCCAGGACCGCGCCGGCGAGGACCGCGCTGGCCGCCGCGCCCTGCCAGGGCGGCAGGACCGAGGTCGCGCTCACGGCGGCGAAGATGAAGAGGGCGAGCCCGTTGGTCGCGAGCACCAGCGTGCCGGCGCCGGCCAGCAGCGTCATGGCCGCCAGCCCCGCGTAGTGCCAGATGCCCACGCGCGCGCCGGCCCAGTGGGCGCCGGTGAGCCACACGTAGAGGGCGGCGAAGAGGGCGATCCCCAGGACGCCGGACCAGCGCAGCTCGGGTGCGATCCCGGGCCGGAACAGACTCGAGACGGGGTAGGCCAGGAACAGCAGCCACACCCCGGCGTAGGCCCTGCCGATCAGCGCGCTGCGCCGCATGGCTTAAGCGTACTCCCGGTGCTCGTCGCGCCGGAAGCGCCACATCGCCAGGACGGCGAAGGCGGCGGCGTAGGCGGCGAGGACCCCGATGTCGCGCAGGCTCGGGGGGGCGCCCGCCAGCGTGCCCCAGCCGAGGTGGACCAGGTAGTAAGAGGGCAGTGCCCGGCCGATGTCCTGCAGCACCGACGGCAGCATCTGGAACGGGATCCACAGACCACCCAGGATCGACAGGCCGAAGTAGGTGACCATGACGCCGCTCTGGGCGGACTCGCTGTCGAAGAGGTAGCCCAGCAGGATGCCGAGGGTGGCGAAGGGCAGGGCGCCAAGCCATGCCACCGCCAGAATCCGCGCCCAGGTGCCGAAGGGCAGGGCCAGGTGGTCCAGCAGGCCGGCGGTCAGGGCCACGAGCGCGAGGCCCGGCACGGCGCTCAGCATGGCGGAAAGGCCCTTCGTGGCGACGTAGCGGCCGGCGCTGAGCGGGGTCACGCGCAGTTGGCGCGTCCAGCCGCCGGCCCGCTCGATGGCCAGGCGCGTGCCCGCGGAGTTCAGGGCGGCGCCGAGGGTGCCAAACGAGGCCATCGAGACCAGGAAGTAGGCATCCATGGGCAGGCCGCCCACGCGGCCGGCGCCGCCATACATGGACACGAACAGCAGGTAGAAGCCCAGCGGGAACCCGATGGTGAAGATCAGAAAGCGGGCGTTCCGCAGCACGCGCAGAACCTCAAGCTTCAGGTACCTGGCCATCGGTCAGCTCGCCTCCTCGGTAAGGGCCACAAACGCTTCCTCCAGACCCGCGCCCGCCACCTCAAGGTCGCGGAACGGCACGCCCGATTGGATCAGGGCGCGGACGAGGGCGTCGCTGTCGCCCGTGCGCAGGATCACCTGGCCGCCGTGGACCGCTGAGCCGGCGACGCCGGGCAGGGTCGGCAGGCCGGCGCCCTCCTGGAGGGTGAAGCGCACCGTCCGCGCGCCGGCCGCCGCCTTGACGGTGCCGGGCGCGCCGTCGGCGATCACCCGCCCCTTCTGCATCACCACCACGCGGTCGGCGATGGCGTCGGCCTCGTCCAGGTGGTGGGTGGCGAAGAGGACCGTGTGACCCTGCGCCGCCTGCGCCCGCATGCCCTCCCAGAAGGCGCGGCGGGCACCGACATCCATCGCCGAGGTCGGTTCGTCGAGGAAGATCAGCTCCGGGTCGCCGGCGATGGCCAGGGCGAAGCGCACCCGCTGCGCCTGGCCGCCGGAGAGGGCCTCCACCCGGCGCGCCGCCAGGGACGTCAGGTCGGCGCGCGAAAGCGCGTCCGACAAAGTAAGGGGCCGGGGATAAAAGCCCCGGACGCAGTCCACCAACTCGGCGACCGTCACGCCGGGCGGCAGGGCGGCGGTCTGCAGCATGGCACCGATGCGGCCGCCGCGCACGGCTGTCGCCGGGTCGGCGCCGAGGGTGTGAGCGGTGCCGCGATCGGGCCGGCGCAGGCCCAGCATGATGCCGATGGCGGTGGACTTGCCGGCGCCGTTGGGGCCGAGCAGGGCCACGGTTTCACCCTCGGCGATGTCGAGGCTGATGCCGTCGAGGGCGCGGACGGACCCGAAGGTCTTGGTCACCTGTTCGAAGCGGACGGCGGGCGGCATGGCGGCTGGCTCCCTTCGGGGGGAGCGTAACCGGCGGCGGGCCTGCGGCGGAAGTGAGGGCCGTCGTGACCTCGGCGTGACAAATGTCATCCGGCCCTCATAAGGGTTCGGACCGGTGCGAATTGGATGTCGCCAGGGGGAACGTGCCAGGTGAGCGTTTGGCGTCGGTTGGGCTTGGGGCGATGGGCGGCGGTGGGTTGTGCGCTGGCGGTGCTGGCCTCCACCGGCCTGGCCGCGGCGGCGCCCGTGGGGGGCGGCACGGCAGGGGCGGCCGTCGCGATTGTCTGTCCGATGGCGCCGGCTTCGGGCGGCGCGCTGCCCGCCTGCTGGCCGCCGCGGCCTGTCCTTGGCCCCGGCCAGATGGCCGTGCGGGGCAACGTGCACATCCTCATGGCCATGTGCGCCGTGGGGGCCCCGCCCTCCGCCTGCGGCCGCATCGTGTACCTGACGGCGCCCGAGGGGCAGGTGCGCCTGACCGGCGCGACGGCCAGCCTGCGGAGCGGCGAGGCGGTCATCGTGGTCGGCACATGGTCGGTCGCGGGCGGCGAGCTCACCGTGGACGTGAAGTACGCCGTGCCCGTGCGGCCGTGTCCGCCGCTGCCGAGGGGGACCGCGAACGCGCAGATCGCCTGCCCGCTGTAGGGGTGGGGCGGGCTGGCGCCGTCCACCCTCGCATATACGGTGACCCGTGGGGGGCACGGGCACCGTGCGGGGCAGGCGCTGGGCCGTGGCGGCGGTGGCCGTACTGCTGACCGTCCTGCTGGTGGGGGCGGCGCGGGCCGTCGCCCGCTGGGTGGTGGAGGCGCCGCCGCCGGTCGCGGCGGCGCCTCCGGCCAGTGAGCTGGTGAATCCGCTGAAGCCGGACGCGGAGACGGTGGCCCTGGGGCGGAGGCTCTTTTTGCAGAACTGCGCCTTCTGCCACGGACCTGGCGGGCAGGGCAACGGGCGGGCGGCGCCGGGGCTGATCCCGCCGCCGGAGGACCTGACGTCGGTGGGGGTGCGGCGGCTGACGGACGGCCAGATCTACACGTTCATCAGCGCCGGCGTGCCGAAGACGGCCATGCCGGCCTGGGAGAAGGTCCTGGACTCCGGCGAGCGCTGGGCCCTGGTGACGTTCATCCGCGCGGAGATTCAGCGGTGAGCGCGCGGCCGCCGCGATGTCCGGCGCCCCGACGCTCCGGAGGCTGCCCACGTCCGTGCTGCGGGCCGGCAGTTCCGCCATGGTCATCCACTGGCTGCGGGCCGATCCGGGCCGGGCGCCCACGCGCCTGCCCGGGGCCCAGGCGGTGCGTGACTGCCGCGGTCAGGTCACCTTGCCGGAGCGTGCCGCCGCCTCGAAGCGTGCGCGGCTGTCCGCCACGACCTCGGCGGGCCCGTCCATCTCCAGCACCACCGTCCCGGTGAAGCCGGTCGCCGTCAGCGCGGCGGCGCACTCCGCCACGGGCAGCACGCCGCGTCCCAGCGGCCAATGCCGGTCCGCCGCGCCGTCGGTGTCGTTGAGGTGCACGTGGCGAAGCCGCCTCCCCACGTGCCGGGTGAAGTCGGCCGGCTCCCCGCCCGCCAGCAGGGCGTGGCTGAAGTCGACTGTGGCCTGGAGCCCCACCGCCTCACAGAGCTCAAGCAGCAGGTCGGGATCGGAGACCACCTCGCGCGGGCCGATCAGGTTCTCGACCGTCAGCTCGACGCCAAGGCGCCGGCCGTGCGCGCTGAGGTCCTGCAGCAGGTCGCACGCCTGCGCCCAGGCGGGGCCCGAGCGGATGGCCGCCTGGCCCGATGCCCCACCGGCCTGGCCGGGGTGCAGGACGGCGAGGGTGGCGCCGATCTCCGCCGCCCAAGTCAGCCCAGCGTGCTGGGCCTCGACCGAGGCATCGCGCACCCGGCGGTTGCGGGCCAGAGGGTTCACGTCCGTCGTCGGCAGGTGGACCGACAGGCCCGCCCCCGTCTCCGCGGCGACCGCCCGCAGGGTCTCCGCGTAGGCGTGGAACTCCGCCTCGTGCAGCAGTTCGCCCGCCGCCAACGCCTCCATCGAAGAAAAGCCCGAGCCGAGCAGCCGAAGGCAGCGCGCGCGCAGGGCCTCCGGCGGCAGGTTGGGATAGACGGAGAAGCCGTAGCGCCCGGCCGTGCGAGCCATCTCCTCTCAGTCGGGATAAAGCAGGTACTGGCGGCGGAGCCGCCCGAATTCGAGCAGGTCATCGCCCCAGGCCGCGGCGATCTCGGCCACGGGCCGGCGCGCCAGAAGATCGGCCCGCACCCGGTCGTTGCCCACCCGCAGGTCGAACTGGTGCCTGCCGTCGGGGTGGACGGGCCAGCGCAGCTGCGCCCCGTGCAGATCGATCAGGGCGTCGATCATGTGCAGGCCGGCCTCGACCGGCTCGAAGGCGTCGCGGTCGAGCACGACGGGCTCGACCCCTTGGCAGGGGACGTCCTCGTACTTCCAAGGCGCCGTACCGGTGGGGGCGCGAGCCGGCCGGAACCACACCGGCCGGTATACGACGCCCGCCAGGCCTCGCGCATTCAGGCGCGCGGCCCAGGCGGGTCCGTCGATAAAGGGGGCGCCCTTCCACTCGCACGGCTTGGCGGTGCCGTAGCCCTCGGAGACGTTGAGCCCCTTGAACAGGTTGTGGCCAGGGTGAACGATGGCGTGGGCCAGCGAGGGCGCGTTGGGCGAGGGCGCGACGTAGGGCAGGCCGGTCTGGTCGTGCCACATCGCACGGTGCCAGCCCGCCATGGCCACCACCTCGACCCGCGCGGACGGGGTGAAGCGGTCGCGCAGGAGCAGGGCCATCTCGCCACAGGTCATGCCGTGGCGGATCGGAAGCGGATCGATCCCCACGAAGGAGCGGAAGGCGGGTTCCAGGGGCGGGCCGGCCACGACCCGCCCGCCCAGGGGATTGGGCCGATCGCAAACCCACACGGGGATGTCGGCGGCAGATGCCGCCTCCATGACCGCCAGCAGCGTGCTCGTGTATGTCCAAAAGCGGGATCCGATGTCCTGCAAGCAGTGGATGACGGCGTCCAGGTCCGCCGGGAGCTCGGGGGCCAGGCCCGCGTGCCGGCCGTAAAGGCTCCGGACCGCCACGCCCGTCACCGGGTCGCGCTCGTCGGCCACCGCCGACATGCGGTCTCCGCGCAGGCCGTGCTCGGGCGCGAACATCACCGCCACGTCCAGGCCCCGCCGGATCAACTCCTCCGGCAGCCAGCGCCCGTCCGCCGTCAGGGCCGTGTGGTTGACGACCAGGCCGAGGCGCCGGCCGCGCAGCTCGTCAAGACGCTGGGACAGCAGGGTGTCGACGCCGGTCGCGACGCTCACCAGCGCCCGCCCGGCTGCTCATAGTAGACCCAGCGGCGGGCAAGCGCGAAGTTCGCCAGGGTGAGGATCAGAATGATCACAAAGAGCCCCCAGGCCAGCGCCGAGGCATACCCCATCTGGAAGCGGACGAACGTCTCGTTGTAGAGATACAGCACGTAGAACAGCAGCGAGTTGTTGGGATCGCCCGTGCCGCCGGTGATCACGTAGGCCGTCGTGAAGACCTGGAATGACGCGATGATGCCCATGATCAGGTTGAAGAAGATCACGGGGGTGAGCAGGGGCAGCGTGACGTGGCGGAACCGGCCCCAGTTTGTCGCGCCGTCGACCACGGCGGCGTCGTGCAGGGACTGCGGCACCCCCTGCAGCCCGGCGAGAAAGATCACAAACGCGTTGCCGATGCTCCAGAGGCTGATGAGGATGAACGTGGTCTTGGTGTAGCGCGGGTCGCTGAGCCAGTAGATCGTGGGCAGGTGCAGCAGACGCAGCCCCGCGTCGACGATCCCGAAGTGCTGGTTGAAGATGAACAGCCAGAGCACGGACGCGGCGACCGTCGGCATGACGCTCGGCAGGTAGTAGAGCGTGCGGTAAATGCCCTGCCCGCGAATCCTCTGGTTGAGCAGCACCGCGAGCAGCAGCGCCGAGCCGAGCTGCAGCGGCACCGAGACCACCGCGTAGACCGCGGTGTCGTACAGCGCCTGATACACAAGCGGGTCGTGGATCATCGCCTGGAAGTTTGCGAGCCCCACCCACTGTGCGGGGCTCGCCATGTCCCAGTGGGTCATCGCGATGAAGAGCGAGGCGAGCATGGGCCCGCCGTAAAGGAAGATCAGGCCGAGAAACCACGGCAGCAGCAGCGCATAGGCCGTGATCGCGTCGCGCCGGCGCAGCCTGCTCGTGCGGTACCGCCTCCTCGCCCCGCGGGGCCTACGGCTTCTCGGAGATCAGCTTGTCGACGTTGCTCGCGACGGCGCTCAGGGCCTGGCTCGCCGGCTCCTGCTGCGGGCCCCACACGTTCAGGCAGGCGGAGTCGACGGCCTGGTGCACGGCGACCCAGTTGCCGGCGATGGGCTCGGGCCGGCCATAGCCGAACGCGTCCTGGATCACGCTCACGCTCTTGGGCAGGACGATCTTGCCGCCCGGGTGCGCCATCGCCTCGTTGAACACCGACGTGCGCGAGGGCATGGAGACGCCGTTTTGCACGTACACGTCGAAGGCATGCGTGCTCTCGAGGAACTGCAGCAGGGCCCATGCCTCCGCGGGATGCTGCGTCTTGCTGCAGATGGAGTGGCCGGCCGAGGCGACGCGCGTCACCTTCTTGCCGTCCGTGGGCAGGGGCGCGATGTCCCAGCTGAACTTGGCGTCCTTGACGGTCTCAAACACGGTGAACAGGGGCTGGAAGGCGGCCTTGCCCTGGCCGAAGAAGTCGACGTTCTTGGCCGTGTCGGGCGTCGGGTGGATCTTCTCCTTCCAGATCAGGTCCTGGATGAAGGTGGCCGCGTCCACGCCCGGCTTCTGGTCCATCGTGTACTTGGTCCGCGCGGTGTTGAGGATGTCGCCGCCGTTCTGCCACGTCTTGACCAGCTGCATGTAGATGTCGTCGGTCATGTTCGTGATGCCGTAGTTCTGGCTGCTCTGCACCTTGTGGGCCGACGCGATCAGGTCCTCCCATGTCCAGCCCGGCTGCGGCAGGGGGGCGCCGGCCGCGGTGAGGAGATCCTTGTTGTACCACATCACGAACGCGGTGGTTTCGCGGGGCAGGGCGTATTGGTGGCCGTTGACGTGGAAGTCGTCGTAGGCGGGCTTGAGGAAGGCCCCCGTGTCGTAGCTGCTCTTGGCGATGAGGTCGTCGAGCGGCATGACGGCTGAGATCGAGGCCAGTCCCGGCGTAATGTAGGTGTGGGTCCAGAACACATCGGGCGGCGTACCGCCGGCCAGCATGACCAGCAGCTTCTGTTGAATGCCGATCGCGCCGCCGGCCACGTTGACCATCTTGACCTCGATGTTGGGGTTCTGCTTCATGAATTCATTCAGGAGGCCCTGGTACATCGGCTGTTCGGGGGTGCCGTTCAACGTGAGGAACTGCAGGGTCACCTTGCTGCCGCCGCTCGCCTTTGAGGACGCGGCTGAGGACGCGGCCGGGGCCGTGCCGCCGCACGCCGCGAGCAGCGCGCCCATGCCGCTGAGCCCGAGGCCCGTAACTGCCGCTCTGCCAAGGAACCGACGCCGGGTCAGCTGATCACCCAATTGCCACACCTCCGCAAAACTCGGTCGCCGAACCCAACCCTCAGTCCGCGTGCCCGGGGCTCGCAGCGGGTGCCCGTCGGCCGCCGGTCGCCACCGCTCTTCCTGCGTCGTGCCTGGCGGTTGGGCGCAGCCCGCCGCAGGGTTGGCCGTCCAGCCAGGCCCCGACGGCGTGGGCCGGAAGGCGGCCCTGCCGCCAGCCGGGCGGACCCTCCAGCAGCTGGGACCGCGCCGCGAGGTTGGCGGCCACGACGACCCGGTGGCGGCCATGGGCAAAGGCGCCGTCCACCACGGCGGGCATCGGGCGCCGGACCCGCCGCTCGGTGCCCGGCGCGGTGTAAAGCCACTTCATGAGCCAGTCGGCCCGGATGCGCCCGCTGCCAGCGCCGATGTCGGGTGGTGGCAGCATCCGCCCGAACCGCAGCGCGGGCCCGCCACGGTGGTAGACGGCGGCGGCCTGGCGGACCACCCCGGCGGCGGCCTGGCGGGCCTGCTCCGGGCGGAAGTTGGCCAGCATGGGCATGTGCCCCGCCGCCACGGCCCGGCCGAGCTCCCAGGTCGTTTGGCCGCTGGCCTGCGCCATGGTTGCGGAAAGCCAGCACGCGCCACGGGCGTCCTCGCGCACGGGCAGGTCCCGGCCAGGCGCCACATCGCGCCACAGCGGGTCAAACGGCGTGTCTGCGTCCAGGGCGGCGTACGAGCCGAACAGCAGCCCGAAATCGTGGTATACCGCCGACCAGACCGGCGCCCATTCGAGGTGGCGGCCCCACTCCCCCCGGTAGCCAAACTTGTCAAGCGACCAGTCGAGCACCAAAAACCCGTCGAACAGGTCGAGGTAGACCTCGGCGCAGCTCTCGGTGAACAGGGCGACCCGGCCCCGGCCGATCCGCTGCCGCAGGTCCATCAGCAGGCGCCGGTAGCCGGCCACCCCGGCCGCGCCGTCCCCGGGGGCATGCTCGTGGCCGTCCGCCCAGCAGAGCGGTGCGGCGTGGATCCCGATCTGGTCGAGGTACACCCCGTCCACGCCGAGCGCCGCGAGGCCCGTGACGGTGTCGGCGAGCACGCGCCGCCAGCGCTCCGTGGCCGGGCACATGGCCGCCATCCGCGCGTCGGTGAAGCGGTTGTAGACTTCCTCGTAGCGGCCCCCCTGAGCCGGGCGGGCGGCCGCGGCCCTCAATTCGGGGTCCCGCCACGCTTCGGAGGCTAGCCCCGCCAGCCGGCCATTGATGTAGGTGGTGACCGGGATGCCGGCGGCGTGGCACCGTGCCAGGGTGGCGCGGAAGGTGTCCTCGCCCTCGCGCGGCGGCAGGTAGTCGGGGAAGCCGTGGTCGTACGGCGCGCGGTGCCACCAGTACCAGAGGAGCGCCACGCGGGCGTCGGCCGCCTGTTGCAGTGTCTGTGCCGCTTCCGCCACCACCGCGCCGGGCCCCCGATTCCATGCCCAGAGGTCCGTCTGCGCGAGCCAGGCGGGCCAATCGCCCGCGGCGGCCCGCTGGTGCAGGGGTCCGCGTGCGCACCAGGGCTGGCGCAGGGCCCAGCGCCGGTAGCGCTGCGCGGCCGCGAACCACGTCGGGCGCGCGGCTTCGATGCGGATGCCGTAGGGCGAGCGGTAGGTCAGGGCATCGCCCGCGGGCTGGACGAGCGCGGCCTCGACCCACCCGTCGGGCAGAAGGCGGAACTCCCAGCGCCGCAGCCGGCCCGCCGTATCGTCCGTCGCGACGTAGACGTCGCCGTACTGCCAGAACTGCATGGTCAGCGGCCCTGGATAGGGCAGGATCAGAGGTCCGGCCCGGCGCAGGGCGTCGGCGAGGTCGCGGCAGCGGGCACCTCCCATCAGGGGGAGTGTCAATTCGCCTCCGGGCGGCAGGCGGAGAACTGGGAAAAGCACCTCACGCAGGGGCCGGTCCGCGTCGACGGACAGTGTGTAGCGCTGCCCCTGGCGGGAGATCGCGACTCGCGCGTCGGCGCGCCCGCCCTCCGCAAACGTGAGGCGCCAGGTCGGCTCGACCAAGCTACCGCCCACCCATTCCCGTGAATTGCAGGCCACGGACGAAATACCGCTGGGCGGCGAAGAAGATCACCAGCACCGGCAGCACCATGAGGAAGGACGCCGCCATCAGCAGGTTCCAGTGGGTCGCGTACTCGCCGACGAAGCTGTAAAGCCCAAGGGCCAGGGTCTGCTTGTTGGCGCTCGAGATGTAGATCAGCGGTCCCAAAAAGTCGTTCCAGTGCAGGACGAACGAGAAGACGACGATGGTGGCCAGCGCCGGCTTGCTGAGCGGCAGCAGCACCCGCCACAGGATCTGCAGGTGGCCGGCCCCGTCCAGGCGCGCGGCCTCGTCGAGCTCGTACGGGATCGTCATGAAGAACTGGCGCAGCAGGAAGATGTTGAAGGCGCCGCCCCCGAGCCAGGTGGGCACGATCAGCGGCAGGAACGTGTCAACCCAATGCAGCGTCCTGAACTCGATGAACTGCGGGATGAGGGTGACCACGGCCGGGAGCATGATGGTGGCGATCACGAGCACGAAGAGCGCGTCGCGCCCGGGGAAGCGGATGCGGGCGAACGCATACGCCGCCAGCGACCCCGTCACAAGGGCCCCGAGCACGGCGCCAACGAAGATCGTCAGCGTGTTGAGCAGATACAGGCCCAGCGGCGCGGCGGCCAGGGCGCGGCCGAAATTGTCCCAGTGAAAGCTCTGGGGGATGATCTGCGGCGGAAAGGTCAGCGCGCTGCCCGAGGGCTGCAGAGCCGTCGAGAGCATCCAGAGCAGCGGGGCCACGTTGACGGCGGCACCGATGATCAGCACGGCATGCAGGCCGACGTTCACCGCGCCCCGCCTGCGTGCCGCCCGTGGCCCGGCCCGAACCCCACTCTTCACCGCCGCCGCTGTGGTGCCCACGGCCGTCCCCCTTCGCGACTTCCCGGCTGCGTTCGACCAATTGCGACGCCGAACCTCCCCGGCGGACGCTCGACTCGGCAATCGGTTGCTTCAGCGCTGGGGTGCTTCGAAGCCGCACAGCCCCTCGGATTCGGCCATCAGGCGGCGCATGGTGGCCTCGGCCGCGGCGTGTGCCGCCAAGCCTGCCAGATTGTTCCGCTCGTCGGGGTCGACCACAAGGTCGTAGAGCTCGTCGGTCTCCCCGGTACGCAGGTGGTGGACGAGCTTATGGGTGGCGGTTCGCACGCAGACCATGGTCGGCAGCGCGGGGAAGGGCGGATCCTCGAAATACTCCACGAAGACGGAGGTCCGCTGCCATGGCCCGCTGCCGGTGAGCAGGGGGCGCAGGCTCATCCCCTGGTAGGGCGCCGGCACGCCGATCCCTGCGAAGTCCGTGATGGTCGCGGGGATGTCGAGGCTCAGGACCAGGGCCCGTTCGGTTTGGCCGCCGGGCCGGCCAGCCGCGGGATAGCGCATCAGCAGCGGGACGCGGATCGACGGATCGTACATCCACCGCTTGTCCGCGAGGCCGAACTCGCCGAGGAAATAGCCGTGGTCGCTGGTGTGGATGACCAGGGTTTCCTCCGCCCGCCCCGTGCGCTCGACACCGGCCAGCGCCGCCCCCAGCGCGTCATCAACCGCCCGCAGGGTTCGTGGGTAGTCCCGCATGACGGCCTCGTAGGTCCGGTTGGAGGCGAAGACATCCGCCGGGCCCCAGTCGCGGCGGTGCCCCGCCGGCTGGCCCTCGCGCATGGCGAGGGTCTTGCCCGCGAGCGATGCCCCCATGGTCGACGGCAGGGGGAGGGGCTCGTCCGCGTACAGGTCGCGGTAGCGTGGCGGGGGCGTGAACGGGCCGTGGGGAGCCTTGTACCACAGGCAGAGCGCCCACGGGCGGCCGTCATCCGCGGCGAGGAAGCGCTCCGCATACTCGGCCAGAAGGTCGGTGTTATAGCCCCTGTGGGCCACCTCGACCCCATTGATGTTCAGGACCGGATCCTCATACTGGCCCTGGTCCTCGAAGCTCACCCAGGACTCGAATCCGGGATGCGGCGCCCCGCCGCCGAAGTGGATCTTGCCGACCAGCCCCGTGCGGTAGCCTGCGCTTCGGAGCAACTCCGGCCAGGTCACGACGCCGTCGTGGAGCGGGCGGGAGTTGTGGATGACGCCGTGCCTGTGCGGGTACAGCCCCGACAGCTGGCTCGCGCGGCTGGGCGCGCAGAGCGGGATCGCCGTGAAGGCGTTGCGGAAGTGAATTCCATCGCGCGCAAGCGAGTCCATCGCCGGGGTCTCCAGGTAGGGGTGCCCGGCGCATCCCATGAAGTCGAACCGCTGGTCGTCCGACATGGAGAACAGGATGTTGGGACGCCGTTCGCGCACGAGAACACCTCGCGTGCGGTTTCCGCCCGTTCCGCCGACTTCCCTCCCGGGGGACGGACGGCCGCGGGAGCGCGGACTCGGGCGGGGAAGCCGCGGGCTCCGCCTTTGGCGCCGCCGCAATCGGGGCTGGGCGACACGGCCTGCGGGCGCGGTGGGTCGCCCGCCGGGGTCCTGGCCGGGTAGGGTTTCCGTTCGAGGACGATCCGCGGGGGGCGGCTCGGGGCAGGGGGAGCGACGCGCGGCCGCAGTCGCCGCGAGCCCCCGTGGGCGGGCGTCAGGGCTCCACGCGCACCACCCGGTGCAGGTGGGCGGGGTGGTCGGGGTCGGCCCCCGCCGCCTCCGCCAGCAGGCAGGCGAGCGCCTGGGCGAAGGGCGCCGCCGCCAGGACGGCACCGAGCTCGCCGCCCCCGTCCAGCCCCAGGTGTTCCGGCAGCGCGATGGCGCGGCCGCCCAGGGCCTGCACATCTTCGAGGACCGCCGCATCGGCAGGGGCTCCCCCGAGCCAGGCCACGACGGTTGCCGCATCCACGATGGCGATGGGGCCGTGGCGGAACTCCCACGCGTCGAAGCCGTAGGCGTCGGCCTGCGCCGTCTCCTGCAGTTTGAGCTGCGCCTCGTCCGCCAGGGGCGCGAAGGCGCCGCTGCCAAGGAAGACGTGGCGGCGCACGCCCCGTCCGGCTGCCAGCCCACGCGCGAGGTCGAGGCCTCGCGGCCAAGCGCTCTGGGCGGCGGCGACCGATTGGCGCACCGCAGCCGGCTGTGCGCCAGCGAGCCACGCGACCCCCACGAGCATCGCTCCGAATGAATGCGTCGTCACAATGCCGCGTTCTGCCGCATCCGACAGCTCAAGCCGGCCGTGTGCCTCCGCTCCCAGCGTGCTGCCGGGGCGCCCGGTCACGGCGAAGGTGCGGCACCCGCGCCCCCGGGCCACGCGCAGGGCTTCGACGACTTCCGTGGTCTCCCCGGAGCGGGAGATCCCGACGGTCAACGGTGCGTGCAGCCCCGCCAGGGCTTCCGCCGGCCGTCGCCATAGCGCTGAGCCCGCCACGGATCGTGCGGGCCGTCCGGCCCCGCGCGCGAGGTGGGCCGCGATCCGTGCCAGGTGGCGCGACGATCCGCAGCCGACCAGCAGCAGGTCGCCGGCCGGCCACGGGCTCGGGCTCGTCGCCGCCAACTGCGCGAGGGCGGCATCCAGAGCGGCGCCCGTGCCCTCAATCTCCTCCCAGGTCCGGGATGGCAGGCCGATCCCTCCCGTCCATGTCCATCGTCCATGTCCATCGACGATCGTCCATCGTCCATCTGAGTCTACCGCGCCGTGGGCCCAGGGTCGGGGAGAGCCAGGGCAGCGGGGAGATCCTCCGGTTCGCCCGTGGGCCGCGGCCGGCTGGCCAGCCCCCCACCAGCCGCCGCAGCTTCGCCGCTGGCAGCGTGTCCTGCCCGCTGGCCCGCCCGCCATCCACCGTGCGGACTCCTTGCGCAACGGGCCCCCGGCGGCAGGACCGCCCGCGGGGGGCGCGAATGCCGACGGCATGGCCATTCAACTCGGCAGCACGCGGCTCGTCACGGAAGAGCGCCACCTCGTGGCCGGCAAGCGGGTGGGTCTGATTACGAACCACACGGGCGTCGACGGCGACCTGCGGCCGACCGCCGACCTGCTGCGGGAGGCCGGCGCGACGGTGGCCGCGTTCTTCGCGCCTGAGCATGGCCTCCGCGGGGCTGTGGGGGCCGGAGGGCACGTGGCGTCCTCCATCGAGCCCCACACGGGAGCCCCGATCCACAGCCTCTACGGGGAGCGCACCAAACCTGAGCCATCGCTGCTGGAGGGTCTGGAAGCGCTCGTCTACGATATCCAGGACGTGGGCAGCCGCTACTACACCATCATCTCGACCATGGCCCTTTGCGCCCAGGCCGCCGGCGAGGCCGGCCTGCCCCTGATCGTCTGCGACCGGCCCAATCCGATCACCGGACTCCATCCCGAGGGCAACCTCGTGGCCCCGGGTGCCGAGTCGTTCGTCGGCATCGCCGCCTACCCGATGCGGCACGCCATGACCCTCGGCGAGCTGGCGCTGCTGTTCCGGGGCGAGCACGGCTGGGGCGGGGACGTTCATGTCGTGCGCATGGCCGGCTGGACGCGATCGATGTGGTGGGAGCAGACCGGACTGCCCTGGGTCCCGCCCTCGCCCAACTCCACCGGCGTCGAAATGGCGCTCCTTTACCCCGGGACCTGCCTGCTCGAGGGGACCAGTGCCACCGAGGGCCGCGGGTACACCAAGCCGTACGAGATGATCGGCGCGCCATGGATCGACGGCGAGCGCCTGGCGGCAGAGCTGACGGCCTGCGGCCTGCCGGGCGTCCGCGTACGGCCCGCGAGCTTCCGCCCCTGGGCCGGCAAGCATGCCGGCGAGGATTGCGACGGAGTCCAGTTCCACATCGTGGACCGCGGCGCCGTGCGGCCGGCCGCACTGGGCCTCCACCTCCTGACGACGCTCATGCGCCTTTACGGCGAGCGCATGAGCTTCCGGCTGCCGCACTTCGACCGGCTGGCGGGGTCGGACGCCCTTCGCCGGGACCTCCTGGCGGGCCGGTCGCCGCAGGAGATTTTGGCGGGCTGGGACTCAGAGCTGGCCCGCTTCCTGCCGGTCCGCGAACGCTACCTTCTCTACCCAGAGCGCCCCTGATGCCGTGGGCCGCGGTCACCGGTGCCGGCCGGGGAGGCGGTCTGGCTGTGCCGGTGCGGTCGATGCGGGGACCCCGGACCGCGGTGGCGCGGCAGTAGGATCTGACGAGAGGAGGGCACCGTGCCAGCGGCTGGGGTCTCGTTCTACGTCGGCCTGCCTGGCCCCGCCGGCCGCCCCGTGGAGGACGTCGCCATGGCGGCGGACCTGGGGGTGCGGGAGCTTTTCACCAGCCTGCAGATCCCGGAGGCGGACGTCCGCGGCCACCTTGACGAGCTGCGGCGGATCGGTGCCCTTGCCCGCGCAGGCGGACTCCGGCTGGCGGCCGACTTCTCGCCCCGCACACTGCGCCTGCTCGGCGGGAGCCTTCACGACCTGACGCCGTTCATCGACCTGGGGGTCACCACGCTGCGCATCGACTTCGGTCTGGAGCCCGAGGCGATCGCACGCGTGGCCCGCGCCATGCCCGTCATGCTCAACGCGAGCGAAGCGACCGAACAGGGCCTGCAGGCCTGTGCGGAAGCCGGGCTTTCCCTGCCCGGGTGCCTGGCGTGCCACAACTATTACCCGCGCAACGAGTCTGGCATCACGATGGGCTGGGCGGAGCGCACGAGCGCGCTGCTGCACCGGCACGGCCTGGAGGTGTCCGCCTTCGTGGCGTCGCAGGTCTCGCGGCGGCCGATCACCTTCGAGGGCCTGCCGACGGTGGAGCGGCAGCGGGGTCTGTCCCCGGCACGGGCCGCCATGGAGCTCTTTGCGCGCGGTGTGGCCGAGCAGGTCTACATCGGGGACCCAGCCACGGACCCCGAGGAGGTCCGCGCCCTCCTGGCCGTGGCCGCCGATCCCCACCTGTGCCTGCGGGTCCGCGCGGAGCCCGCCGCGGGGCCCGCGGAGTCGGCCGTCGCCTTTGGGCGCCTTCATGTGCACGGCGCCCAGGAGTACGAACTGCTATGGCGGGCCCGGGGCGCCATGGAGGCCGAGGACCTGCCCGCGCTGCCGCCACGGCCGCCGCTGCCCCGCCCACGGGGCGCCGTCTGCGTCGACAACGCCATGTATCCCCGCTTCGCCGGCTCGCTGACCATCAGCAAGGCCGACCTGCCGCCCGATCCACGGGTCAACGTGGTCGGCTGGATTGTGCCCGAGGACATGGTTCTCCTGGATCTGCTCACGCCGCGGCGGGAGTTCGAGCTGATCCCGTGGTGACGCTTGGCCTCGAACGGCTGGTCCGGGACGAGCGGGAGCTGGTGGCCGGCCGGCGGATTGGCCTGGTCACCAACCATACGGGGTTGGACCGCGAGCTGCGGCCCGCAGCCGACCTCCTGCGCGCGGCCGGGGCAGGCATCGCGGCCTTCTTCGCCCCGGAGCATGGCCTCCGTGGCGCCGTGGAGGACGAGAAGGATGTGGCATCCACCGTCGATCCGCGCACGGGGGTGCCGGTCCACAGCCTCTACTTCCACCGCGGCGGCCAGGAGGGCGGCGGGCCCGAGCCCGCGATGCTCGACGGCCTCGACGCGCTGGTCTATGACATCCAGGACATCGGCAGCCGCCACTACACCTTCGTCGCCACACTCCTGCACTGTGCGCGGTCGGCGGCGGCGGCCGGGCTGCCGCTGATCGTGTGCGACCGGCCGAATCCCATCACAGGGCTTCATCCGGAGGGAAACCTCGTCGCGCCGGGCTGCGAGTCGTTCCTGGGCATCGCACCCTACCCGATCCGCCATGCCATGACGGCCGGGGAACTGGCGCTCTACTTCCGCGATGAGCTCGGCGTCGGGCGGGACGTGCACGTCGTTCGCATGGCGGGCTGGCGGCGATCGATGTGGTGGGAGGACACGGGCCTGCCGTTCGTGCCGCCTTCGCCAAGCGCCCCCGGCGTCGACATGGCCCTGCTCTACCCAGGCACCTGCCTGCTCGAGGGGACGAGCGTCAGCGAGGGCCGCGGATACACCAAGCCGTACGAGCTGGTCGGCGCCCCGTGGATCGACGGGGAGCGGCTCGCGGGCGACCTGGCCGCCGCCGGTCTGGCGGGCGTGCTGGTGCGACCGGCGGCCTTTCGGCCCTTCGGCATGAGGTACGCCGGCGAGGACTGTGAGGGCGTCCAGTTCCACGTCGTCGAGCGCGATGCCGTGCGCCCGGTGGCCCTGGGCGTCCGCCTGCTCGCCACGCTGCTCCGGCTGCACGGCGAGCGCATGACCTTCCGCCTGCCGCACTTCGACCGGCTGGCGGGATCTGAGGTCCTGCGGCGAGACCTGCTGGCTGGCCGGCCGGCCGAAGAGATCCTCGCGGATTGGAACGCCGAACTCGCGTCCTTCCTGCCCGTGCGCGCGCGTCACCTGCTCTATGAGTAGCCCGGCGGGCGCAGGGCTCGCCGCTGGGCGGTCGCGGGTCGAGCCCCGGCACCAGGACGACGACGACATCGGGTGCGCCTGACCGGCCCCGCCCCCCACGGCGCTTTTGCAGATCGCCCTCACCGCCGTGATCACGCGCGCGGCAGCGGCGGAGTCAGCACCCGCCGGTCGCGGCGTGCGCGTTCCGCTTCGGGCCGCGGCCTCTGCCGGCCGAGCGCCGGACGGCGCCGGAGTGCGGGTCGTGACGGCCCGGCGTACGCCGGGCCGCCCGAGCCGGTGCCTTGGGTATCGTGGTGGACGGGGGGCACGGCGATGGTGGCCGTCGTGCACGGAGTTCCGGAGACCGCGGCGGTGTGGCGGCCGCTGGCGGAGGCCCTGGGGCGGCCGGACGCGGTGACGCTCTCGCCCCCGGGGTTCGGCGCGCCCGCGGCGTTCGCCGCCACGGCCGCTGCGTACGCGGGGTGGCTGGCCGGTGAGCTGGCCGCCCTCGGCGAGCCGGTGGACCTGGTGGGCCACGACTGGGGCACAGGCCACGCCCTCCGCCTCGCCTGCGCCCGTCCCGATCGCATCCGCTCGTGGTGCATCGACGTGGCCGGCGTTTTCGCGCCCGAGTACAGCTGGCACGCCTCCGCCAAGCTCTGGCAGACTGCCGGAGCGGGGGAAGCCGCGGTCGCGACGATGGCCACGATGTCCCGGCCCATGGTCGCAGCGCGCTGTGAGTCCCTCGGCGTCACCGCCGACTTCGCGCGGGCGGCGGCCGAGGCCACCGACGCCGAGACGGGGCGCTGCATCCTGGCGCTCTACCGGTCGGCCGGCCCGCCAGCTCGGCCCTGGGCGGATCTCGACCTCGGGGCGGCGCGCGCCCGGCCGGGCCTGGGGATCATCCCGGGCGAGGATCCGGTCGCGGGCGGACGGGCACTGGCGCGGGGGACAGCCGGGCGCACGGACGCCCAGGTCTCCCTGCCGGTGGGCCCTGGCCACTGGGGGATGCTTCAGGACGCGGCGCGTGCCGCCCAGACCCTCGCGGCGTTCTGGGCCGCGATCGGATGAAGGGCAATCAGCGCTGATAATAGCGGGCCCGCGGCAGCAGCCGCAGGGCCTGCACGGCGACCTTGGCCGGCCGCGTCAGCAGGAAAACCAGCGCATCGGCGACGTCGTCGTCCGACATCCAGGTCGGGTCCTCGGCGAACAGGGCCCGGCGCATGGGCGTATCGACCCATGTCGGCGCCAACGTGTGCACCGCGATACCGTCGCCGTCGAGCTCCTCGGCCAGGGCCTCGGACATGGCGTCCACGGCCCGCTTGCTGGCGCCGTAGCCGCCCTTGCCGGCCGTGATCGGACGCGCGGCAAGCGCGGACGACATGTTGACGATGTCGCCGCCGCCGGCGGCCCGCATCAGGGGCACGGCCGCGCGCACGCAGAGCAGGGTGCCGCGCACGTTGGTGGCCATCATCTCGTCGAACTGGGCCAGGTCCATGCCGGCCAGCGGCTCCAGGTAACAGACGCCGGCGCAGTTGACCAGAATGTCCAGGCGGCCGGCGAACGCCTCGCCCGCGGCGGCGAAGAGGCGGGTCACGCTCCCGGCATCGCGCACATCGGTGGGGACGTGCGTGGCGCCGCCGGCCGTGGGACCGGCGCTCCGGCTGGCCACAACGACGCGCGCGCCCTCTCCCTCAAGCCGCCGCGCCACCGCGGCCCCGATGCCACGGCTCGCGCCGGTGATCACGGCACGCGTCCCCTGGAGCACGGCCGATCGTCCCCCTCCGGGGTGGGGGGATTCGGGACGCCGGCGCGCCGCCCCTCTCAGACCGCCGTGGGCTCGCGCCCCAGGCCCGCACCAGCAGCCGGGCGGCCGTGCCGCCGGCGCGGGGCCCCTCTCAGACCGCCGTGAGCTCGCGCCGCCGGGCCCGTTCCAGCAGCCGGGCGGCCGTCCGCGCCGCAAGGGCCATGATCGTCTCCGTGGGGTTGCCGCCGCCCGAGGTGGGAAACACGGCGCCACTGCAGATGTACAGGTTGGGGACGTCGTGGCAGCGGCAGTCGCCGTCGACGACCGAAGTGGCCGCGTCGTCGCCCATGCGGCAGCCGCCGAGCAGGTGTGCCGTGTCCGGAGCCACGTGGCGCACCGTGCCGCCGGCGGCCTCCAGGATCGCCCTGGCACGACCGACGGCGTGGGCGATCAGCCGCTGGTCGTGCTCCCCGAGGCTGAAATCCACCACCGCGCGCCGCATGCCGTGGGCATCCCGCTCGTCCGCGAGGCGCACCCGGTTGTCCTGATCCGGCAAAACCTCGCCGATCATCGTCACCCGGGCCAGGTAGTTATACTCCCGCATGGCCTCCCGCAGCTCCAACCCCCAGAGCCCCGCCCCGCAAAGGCCACTGACGAGCTCGACCGGGCGCGCGCCGTGGGCGTGCAGCGTGTAGCCCCGGGCAAAGCCGCGGCTGGGGTCTGTCCCGTAATAGGCCTGGGTGGTGGCCAGCACGGGCGTGCCCTTGTAGAGACGGACCTCGTCGGCGAACGCGGCGTACACGTCGTGGGAGGAGTGCACCATCACGCCGCGCCCGACCATGCCGCTGGAGTTGGCGAGGCCGTCCTCGTGACCGGGCCCCGTGCACTGCAGCAGCAGGCGCGGCGTCTCCACCACGAAGCCGCAGAGGATCACCACGCGGGCGCGCTGGCGATGCTCGCGGCCCTCGTGGTCGAAGAGCACGGCTCTGGCGGCGCCGTCGCGCCCCACCTCAACCTGGGTCGCCATGCAGTCGCTCAGCACCTCCGCCCCATCGGCAATCGCCTGGGGGATGTGCTGGATCAGCGTGCTGAACTTCGAATTCGGCTTGCAGCCCTGGTTGCAGAAGCCACGGTTGATGCAGGGCGGCCGTCCGGCGTGGGGCGCCGAGAGGATCGCCAGGGGCGGCACGCAGCTCTCGATGCCCAGGGCGGCGCACCCGCGCTGGAAGACCTGCGCGTTGGGGCTGACGGCCGAGCGGGCCGGGTAGGGGTAGGGTCCGTGGTACTCGCCCCACGGAAACCGCAGCGGCCCGGAGACGGCGACCTCGTGCTCGATCTGGCGATAGTGGAGCTCGAGGTCCTGATAGGTCAGGGGCCAGTCAACGCCCACGCCGTCGAGGCTCCGGGTGCGGAAGTCGCTGGCGTGAAAGCGCAGGAACACGCCCGTGAAGTGGGTGGTGCCGCCGCCCACGCCGCGGCCGCAGGTGTTGTGGCCAAGCTTCAGCGGATCGCGGCCGGCGACCAGGCGCGTGTCCTGCCAGCCCAGGCGCTGGGTGGCCAGCTCGTCGCTGACGAAGTCGGTGGCCGGGTCCCAGAACGGGCCGGCCTCCACGACGACCACGCGCAGGCGCGCGGCGGCCAGGCGCTGGGCCAGCACACCGCCGGCGGCGCCCGCGCCGACGATGCACACGTCCACCTCGTCGTCGCCGAACTTGCGGTGATCGAGGTGGTCGAAGAGGTGGCCGGAGTAGTGGTCACAGTGACGGCGGATCGCCTCGCCGCCCGGCGAAGGGGCCATGGCGCTCAGCCCCTCTCCTGGTGGTCGGCGGCCGGCGTGCGCCCGTCCACGTCGGCCAGGCGGGCGGATACCCCGCCGCCCGACTGTTCGCGCGGGGTGATCCTCCGGCGCGCCGCCGGGTCCGCCCGCGGCTCCCAGGGGTCCAGCACCCCGCGCCCCAGCCGGTAGTAGCCGCGGGGATAGGCGGGTCCGGCGTAGCCGATCTCCGACCACACGGCAGGGTGCGAGGCCAGCGCCTCGGCCGCGAGGCCAAGCAGCTTGCTGAACAGGGCCTTCTGCGGCAGGCCCGCGAAGGCGTCCGCGGGCTCGGCGCGATCCGCGGCCAGGGCGGCGATCAATTCCCTCTGCTCGGCGGCCGGCAAACCCGCAAATGCGGCCCCCTCGCCGCCGGCGGCCCGATCGAGCGCGGCAAGGCCGCGCCGCAACAGATCGGCTTCCGGCGGCACGCCGACCTCCCGCTGGCCCTCGCCCGCATCGCTCTGCAGCCGGCTGTCGAAGTGGGAGACGACGAATGTCAGGATCTCGGACCGGTCCTCCGCCAGGAGCTGTCGCGCCGCCGCCGCCACCGTGCGCGCCTCGGCCTCCGTCAGGGCCTGGGGGCGCCCCGGGCTCAGACGCGCCGCGACGACGGCCCGCGTCGCGGGATCCCAGGCCAGCCGCTCCGCCATGACATCAAAGCCGGGGTACACGGGCGGGGCGGCATCAGACGCCATGCAGCACGACCAGGCTGAGGCCGCTCAGCGCCACGACGATGAGGGGCAGCATGGGCGGCGGGCCCACCATGAAGTTGTTGAGGTTGTAGCCGCCGACACGCTGGCCGGTGCCGGCGAAGTGGTAGTAGGTGCCGATGAGCCCGATGCCGACCCCGGAGACGGCGAGCACGGTCAGCCCGGCACGGGCCAGCGCACCGTCCTGCCAAGTCAGCAGCAGGGCACAGAGCCCCAGCGCCGGCGTCACGATGACGGGCAGCCACTGCGTGGGGTGATAGAAGTTCTGGCGCATGTGGAAGAGGGTCACCTGCACGAATACGGCAAGGAAGGCGACGCCGAGGAACAGATAGAGTACGCGCGCAAGGGGCCAGCCCAACCACACGCCCGCGAGCCCTCCTCGCAGGCGCGAGTATGCCCTGCCCCGCGGCAGGGCCATTCGGCTCCGGCTTCAGCCAGCCGTGGACGGGGTGCCGGCCAGGGTGGTGTCGGCGACGCCGTCGCGCCGGACGGACGGCGCCACCAGCAGGGTCGTGGCCAAGAACAGGACCCCCGTGAACACAAAGTTGCTGCGGATGCCGAACGCGCCGCCCCAGAAGCCGCCGATCAGCGGTCCGAGCATGCCGCCGACCTGGTTGATGCTGTTGTAGGTGCCAAAGGCCCGGCCTTGGAACTCGCGCGCGCTGTGGCGCGCGACGATGAGATTCAGTGCCGGGGTGACGGCCGCGAAGCCCACGCCGATCAGGAGCAGGCGCGTCAGGCCGAAGTCGACCGCGTTGGTCATGAAGACCTGCAGGATATTGCCCACGCCGGCCAGGAGCACCCCGATCCGGAGCACCCGCCCCGGGCCGCGCACCTCGGCCTCGCGGCCCCAGCGGGGCGATGCGAAGACGGAGGCGACGCCCACCAGGCTGAAGAGGAGGCCGCTCCATAACGGCACCGCGCCGAGGCCAGGGAAGCCCGCGACGTAGAGCGTGATCAGGGGCTCGATGGCGGTGTTGGCGGTCCAGATGACGACGGTCACCAGGAAGATCTCGCGCAGGGCCGGATGGTTCAGCGCGACCCGGATGTCCCGCAACGGGTGCAGGCGCTCGCGGCGGTTGCTCTCCGCGACCGGCGGTTCGTGGACGCCCCATATGGCCAGGGCGGTCGCCACCACCATCGCGCCGGCGCCGGCCCAGAGGGTCGGGCGCATGCCAATCACCTGGACGAGAAAGCCGCCGAGCAGCGGGCCCATGATGGCGCCGGCCGCCGGTGCGGATTGCAGAAAGCCCATGGCGCGGCCCAGGCGCTCGCGCGGCGTGATGCGCACCAGCAGCGCCGACGAGGCGGGGATGAAGCCGGAGAGGGCGCCGTTCATCAGGCGCAGCAGCACGATCTGCACGGGGTTGGTCGCGACCGCCATGCCGACGAATACGAGCATGATGGCCGCGCCGGAGCGGATCATCATCGGCTTCTGGCCGATGCGGTCGGCCACGGAGCCCCAAAGCGGCGAGACGATGGCCTGCGCGAGATAGCTGATCGAGAAGGCCACGCCCGTCCACTCGGCGATGCCGGTCTTCAGGCCCATCTGTTGAAAGTAGAGGGGTAGGAACGGGAAGACGAGCGAGAAGCTTGCGGAGGTCAGGAACGCACCGATCCACATGATCACGATGGTGCGCTGGACCTGGCGCGACATTGCGGACGTGCCCCCTCTGAACGCGGACTATCCTACCACCCATGACGGCATTCGGCGATGATAATTCCTCGATCTCCACCGGGTTCCAGGGGGTGGTCCGCTTGCCGGGATGTGTGAGTGCGGAAACGCCGAAACCGGCGGGCGGCCAGCGACGGTGCCGGCCAACGTGCCGGCGCGCATTCCGGCGTCGTATGGTGCGGGCCCCACACGGCGGCTGATGGCGGATGGTGACGGCCGGGCGCAAGCCCGGCCACCGGATTCGCCGACTTGGCCGTTTCTTGCCGGGCCGCCGGCCGCATACGGCTTTGACGGGACGCGGAGTGGGGGCGCTCGCGCACGGACTGGCACACCCTGGCAGTCGACGAGGCCGCGGCCGGCCTGCAGACGGACCCGGAGCGCGGGCTCTCCGCCAGCGAGGCGGCGGCGCGGCTGCTGCGCCACGGGCCGAACGAGATCGCGCGTGCGGTGCGGCGGCCCTGGTGGGCCATGCTCGCCGGACAGCTGCGCGACTTCATGGTCATGGTCCTCATCGGCGCGGCGGCGGTGTCCTTCCTGTTCCGCGAGGTGGCCGACGGCGCCGCCATTCTGGCCATCGTGGCGGTCAACGCCCTCCTCGGCTACCTCCAGGAGGCGCGGGCCGAGCGTAGTCTGGAAGCCCTGCGCGCGCTGACGGCACCGACCGCGCGCGTGGTGCGCGACGGCCGCGTGGGGCAGGTGCCGGCGGCCCAGCTTGTGCCCGGCGATGTCGTGCTGCTGGAGGCCGGTGACCGGGTGCCCGCCGACCTGCGGCTGGCGGGGGCGGCCGACCTGGCGGCCGATGAGGCGCCCCTGACCGGCGAGTCGCAGGCCATCGAGAAGGGGGTGCGACCCCTCGTCGGGGCGGCGGTGACACCCGGCGACCGCCGCAACATGGCCTTTCAGGGCACGCATGTCGTGCGCGGGCGGGGTCGCGGGCTCGTGGTGGCGACTGGCGGCGATACCGAGGTCGGCCGCATCGCCGGGCTCATCGGCACGGCGGGCGACCGCGAGACTCCGCTGCAGCGGCGCCTGGACCAGGTCGGGCGCACGCTGGTGCTGGCTTGCCTGCTGATCTCGGCCACCGTCGTCGTGATGGGCGTGCTGCAGGGCGAGGACCCCTACCGCATGTTCCTGGCGGGGGTGAGCCTGGCCGTGGCCGCCATCCCCGAGGGACTGCCGGCCATCGTCACGATCGCCCTGGCCCTCGGCGTGCAGCGCATGATCAAGAAGCACGCGATCGTGCGGCGCCTGCCGGCGGTCGAGACGCTGGGCTGCGCGACGGTGATCTGCACGGACAAGACGGGGACCCTGACGCAGAACGCCATGCGCGTGCGGGCGGTCTACCCGGAGCGTGGCGAGCCGTGGCGCTGGACGCTGGAGACGGCGGCGCTCTGCAACGACGCGGCGGGGGAGGAGGGCGACCCGACCGAGGTGGCCCTGCTGCGCGCCGCAGTCGAGGCGGGGATCGACCTGGCGGCACTCCGGGCGGCGCAGCCGCGGGTCGCCGAGGTGCCGTTCGACTCGACGCGGCGGCGGATGGCGGTGATCTGCGCGACGGGGAGAGGGGCAGCCGGCGGGGCGGCGGGCGGGGCAGGCGTGGCGGGGACGGCCGGAGCCGGCGGGGCTGGCCGGGCCGGGGGGGCCGGCGGGGCGGCGGGCGGTGCAGCCGGCGGCGGTCGGTACATCGCCCACGTCAAGGGCGCCCTGGACGAGATCCTGGCACGCTGCTCCCACGTGGTGCGCGACGGCGGCGCGGTCCCGTTGGACGAGGCGACGCGCTGGGCCATCCGCGCGGCCGGGGACGCCATGGCCGGGCGTGCGCTGCGGGTGCTGGCCATGGCCCGGCGCGAGCTGCCGCCGGGGGCCGAGGCGCTGGTGGCGGGGGCGGGGCAGGTGGCCGCCGCATCCGGGGTGGCCGGGGCGGGTCGGGTGGCTGGCGCCGATCGAGGGGTGGGTGCGGGCCACGTGCCCGCCACAGCCGAGCCGGACGAACATGCCGCCGGCACGTGCCTTGCCGCCCTCACGGACCGCGACCTCACGTTCTGCGGCCTCTGCGGCCTGCTGGACCCCCCGCGGCCCGAGGCGCGCGAGGCCATCCGCCGCTGCCGCGGGGCTGGCGTGCGCATCGTGATGATCACCGGCGACCACGCGCTGACGGCCCGCGCGGTGGCCGAGGAGCTGGCGCTGATGCCGCCGGGTGGCCGGTGCGCGACGGGCGCCGACCTGGCGGGCTGGAGCGACCGCGAGCTGGCCATGGAGGTCGAGCGGACCTTCGTGTACGCGCGGACCTCCCCGGCCGACAAGCTGCGCATCGTGCGCGCCCTGCAGGCGCGCGGGCATGTGGTGGCCATGACGGGCGACGGGGTGAACGACGCCCCCGCCGTGCGCGAGGCCGACATCGGCGTGGCCATGGGCCGCACGGGCACCGACGTGACGAAAGAAGCCTCCGCCATGGTCCTGACGGACGACAACTTCGCCACGATCGTCGCGGCCATCGAGGAGGGCCGCGCCATCTATGACAACATCCGCAAGTTCGTGCGCTATCTGCTCGCCTGCAACACGGGCGAGATCCTAGTCACGCTCTGCTAACGCAGATCGCGCCGAATGCATGGACTGGTGGGATGCGGGGTCGGGTTTGTCCTACAGCCACATCGTAGGCCGGGCCGGACGCGGCGTCCAGGGCGGGGAGGCCGCCCCCGGGCGGCGAGACCCCTCCGCCTGCACGGAAGGCCCGGAGCCGTGCGGCGAAATTCAATGGCGTGGCGTAACGTGAGACCGTGGCGGAGCACCGGGTCGACCACCGTTTCTTGAAGCTTGCTACGGCTCCCGGGGAAGGAGAACCTGTGACACCGGAGGAGGCCACGGCCATCGCCGAGGCCCTGGAGGACGTCCGCGCCGGACGCCTTGTGAGCGACGACGAGGTCTGGCGACGGCTCGGACAAGAGCCGGCGCGGTGAGTGGACCGAGCGGGCCGTCAGCGACCTGGAGAAGCTGGACCGTCCCACGCGCGAACGCGTCCGCACCG
>DAHVAF010000011.1 GCA_027314765.1 Clostridia bacterium | reverse complement strand
CGCCCCCACGGCCTCCAGCACCTCCATGACGCCGTATCCCCGCTCACTCCCAAGGTTGATGGCACCCAGGCTGCCGCCGCCGGCGAGCGCCTCAAGCGCCGCGACGTGCGCGGCCGCGATGTCCCGCACATCCACGTAGTCGCGGATGCAGGTCCCATCGGGCGTCGGGTAGTCGTCGCCGAACACCGTCAGCGGCCCGCGCAGCCCCATGGCGGCGTCGATGGCCAGCGGGATCAGGTGCGTTTCGGGGTCGTGGTCCTCGCCAAGCCCGGTCTCGGGGTCGGCCCCGGCCGCGTTGAAATAGCGCAGCGCCGCGTACCGCAGCCCGTGCGCGTCCTGCAGCCGCTCCAGGATGCGCTCCAGCATCACCTTGGTGTCGCCGTACGGGCTGATCGGCCCCAGGGGCGCGTCCTCGACGATCGGTACCCGTGCCGGCGGCCCATAGACGGCCGCCGACGAGCTGAAGACGAACCGCCTCACCCCGGCGCCCACCAGCGCCTCGAGCAGGGCCATGCCCTCGGCGACGTTGTTCTGAAAGTACTTGAGCGGGTTCTCGGTCGACTCCCCGACGCGGCTGCTTCCGGCGAGGTGAACGCAGACCTCCACACCGTGCTCGGCGATCAGCGCGCGCACCAGCGCCTGGTCGCCGACCCGCCCACGGACCGCCTCCACGTCCGCCCCCGCACGCCCGACCGCCGCGAAGTGTCCCGTCGAGGCGTCATCCAGCACGACAGCGGACATGCCGCCCCGCACGCATGCCCGCACCACGAAGGAGCCGATGTACCCGGCACCCCCGGTGATGAGAACCGCGCCCCGCTTGCTCACCCTGGCCACCTCCGCGTCAGCCGCAGGACACATCCCAGCCCGTCGGCGGCTCGCTCCCCAGCCTTCAAGCCTCCTGATTCTACCGCGCCCCCGGCCGCCGTTCCCGGTCCGCACCCACGACCCCACGGCGGCCAACTCCTTCGCCCCCCGCACGAGGCGTTTGCCCCCGGCCCGGCGAATCTCTCCCATCACTCGGAACGCAGGACCCATAGCCGTCCTGCCGCAGCCACACCAAGGGCTGCCGCCGCAAGGGGGTACCGCCATGGAGATGACCGGGGGAGAGGCGCTTGCCGCGCAGCTGGTGCGCGAGGGCGTCACGATGATGTTCGGGCTGCCCGGGGTGCAGCTCGACCATGCATTCGACGGGCTGTATGGCCAGCGCGAGCACATCGACTTCGTCGTCACCCGCCACGAGCAGTCGACCACCTACATGGCCGACGGGTATGCCCGCAGCCGCGGCGAGGTCGGCGTGGCCATGGTGGTGCCGGGCCCCGGCGTGCTGAACGCCGGCGCCGGCCTGGTCACGGCCTACGCCTGCTCCTCGCCCGTGCTGCTGATCGCCGGCCAGGTGGCGACCCAGTTCATCGGCAAGGGCCAGGGCCAGCTGCACGAGATCCCCGACCAGAGCGAGATCCTGACCTCGCTGACCAAGTGGGCCGCCCGCGCGGCCACCCCCGACGAGATCCCGGCCCTGGTGCAGGAGGCCTTCCGCCAGCTGCGCAGCGGCCGCCCCCGCCCCGTGGCCCTGGAGGTGCCGCCGGACGTTCTCGCTGCCAGGGCCGACGTCCGCCTGCGCGACCCCGTCCCCGGCTCCGGCCTGCGCACGGCCCCCGACCCCGCCGTCCTGCGCGACGCCGCGGCCCTGCTGAAGCGGGCCCAGCGCCCGGTGATCATGGCGGGCGGCGGCATCGCGGCCGCCGGCGCCATGGCCGAGCTGGCCCGCCTGGCCGCAAAGCTGCAGGCCCCCGTGGTCGCCACGGACAACGGGCGCGGCGCCATGTCCGACCGCAACCCGCTCAGCCTGACCAGCATGGGCGGCCAGCGCGTCCTGCCCCTGGCCGACGTCGTCCTGGCCGTGGGCACGCGCCTGGTCGGCGGCATGAACGCCGCCCAGATCCCGGCCGCCGCCCAGCTGATCCTGATGAACGCCGACCCCAACGACCTCGGCGAGCCGCGCCACCCGGCCGTGGCCGTGGAGGCTGACGCGCGCCTGGGTCTTGCCGCCCTCTCCGACGAGCTGGGGGAGATGCCGCGCCGGCCCGGCCCCTGGCTGGACCTCGGCGAGGTGCGGGCCGCCGTCGCCGCCGACCTGGAGAAGGTCCAGCCCCAGACCCGGTACTGCCAGGCCCTGCGCAAGGCCCTGCCCGACGACGGCGTCCTGGTCAGCGAGATGACCCAGGTCGGCTACGTCGCCCGCAGCGCCTTCCCGGTGTACGAGCCGCGCACGTTCCTGACCCCCGGCTACCAGGGCACCCTGGGCTACGGCTTCCCCACGGCCCTGGGCGTCAAGGCCGGCCTGCCGGACCGCAGGGTCGTCTGCATCACGGGCGATGGCGGCTTCGGCTACGGCATGTCGGAGCTGGCCACGGCCAAGCGCTTCAACCTCGGCCTTGTGACCATCGTCTTCGACGACAAGGCCTTCGGCAACGTGAAGCTCACGCAGAAGACGGAATTCGGCGGCCGCGTGCTCGGCACCGACCTCACCAACCCCGACTACGTGCGCCTGGCCGAGTCCTTCGGCATCCGCGGCATCCGGGCGGAGAGCCCGGAGGCCCTGGAGGGCGCCCTGGCCGAGGCCCTGGCCGACGACAGCCCCTGCCTGATCGCGGTCCCGGTCGGCGAGATGCTGAGCCTGCGCCAGGTGCTGGGCGGCCGCCGCCCCGCGATGGCGGGGCCGCGCTGATCAGCTCCCGGCGGGCTCGGGCGGCTCGATCCCAGAGGCCGTCCCCGGACCCAGGCGGCGCGCGACCCACCCCGCGACCTTGTGCTGGCGGCCTCGCGCCAACGCGAGGCCGCCCTCCGGCACGTCCTCGGTGATGCTCGACCCGGCGGCCACGTAGCCGTTCTCGCCGATCGCGGCGGGGGCGATCACGTTGGCGTTGCAGCCCACCATGGCCCCGGCGCCGATGCGGGCGCGGCGCTTCCGCCTGCCGTCGTAGTTGACCACCACCGCTCCGGCCCCGATGTTGGCGGCCGCCCCGATGTCGACCTCGCCCATGTACGTGTGGTGGGGGAGGCGCGCGCGGGCGCCGACCCGCGCGTTCTTCAGCTCCACGAAGTTGCCCACGCGCACCCCGGCCGCCAGCACGCAGCCCGGCCGCAGGTGGGCATAGGGGCCGATCTCCACCCCGTCGCCAAGCTCCGCCTCCTCGACGACCGAGTACCAGATGTGGACGTCCCGGCCCAGGCGGCTGCCGCGGACGTGGCTGCCGGGTCCGATGCGGCACCCCGGCCCGACGGTGCAGGCCCCCTCGATCATGGTGAAGGGCAGAAGCGTGGCTCCGGGCGCCACATCCGCCGCAGTGTCCACCCAGGTGGTCGCTGGATCGAGGATGGCCACGCCGTCCGCCACAAGCTGCGCCAGGCGGTCCTCCCGGCTGTCGGCGGCAGCGCCGCCGGTCCGGCGCCAGAGGGCGACCGGGTGGCCGCGCGCCCGCGCCCAGTCCCAGAGCCGGGCGGGATCCGTGAGGAAGCGGCGGGCCTCGGGACCCACCCGTCCCAGGTCGGCGACCGCCAGCACCGGGCCCTCGGCCGGTGGCCCGCCCTCCAGCCCCACGGCCTCCTGACCCTCCGGCAGCGCCATGGTCACGGCGGCGCCGCGGCGGAGGTGGCACTGCAGCAGTCCCAGCAGCGTGGCCGCCGTCAGGTCGGCGATGCCCGCCGGCGCGAAGATCAGGTGGCCGGCGGCCGGCAGCGGGTCCGCCTCCAGGGGCCGCGCCCCGGCCAGGGCCAGCGCCAGCCGCGGGCCCCCGGCCTGCTCCGGCCCGACCAGGTGGTACCAGAGATCCATGCGATGTCCCCCTCTAGCGCACCAGGGCCAGCGCCGCCGCCACCACCGCCTCGGCGGACGGAAGCATGGCGTCCTCAAGGTGGCCGGCGGCCGGGATGATGTCGTCGGCCCCGGTCACGCGGCGGATGGACGGGGCATCGCCCGCTTCCGCCAGCTGCGCCGCCACTTCCGCCGTCCAGCCGTGGCCCGCCGTGCCCTCCTCGACCAGGACGGCGGCGGGCGGCCGCCCGGCCAGGTCCCACCAGGTCCAGGGCTCAAAGCGGTCGATCCGGGAGGGCAGGCAGAGCGTGGAGGAAACCCCCGCCTCGGCCAGCCGGCTCATGGCCGGCAGGCACCACCGCACCCCACCCCCGTACGCGAAGATGATCACCCCCGGATCGCCGTCCCCCGCCCGCACCGTGGCCGTGGGGTAGGGGGTCCCCCGCTGCTCGGACGGCCGCAGCTCCAGGGGGTAGAGGAGCTTATGCTCCACGAAGAGCACGGGGTCCGGGTCGGCGACCGCCGCCCGCAGCAGGGCGCCGGGGTCGTGCAGGTGCGTGGGCGCCACCACCTTCAGCCCGGGCACACCGAGGAAGTGCTTTTCGAGCGACTGGCTGTGCGTGGGGCCGTACGCCCGCCCGCCGCCGGCCGGCGCCCGCACCACCAGCGGCACCGTCACCTGCTCGTGGTACATGGCGCGGAACTTGGCCGCGTGGTTGATGAGCTCGTCGGCGGCCAGCAGCAGGAAGTCGCCGAACATGACCTCCGCGATGGGGCGCAGCCCGCCGATCGCCAGGCCCGTGGCCGTGCCGATGATGGCCGCCTCGCTGACGGGCGTCGCCAGCACCCGCCCCGGGTAGCGGTCGGACAGCCCGCGCGTGACCTTGAAGGCCCCGCCGTACGGGTCAAGGACATCCTCGCCCAGGATGAGCACCCGCGGGTCCCCCCGCAGCAGCCCGTCCATGGCCTCGGTCAGGCTGGCGCGGAAGGTGAGCCCGCCGCCATGGCCATGGACCGCCCCGTTGGCGCTCGGGGTCATGCGCGCTCCCCTCCGGTGGGCAGCAGGGGCGCCAGGGGCAGGGTGGCGGCCGGCAGCGGCACCCCGCGGGGCTGGGCGGGCGGGTCCGACTCCGCCGCCGCGACCGCCTCCGCCACCCGGCGCGCGATCTCGCGGTCGATGGCGTCCGCCTGGTCCTCGGGGAGGCGCCGGCGCAATGCCGGCAGGGGGTCGCGCTGGCGCCGGGCCTGCACCTCCTCGGGATCGCGGTAGTCCTCGCTGCGGCTGTGCGCGGCCAGGCGGTACGTGTGCAGGTAGAGGCAGCGCGGCCGGCAGTCCGAGCGCACGGCCAGGATCAGCGCCTCCGCCAGCCGGCGCAGGGCGACGGGGTCGCGGGCGTCCTGGACGACGGTCTCGATGCCGAAGGCCGCCGGCCGGGCGGAAAGGCGCCCCGCGTGCTGCACGCGCCGGGGCGTGCTCTGCGCGTAGCCGTTGTCCTCGACCACGAACAGCAGCGGCGCCCCCCAGAGCGCCGCGAGGTTCATGCTCTCGTAGAGCGTGCCTTCCCCGAACGTCCCATCGCCCAGGAACGCGGCCCCGATCCCCTCGCCGGCGGCCTTGCGCGAAAGGGCCATCCCCACGGCCACGGGCGCCATGCCGGCCTGGATCCCGTTGCTGAAGAACCCGCTCCAGCAGAGGTGCTGGCTGCCGCCCAGGCCGCCGCAGATCCCCGTCTCGCGTCCGAAGAGCTCCGCGAACAGCGCCCGGGGCTCCCCGCCCCAGGCCAGGAAGTGGCCGTGGCAGCGGTGCGTGCTGAACACGAAGTCGCGCTGGCGGTCGAGCGCCCCCACCACGCCGGCGGCGCACGCCTCCTGCCCGATGCTGACGTGGGTGGTGCCCCGCATCCGCCCCTGGCGGAAGAGCGCCTGCAGCGTCTCCTCGACCCGCCGGATCGTGGCCATCTGGGTGTATAGCTCCACCGTCAGCCCTTCGTCCGACTGCACCAATTGCACGTCGCCCTCCCGCCCGGAAACCGCTGCCAAGCTATGCAGGAGGGCGGA
This sequence comes from Clostridia bacterium, assembly GCA_027314765.1. Lineage (GTDB taxonomy): Bacteria > Bacillota > Sulfobacillia > RBS10-35 > JAJYVM01 > JAJYVM01. The sequence goes on along the minus strand of DAHVAF010000011.1, from coordinate 5,258 downwards.
ATGCGGTGATGGGCGCCCGTCTCAGGCGCCGCGGCACATCTGGACGGACCAGGGCTGAAAGCCGCGCGATGCATAAAAGCGCATGGCGCCGGCGATGTCGAGCCTGGCGGAGGCCACGATGGTGTGGCGGCAGCCGGCGGCCTGCCCCGCGGCCAGCACCGCATCGAGCAGGGATCCGCCGATCCTCCCCGCCCCCACGAAGGTCGCCGTGACCTCGAGCGCCGTATGCCTGGGGGAAAGACGGCCAGCTCCCGGACGAGCACGTACTCGACGAGTGCATCGAAATGCGTTCCCACGAGGACCGGACCGTGGAGCCGCCCCCCGCAGCGCCTCGGGGGGTGCAGGGGATGCCCGCGGCCGCCCACCGCCGGGAGAGCGCCTCCGCCGCCGCCCGGTCGGCCTCCGTCGCCGCCCGCACCACTACTTCCAATCTACGTGCTTCAATGGAGCGGAGGGGGCGGTCGGCGGTGCCGGAGGTCGCGATCGTGGGCGGCGGCGTGGTGGGCGTGTCCATCGCCTATCACCTGGCCAAGCTCGGCGCCCGCGAGGTCGCCCTGCTCGAGCGCGAGCCCGTGCTGGGCAGCGGCTCAACCTCCCGCAGCGCCGGCGGCATCCGCCTGCAGTTCGGCACGGCGGCCAACGTGCGCCTGTCGCAGTGGAGCCTCGGCTTCCTGAAGCGCCTGCCGGAGGAGGCGGACGCGGACCCCGGCCTGCGCCAGGTCGGCTACCTGATGCTCGTCGCCGACCCCGCTCACTGGTCCGACATGCTCGCCAACGCGCGCATGCAGCGCGAGCTGGGCGTGCCGGTGGAGACCCTGAGTCCAAACGAGGTCGCCGCCCGCTTCCCGTACGTCGACGCCACGGGCCTGCTCGGCGCCACCTTCTGCCCCGAGGACGGCTATGCCGACCCGTACGCCGTCGTGCAGGGCCTGGCCCGCGCGGCGCGGCGCCTGGGCGTCACCATCCGCACCGGTGCCGAGGTGACCGCCATCCGCGTGGCGGGCGGCCGCATCGCTGGCGTGGAGACCGCAGAAGGTCCGCTGGATGCCCCCGTGGTCGTCAACGCCGCCGGTCCCGGCGCGGGCCTCATTGGCCGCATGGCCGGCGTCGAGGTGCCCGTGCTGCCGTACCGGCGCCAGATCTACGTCACGGCGCCCCACCCCGGCCTGCCGGGCGACATGCCGATGACGATCGACTACGACACCGCCTCGTGGGCGCGGGGGGACGGCGGCGGCCTGCTGATGGGCGCCTCCGACCCCGATGAGCCCTCCAGCTTCCGCACGGACCCCGACGACGCCGGCGTGCTGCTGCTTGGCCGCACGATCATGCGCCGCCTGCCCCTGCTCGCCGACGCCGAGATCGTCCGCAGCTGGGCCGGGCTCTACGAGGTCAGCCCCGACGAGAACCCGGTCCTCGGCCCCGTGCCCGAGCTCCCGGGGTTCTTCGTGGCCAATGGCTTCAGCGGCCATGGCTTCCAGCACTCGCCGGCCGTCGGCCGGGTGCTGGCCGAGATGATCCTGGGCCTGCCGCCCTCGATCGACGTCAGCACCCTGGACCTGGCCCGCTTCCGCGAGGGCCGCGCCATCCGCGAGAACGCCGCCATCTGAGGCAGTCCCAGGGCCGTGGATATGCCGTGGCCGTGGACAGCGCCATGTGCTGCCCCCCGGCCCACCGCCAAGACGACGTGGACTCGCTTCGCGCTTCTCCGAACGCGGGGACGGTCCGGGGTACGGAACCCCGCGCACGCATGCGACCCAGGATCCGGATGGCGCGCCTGTAACCTTCAGCCCCTCAGCTGACCGCCGCTCAGGCGCGGCCGCTCACCACACCACCGCTTGCCGGCATGGGGCCCCGCGACCGCGACTCCGAGACTCCAGCCGCGACCGGCGGTGTTGTTGATCGCCCACATGGCGGGTGGCGGCGTCACTGCCGCAGCGAGGAGGTTCCCCGCGCGGACCGGTCCGTTTGTACTGTTGTGTGCAGCACACCCGTGACGCAGGCGCGGCGGGGCATCTCAGGTGGCGCTGGCGCCTGGAAGCGCCGCGTGCACTCAGTCGAGACGCAGCGCCGCCCTCACGCCCTGCTGGACCGTGGCCAACCTCTCCTGCGGCAAGGTCCCGAGGTACCGGATGACGCGGCGCACGTCGCAGCTGCGGAGTTGGTCGCAAAGGACCGCGGCGCCCGCGCGGATGCCGGAACCGGCGGGAAGCCGTGGGTAAAGTCGCGGGTTGGCCTCAGTCCAACCCCCGCCCTGCGTCGTCACAGGCACGATCATCAGGACGGGGTAGCGAAGGGGTGAGGGGGGCACGGCACAACGACGACTGGCCGTGTTCCCGCCTGCTCATGACCGGTTGGCACGTTCACGCCGAGCGCCACAAGCAGGACATCACCGACCGCGACCTCTTCAGCGCTCAGGGCGGCCACCCTCGATGATCAGCCCGCGTCCAGGCGCGTAGCGAACCGGTCGGCCCGCCGGCGGACCATCGGGCCCCCAGTCATAGGCGGGCAGCTCGCCCATGTCCGCATCGAGCCAAGCCCGATCTTCGTCTGAGGGCATGGGGGCCAGATCATCGACCGCCTTCGCGAGCGCCTCGCTGGCAAACGCCTGCACCGACTTGCCCTCTGCCCGCGCGGCGGCCTCAACCCGCGCGAACAGTTCGGGATCGAGCCGCCAGGTCACTGGCACCTGCGCCTTCGCCATTGAACCATCTCCACGTCCAGCCTATCGACGGCATCCCATGCAAGCAAGGCAGGCCCGGTTGCTGTCACGGACGCGCTGTCGAGCAGGCCGGCCGCACCCAGCCGCAGCCCGGCACAGCCTCGGGCATCGACGGACGGAGGTCCATGCGCGTCGATGGGGTCCCGGCAGCCGGCCGCACCGCCCCCGTGCCCACATCCCCCAGGGAAGCGGGGCGCTTGCGAAGCGCCCCTTAGCTCGCCACCGGGCCGGGGTCCAATGGCCACCGCCCGCCTCCCAATGGGCCACCGACGCCGCGCGGACCGCGTGCTATGGTCGGGGTGGACGAGATCCTTCCGCCCGGCGAACCGCCACCTTCACACGGTCCCCGCCGCGGCGGGCAGAGGAGGATGAGGCCCATGGCCGGGAGCGCACCCGAGCCCTTCACCATCCCCAGCCCCGTGTCATGCAGCGACGGCCCCTGCGGCGAGCTGGTCCGCGTCGTCATCGACCCTGTCGCCAGGAGGGTCACGCACCTGGTCGTCGAGCCGCGGCATCCCCACGGCCGGACCAAGCTCGTGAGCCTGAACCTGCTGTCAGGCACGACCGGCCAGGTCCACCTCAGCTGCACCCGCAAGGAGTTCGACGGCCTGGAGGACGTGCGGGAGGTCGACTTCATCGAGCCCGGCCCCGACGACACGGACTACGGTCGCGACCACGCCTACGCCTGGCCGTACTATGGCCTGAACTTCGGCGGTGTCGGCACCGCGGGTGTGGGGGCCCTCGACCGCATGGCGCGGCCCCACCAGCCGCACCGCGTGACGTACGACCGCATCCCCCTGGGCGAGGTGGAGGTGCGCCGCGGCGAGCGCGTCTACGCCAAGGACGGGCCCATCGGCCACGTGCAGGGCTTGGTCGTCGACCCGGCCGACCACCAGGTGACGCATTTCCTCCTGCAGGAGGGCCACCTCTGGGGCACCAAGCAGGTCGCCATCCCCATCCATGCGGTGACGGGCATCGAGGACGGGATCCGCGTCGACCTGACCAAGGCTGAGGTCGCCGCCCTGCCGCCCGTCCCAATAGCCCATTCGTGAGGGGCCGCGCCTTGCGCGCGGCCCCACCGAACCGTGCCCTCGGCCCCTACGCCGCTTCCACCACCGCCGCGATCCCCTGGCCGCCGCCGATGCAGGCGGTGACCAGGCCATAGCGCCCGCCGCGCCGGTGCAGCTCGCTCAGCAGCTTCACCAGCAGGATCGCGCCCGTGGCGCCGAGCGGATGTCCCAGGGCGATGGCGCCGCCGTTGACGTTCACCCGCTCCGGGTCGAGCCCCAGCTCGGAGATGCAGGCGAGGCTCTGGCTGGCGAAGGCCTCGTTGAACTCGACCAGGTCGATCTGCTGCAGCGCAAGCCCGGCCCGCCGCAGGGCCTTCGGCACGGCCGGGATGGGCCCGAGCCCCATCAGGTTGGGGTCGACGCCGGCCACGGCCCAGGCCACGATCCGGCCCAGCGGGCCCGCCCCGCCCCGCGCCGCGCTGGCCACGACCACGGCCGCCGCCCCGTCGTTGACCCCCGACGCGTTGCCGGCGGTCACGGTGCCGCCCTTCTCGAAGGCCGGCTGCAGGCGCGCCAGCTTCTCCAGGCTGGTGTCCGGGCGCGGGTGCTCGTCGACCTCGAAGCGGGCTGATTCGCCGCGCCCGGCGGGGACGTCCACGGGGAGGATCTGCTCATGGAAGCGCCCCTCGGCGATGGCCGCGCAGGCCCGCTGGTGGCTGGTGAGGGCGAAGCGGTCCTGGTCCTCGCGGCTGACGCCGAACTTGCGCGCCACGTTCTCGGCCGTTGTCCCCATGGCCGGGTTGCCGATGGCCTCCGGCGCCAGCTGGAAGCGGAGGAAGCGGGGCGGCGTCCGGGAGTAGGCGCTCCCGGGCCGCTCCAGCATCCAGGGGGCGCGGGTCATGCTCTCGGCGCCGCCGGCCACGATCACATCGCCGCCGCCGGCCGCCACGCGGTCGGAGGCCAGGCACACCGCCTGCAGGCCGCTGCCGCACTGCCGGTCGACCGTCATGCCCGCCACCTCGACCGGCAGGCCGGCCTCCAGGGCCACCAGGCGCGCCAGGTTGCCGCCCCCGCCCAGCACGTTGCCCAGGATCACGTCCTCGACCTCGCCGGGTGCGACCCCGGCCCGGCGCACAGCCTCCGCCACCACCGCCGACCCGTAGCGCTCGACGGGCACGTCGCGCAGGGCGCCGCCCGCCCGGGCCACCGCCGTGCGGCATCCACTGAGAATGACGGCCTCGCCCACCTCCATCCGCCCCCCTTCGCCATCAAACGGGCAGCCAGGGGTGGCGAGAGGCCTGCGTGATGCAGCCGCCTCAGCCACCTCCATCCGCGCCGTTCCAGGATCCCCCAGCGAAGCCAGGGATGGCGAGAGGCCTGCGTGATGGGGAGGCCTCGGCCATCGCCTCCCGCCCCCTCGGCTCGCTACCCGCGCGGCCCCCCCGCCACATAGATGACCTGACCGGTGACAAACGACGACTCGTCGTCGCAGAGGAAGGCGATCACGTTGGCCACATCCTCGGGCTGGC
>DAHVAF010000010.1 GCA_027314765.1 Clostridia bacterium | reverse complement strand
CCGGGGAACTGCACCGGTAGGGGCGAGGACGCCGCCTCTCGTGACCGACGGGGCCGAGGCCGGGGAACTGCGCCGGTAGGGGCGGGGGCGCCGCCTCTCGTGACCGACGGGGCCGACGCCGGGGAACTGCACCGGTAGGGGCGAGGACGCCGCCTCTCGTGACCGACGGGGCTGACGCGGGCGACTGGCGCCGGCGGCGACGCCCGGACCGATGATTCGCGCGGTGGGGGGCGACCGATGAGCGTGGTGGACTGGCTGCTCGACGCGGACCCGTCGATTCGCTGGCAGGTGCTGCGCGACCTGACCGGGGCACCCGCGCATGAGGTCGCGGCGGAGCGGGCGCGCATCGCCACCGAGGGCTGGGGTGCGCGGCTGCTGGCCATGCAGGGCGCCGACGGCAGCTGGGCGGGCGCGGCGTGGAACCGCGGCTGGGACTCCACCATGCACGTGCTGTGGCTGCTCGCTCACATGGGTCTCGACCCCGCGAGCGCGGAGGCGCGGCGGGCGCTGGGGCGTGTCCGCGACCATGTCAGCTGGCGCGGCTGCGGTCCGGCGGAGTGCGCGGACAACCCCTTTTTCGCGGGCGAGACCGAGCCCTGCATCAATGGCCAGGTCGCCACGGCCGGCGCCTACTTCGGTCAGGACGTCCGCGGCCTCGTCGGCAGGCTGCTCGGGGAGCAGCTGCCGGATGGCGGGTGGAACTGCGACGCCCCGGAAGGCTCGACGCGGTCGTCGTTCAACACCACCATCTGCGTGCTCGAGGCGCTCCTGGAGGTCGAGCGGGCGGGTGGCGGGACGCCGGAGGTCACCGCGGCCCGCCACCGCGGTCAGCAGTATCTGCTGGAGCGCCGGCTCTTCCGGCGGCTGTCGACCGGCGCCGCCATCGAGCGCGACCGGAAGGGCGGGGCTCTGTGGACGCAGCTCGCCTTTCCGGCGTGGTGGCACTACGACATCCTGCGCGGGCTCGAGTACCTGCGCGGCGCGGGTGTCGCGCCCGACGCACGGGTGGCCGAGGCCGTCGCGCTCGTGGCCTCCAAGCGCGCTGCCGACGGGCGGTGGCCGCTGGATGTCCGCTACCCCGGCGTCATGCCGGTCGAGATCGACGAGGGCGAGGGCCGGCCGAGCCGCTGGAACACCCTGCGCGCGCTGCGCGTCCTGCGGTGGTTCGAGGGGGCCGGCGCGTGAGGGTGACTGCGAGGGGACCGCGCGGGGCCATCGGGCATGGCGGCACGCCTCCCGCCGGCGAACGCCAAGCGACGCCTCTCAGGCATGGCGGACCGGTCGCCGCCCGCGGACGCGCACAGGTGCCGTTCGCGCCTCGCGGCCCAATCGCTGGCGACAGACCCGTGGCGTCCACCCTGGGGCATGCAGGCCCGGTCCCAGCCGCCGCACGCCCGGCGACGCCTGTCGGGGTTCACGCCGCGGTCGCGGTCGTCGGGCGCCTGCCGGCCGCTCGCGGCCACGCAGGCACAGTCCCGGCCTTGGGACGGAGGGCGACGCCGATCGGGCACCACGGGCCGGTCGCCGCCGGGGTGGCTGCCACGCTGAGGTGCGGCGCTCCGGTTCGAGACCATCCCCGCCGTGCCGGCACGACGCAGGGTGACGCCGCGTGACGGCGCCCCGGCTCGGGCTGTCCCGCGCGCAGGTCCTGGCCTTCCGTCGGCGCGCCGGCGCCCTCGACGAGCGGCTTCCGCCAGGAGCGCCCTCCCTCCGGCGCGCGGCGTGGGCGGGGCTGCAGGACAGCATGCCGCGGGCCGCCCTGCTCTCCCTCCATGCCCGCGTCGAGGGAACCGGGCCCACGGCCTGGGAGCACCCGTCGCTCGTTCAGCTGTGGGGGCCGCGCTTCAACGTCTTCGTGGTTCCCGAGTGTGACCTGGCGGTCTTCTCGCTCGGGACGCTGCCGGACGATGCCCGGGGCCGGGCGCGGGCCGAGCACCTCGCCCGGGACGTCGCGACGCTCCTGAAGGGCCGGCGGGTGCTCCATGGCGAGATCGGGCGCGCGCTGGGGATTGACCCGAACCGCATTCGGTACGCGGCGGCGACCGGCACGGTGCTGATCCGGTGGGACGGAGCCCGTCAGACGACGGTGTGGACGGTGCCCCCGCCCGAGATGGACGCGGGGCAGGCCCGCCTGGAGCTGGCGCGCCGCTACCTGCACATTTACGGCCCCACCACGTCGGAGGCGTTCGGCCGCTGGGCCGGAACCGGCGCGCAGCCCGGCGCCGCGGCCTTCGAGGCGCTCCAGCCGTCGCTTGCGCCTGTTCGAACGCCGCTGGGGGATGCGTGGATCCTCGCGGACGACGAGGCGGAGTGCCGCGCTGCCGCCAGGGCGCCGGCCCCCGCGCGGCTGCTCCCCAGCGGGGATCCCTTTCTGCTCTCGTATGGAGCCGACCGCGACCTTCTGGTCCCGGACCCGCACCGCCAGGGCGTGCTCTGGCCCTCGCGGGTCTGGCCAGGCGGCGTCCTGGTCGACGGCGACATCGCCGGGACATGGCGGCGCGCCGACGCCGTGTTGACGGTGGAGCCGTGGCGCACGCTCACCCGGGCGGAGCGCGATGCGGTCGAGGCCGAGGCGCGATCGTTGCCCCTTCCGGGCTTGGAAGGGCGGGTCACCGTCCGCTGGCAGGACTGATGCCGTTGCCGCGGTCTTGACGGGACACCGTTTGGTGACCTATTCTCCGATGGGATGCAAGACACCATCGCAACGCGGGCCGGCCCCACGCGGGACGTCTTCAGCGCCATCGCCGATCCGACCCGCCGGCAGCTGCTCGAGCTGCTGGCGGCGGTGGACGAGCTGCCGCTGCACGAGATGACGGCCAGGTTCCCCATGGGTCGGACCGGCGTCTCCAAGCACCTCGCGATCCTGGAGGAGGCGGGTCTTGTCACGGATCGGAAGGTGGGACGGGAGACGCGGTACCATCTGAACGCGGCGCCGCTGCGCGAGGTTCAGGCGTGGGTCGCGTTCTATGAGCACTTCTGGACGCGGCAGGTGGGCCGGCTGAAGAACTTGCTGGAGGAGAAAAGCGAATGAGCGAGACCGTTTCGTTGGACTTCGACCTGAAGAGCCCGATCGAGCGGGTCTGGCACGCCCTCACGGATGCGGCCATGCTCTCGAAGTGGACGTTCTTTGACACGGACGACTTCCGTCCGGTTGTGGGGCACAGGTTTCACTTTCGCAACAAGCCGGAGAGCGGCTGGACGCAGGTGGTCGACTGCGAGGTGCTCGAGGTGGACGAGCCGCACCGGCTCTCGTACACCTGGGTCATCGTGGCGCTCCAGCACAACTCCACGGTGACCTGGACGCTGACCGCGGCCGACGCCGGCGCAACGCGGCTTCACCTGGAGCAGAGCGGCTTCGACCCCGCCCGGAAGCAGGAGATCGGCGGCGCGAAGTACGGCTGGACGGCCCAGCTCGGCCAGTTGCAGAATCTGCTCTCGCCGCAGTGACCGGCGTGATGCCCTCTGTGGTGCCGGAGCCCGACCGCCACAACCTGATCCGGGTGCACGGCGCCCGCGAGAACAACCTGAAGAACGTCAGCATCGCGATCCCGAAGCGCCGCCTGACGGTATTCACCGGGGTCTCCGGCTCGGGCAAGAGCTCGCTCGTGTTCGATACGATCGCCGCCGAGTCGCAGCGGCTGATCAACGAGACGTTCAGCGCGTTCGTGCAGGGCTTCATGGCCACGCTGCCGCGGCCCGACGTCGACGTGCTGGAAGGGCTCACGACCGCGATCATCGTCGACCAGCAGCGGATGGGCGGCGATGTCCGCTCCACGGTCGGCACCGCCACCGACGCCAACGCCCTGCTGCGCATCCTCTTCAGCCGGCTGGGGCAGCCGCACGTCGGGCCGCCCAACGCGTTCTCCTTCAACGTCCCGTCGGTCCGGGGCAGCGGCGCCATCACGGTCGAGCGCGGCGGCGGCAAGACCGAGGCAAGAACCTTCAGCCTCAGCGGCGGCATGTGCCCGCGCTGCGAGGGCCGGGGCACCGTCTCCGCTGTCGATCTCACCCAGCTCTACGACGACGCCAAGTCGCTCGCCGAGGGCGCGATGACCATCCCCGGCTACATGGCGGGGGGCTGGAACTATCGGCTGTATGCCGCCTCGGGCCTTGTGGACCCGGACAAACCCATCCGCGCGTACACCGAGCGGGAGCTTCACGACTTCCTCCACCACGAGCCGGTCCGCATGAAGATCGCGGGCATCAACATGACCTACGAGGGCCTGATCCCGCGGCTCCAGAAGTCGTTCTTCAACAAGGACCGGGAGTCGCTGCAGCCGCACATCCGGGCGTTCGTGGAGCGCGCGGCGACCTTCACCGCCTGCCCCGAGTGCGGCGGCACCCGGCTCAGCGAGGGGGCGCGGTCGTCCCGGATCCGCGGGATCACCATCGCCGACGCCTGCGCGAAGCAGATCAGCGACCTGGCCGCCTGGACCCGTGAGGTCGATGAGCCGTCGGTGGCGCCACTGCTCGCCACGCTGCAGCAGACCCTCGACTCGTTTGTGGAGATCGGCCTCGGCTACCTCTCGCTCGACCGGCCCTCCGCCACCCTCTCGGGCGGCGAGGCGCAGCGCGTCAAGATGATCCGCCACGTCGGGTCCTCGCCGCTGACCGACGTCACCTACGTCTTCGACGAGCCGACCGCGGGGCTGCATCCCCACGACGTCCGGCGGATGAACGAGCTGCTGCTGCGGCTGCGGGACAAGGGCAACACCGTGCTGGTGGTGGAGCACGAGCCCGAGACGATCGCGATCGCCGATCACGTGGTCGACCTCGGCCCCGGGGCCGGAGCGGCGGGAGGCAGCATCTGCTTCGAGGGCACCGTCGAGGGCCTCCGGGCCGGCGACACCCTGACCGGCCGCCACCTCGACGACCGGGCCGCCCTCCGGGAGCGGGTGCGGAAGCCGACCGGCGCGCTCCCGATCCGGGGCGCCAGCTCGCACAACCTGCGCGATGTCGACGTCGACATCCCGTTGGGCGTGCTGGTCGTGGTCAGCGGAGTGGCCGGCTCCGGCAAGAGCTCGCTCCTGCATTCGATCCCCGCCGGCGCGGGCGTGGTGTGGATCGACCAGGGGGAGATCCGCGGCTCGCGGCGCAGCAACCCGGCGACGTACACCGGCCTGCTCGACCCGATCCGCAACGCCTTCGCCAAGGCCAACGGCGTGAAGCCGGCCCTGTTCAGCGCGAACTCCGAGGGCGCCTGCCCCAACTGCAACGGCGCCGGCGTCGTCTACACCGAGCTCGGGTTCATGGCCACCGTGGCCAGCACCTGCGAGGAGTGCGACGGGAAGGGGTTTCAGCCCTCGGTGCTCGGCTATCGCCTTGGCGGCCGCAACATCAGCGAGGTCATGGCGATGCCGGTGAGCGAGGCCCAGGCGTTCTTTGGCGCGGGTGAGGCGCGGACCCCGGCCGCGCGCGCCCTGCTGAACCGCCTGGCTGACGTGGGGCTTGGCTACCTCAGCCTCGGCCAGCCGCTCACCACGCTTTCCGGCGGCGAGCGGCAGCGCCTCAAGCTGGCGAGCCAGATGGCGGAGAAGGGCGACGTCTACATCCTGGACGAGCCGACCACCGGCCTGCACCTCGCCGACGTCGCGCAGCTGCTCGGCCTGCTCGACCGCCTCGTCGACTCCGGGAAGTCGGTCATCGTCATCGAGCACAACCTGGCGGTCATGGCGCACGCCGACTGGATCCTCGACCTCGGCCCCGGCGCCGGCCGCGACGGCGGGCGGATCGTCTTCGCCGGCACCCCCGCCGACCTGGTCGCCGCCCGCTCCACGCTCACCGGCGAGCACCTGGCGGCCTACGTCCACGCCTGACCCCGACCGTCGCCCCGCATCCCGCCACTTCTTGGGAGGTCGCCCATGCCTGAGCCCACATCGCAGGTCGCGCCCGCGCCCTCGCCGTACACGGCCCGCCCGCTCGACGCATCCACCTGGGACGCGTTCGCGGAGCTGGTCGAGCGCAACAACGGGATCTACGGCGGTTGCTGGTGCGTGCCGAATCACACGGAGTACCACCGCGGCGCCGGCGACCACCGGACGCTGAAGGAGCACCTGGTGCGCACGGGCCGGGCACACGCGGCGCTCGTCTTCGACGGCGAGGGGCTGGCGCAGGGCTGGTGCCAGTACGGCAGCCCGGACGAGCTCGGACTCAAGCACAGCCGCGAGTATCAGAAGGACCCGCCGCCGCCCGCCCGCTGGCGGATCGCGTGCATCTTCGTCGACAGGCGCCACCGCCACCGCGGCATCGCCCGTGCGGCCCTGCAGGGTGCCCTCGCCCAGATCGCCGCCGCGGGTGGCGGCCGCGTGGAGGCGATCTCCGAGACCACCGCCGGCCGCGAGGCGCAGGACCGGTTCCTCTTCAGCGCGACGGTCGAGCTGTTCGAGGAGCACGGGTTCGCCCGCGGACGCCAGGTCGGAAAGCACGCCTGGATCGTGAGCCGCGAGATCGCGCCGGCGTAGGGCGCGCGGACGGTTCCGGCGGCCGTATCCCTCCACCCGGCCGCGGTTCGCCGATGTGCCGTCGTGAAGGCGGCCGCGTACGCGGCCGCCTCCAAATTGGTTCCGTTGTCAGGACGGGGCCGGCCTGGCCGTCAGGCCGTCCACCACCACCGTGCGGGCGCCGGCCGGTATGGTCACGGACAGGTCTCCCGCGGATGTGACCTTCGGGACCGTGCCCTGGAACGGCTGGCCGTCGACGGTCATGGTCGGCGCCTGCCCCGGAGGCAGGCCGAACCCTTACACCTGGCCCACCCACCTGATGCCGCCGTTCGACCACATCCACATCCGCGGCGTGAGGTAGACCGCCGGCGGGTGGTGGCCGGCAAACCACCGCGCATAGGCCGCCCACGCCTGCGCCACCAGCCGGTTGGGGGGTGCGCCAAGCACTGGGGCGAGCGGCCTGTGCGCCCCCGAGGCGCGCACCAGCGCCCGGAGCTGGGCCATCCCGCCGTGACGGAGCGCGAAGCGGACCATCTCATCGGCGACGTCGTACTCCTCGAAGGCCTGGGGCTCGGAGTATCGGAGTAGAAGAGGTCCCACTCCTCCTGAGGGTCGGTGGCGATGGTCATGGGCGTCCCCGTCGCCCTGGCGACGGAGGCGGCGACGATGTGCTCCATGCCGAAGAGGGCATCTGGGGTGGCCACCGCCCATGGTGTGCCGCCAGTTCGCCCCCGAGCCTTGCGAATGGGGGGGTAGGGGGCCTGTCGCAGGCGGCTTTGGGGCAACGGACGGCGCCGCCATGGGCCACCCCGCTTGCGTCGCCGGGTCCTTGCGCAGGGCGGAAGCGACGGCGGGGGAGTTCCGGCGGGCCGCGGGCGGGGCCCGCCGCGCGACCGGGGCCGCGGGAGCCGGTAGACTTATGGGGCATGGGTGCGCCGGCGTCGGCTGCCGCGCAGGGTCGGGATCGAGCGGGGTCCACGCGGGAGACGAGCGACGGAGCTCACCGTGGCACCGTCCGCGCGAAGTGCCGCGCGGCGGCGATCCCGGGCGGGAGAGGGGCCATGGGGATGGACAGAAACGATCGTGGTCCGGGACGCGAGCATCGCGCCGGCGCGGGAGCATGGCAGGGACGCGCCGTCCCTTCCGGACCCGCGCCCACGCTGCTCACCCGGCTGCGGGACTGGTTCACCGAGGAGGTGCCGGACGAGGCGGCACCTGACGAGACTGCGGAGGATCAGAGGGGGCGGCCATCCGAAACCGCGGGCCGGCTCGAAGGGGCCATCCCCGTCCCCGTGGGCACGCGGCGTGACGCAGAGCCGGCAAGCGAGGGTACGTCGCGGCCGAATGCCCGGCTGGAGCAGGCCAGCCTCGGTGCGGTGACGGCGGACCCCGAGACGCAGGCGCCCATCACAACCACGAGGAATCGTCGCAC
>DAHVAF010000005.1 GCA_027314765.1 Clostridia bacterium | reverse complement strand
GGACTGCCTCAACCTGAATATCTGGTCGCCGGCGGCGGACGGGGCGCGGCGGCCCGTGCTGGTCTGGCTCCACGGCGGCGCCTTCGTCTGGGGCAGTGGGCAGACGCCCTGGTATGACGGCACCTCCTTCGCGGCCCTGGGCGACGTCGTGGTCGTGACGATCAACTACCGGCTCGGCCCGTTCGGCTTCCTCCACCTGGGCGGCATCGCCGGCGCCGACTACGCGGACTCGGGCAACTGCGGCATCTTGGACCAGATCGCGGCCCTGCGCTGGGTGCGCGAAAACATCGCCGCCTTCGGCGGGGACCCGGAGCGGATCACCGTGGCGGGGCAGTCGGCCGGCAGCATCAGCGTCGGCATGCTGCTGGCGCGTCCCGACGCCCGCGGCCTCTTCCGCCAGGCCATCATGGCCAGCGGGACGCCGGGCCCCGGCCTGGTGAACGACCCCGAGCGGGCCGACCGCCGGGCGCGGGCACTGCTGGCCGCCCTGCAGATCGCGCCCGAAGACTGGCGCCGGCTGCTGGAGGTCCCCGCGGAGGCGCTGCTGGCGGCGGCCGGCCCGCGCACCGCGGACCTGGGCTGGCTGCCCGTGCAGACGGGGCCGAGCCTGCCAGAGGTCCTGGGCCGGGGCGGCGCGGCCGGCATCCCTGTCATGATGGGCACCAACCGCCACGAGTTCAACCTGTATGGCGTCGATCCGGCGTGGGCCGCCATGGACGACGCGGCGCTGCTGCGAGCGGCCGGCCCCCTGCACCCGCGCCTGCACGACCACTACCTCGCCGGACGCGGCGGCCGCGACCTGATGCAGGCCGTGATGGACCTCACCACCGACCGGGTCTTCTGGTACCCGGCGCAGCGGGCGGCCGCGCTCCAGTGCGCCCACGCGCCGGTCTGGGTCTACCGGTTCGACTGGGAGAGCCGGGCCGCCGGAGGCGCCCTGCGGGCTTGCCACGCCCTGGACACCCCCTTCGCCTTCCACACCATCGAGGGCCCGCACGGCAAGCTGCTGACGGGCGAGTCGCCCGACCTTCTGCCGCTGGCGCGCACGTTCCACGCGGCCTGGACCGGCTTCGTGCGCGACGGCGACCCCGGCTGGCCGCGGTACGACGTCGCCCGCCGCCCGGTGATGCTGTTCAACACCGAGAGCCACGTGGAAGAGGATCCGGCCGGCGACGCGCGCAGGGTGTGGGAGCAGGTCGGCTGACCCCGTCCAGTTCGCGGCGGCAGCGACCGTTGACGCTACACTGTGACAGGAGGGTGTCGTGGAACGCTTCCCGTGCCCCCTCCTCGGTGCGGACGTCGAGTTGACCGATGAGCGGGAGCGTCACATTCGCGAGCGGCACCCAGACCTGCTCCCCGAGCATCGTGCGCTCATCGCGGAGGTACTGGCCAACCCCGATACGGTTCGACGAGGAGCCAGACTTTCCAACGAGCATCGCTTGTCGAAGTGGTTTGATTCTGTAAGGCATGGGAAGTTCGTTGTGGTGGTCATCGTGACCAGCACAGCGCCGCTTGAGAGACACTGGATCGTCACCGCGTATCTCGCTCGAAAGCTGGAAGGCGGTGCAGCCGAGTGGACAAAACGTTGACCTTCCGCTACGACCGGGAGGCGGACATCCTGTACGTGGACACGGTGATCCCCTATGCGGGCCAGGAGTCCGAGGAGCTCGGCGATGACGTGGTGGCCAGGCTGAATCCGGTCACGGGCGACGTTGAGACGCTCGAAATCCTCTTCTTCTCGACGCGCCTGCTCCGTGGCGATCTCTTCGAGGTCCCGGTCGCCGGTGAGCTGCGGCTGGCGCGCACACCTGGTGGCCGGCTCTCCTGACCGCGTGGAGGGTTCATAGCTGCTCGCCGTGGTGCGGATGATTGACAGCAGTTCGATCCCATTGATGTCCGAACTCCCGTTCGGTATAGTAGAAGTATGGACCAACTCATTCCGGTCGAGCGTGCAGCAAGGCTCATCGGGGTGCACCCGAAGACGGTGCGCCACTGGGATGAGCAGGGCAAGATCCATGTCGTCCGTACTCCGGGCGGCAAGCGTCGGGTCCCGGAGAGCGAGAGCCGTCGCCTGCGCGGCGCGGCGCTACCGAGCACCC
>DAHVAF010000361.1 GCA_027314765.1 Clostridia bacterium | reverse complement strand
ACCCCGCAACACGCCCACGAACATTTCCGCGGGTTGCGGCACGTCAAGGCGGCGTGCGCGGAGACGTGGAGGCGTGTTGCACCGCTGCGGGACCAGGATAGGTGCTCCGGTCCGGAAGTGCTTGCACCAGCTGGATTCGCGAGAACGCGCGCGCCCAGACCAAGCCACGACCCGTTTGAGCGGCGTGTGGCGTAAGCCGTGCGGGTTCAAGTCCCGCCTCTCGCACCAAAATCGAGCCGGCGCAAGGGTTTGCGCGACGTGGTGGCGGCCTTGAAATGAGGCCGCCGTTTTTGTCCGCGACGTATGGCATCGGCGGTGCGTGCGCCGGCCGCGTGGCTGCGCGGTGCGCGCATCGCGCAATGAACAAGCTCGTCGAGCGGCTCACGGCGGGCTTACTCCGGCCCACCACCGCCCTTTCGTGGCCGCATCAGACCACCCCAGTCCGCCCGTGAGACCGCGACGCTCGTGCCCTGAGTGGTCACCAGCGTCATTGGCTGACCCTTTGCGGCGCGGGGCCGCCATTCGTACCGCGGTAGGGTATACCGTGGTATGGGGCCGGCATGAAGGTTGATAAACTCAGTGTCTCCTTGTGAGCCCGACCTCGGCTGAGCCCGACCTCGGCGACGCGGTTCGCCTCGCGGCCAAACGCAGCGGGCGGGGTCTTTCGCGCTGGCTGGCCGAGGCCGCCGCCGCGAAGCTCAGATCGGAGGCACTGGCCAACTTCCTCGCCGCTTGGGAGTCCGAGCACGGCGCCCTGACCCCCCAGGAGCTGGCGACCGCCGCCGCCGAGCTGCAACTCGGTCCAACCGCTGCGCGCGAGCCGAGTCGATGAGCGCCCTCGTCCTGGCTGCGGGCGCGTTCCTGGCCGTCGAACGCGGCGACAGAGCCATGGCCGCCCGTCTGCGGGCAGCGCAGAGCGGCGGGCGCGACCTGCGGACGACCGGGGCTGTCGTCGCGCAAGTGTGGCGGGATCCCACGGGGCGGCAGGCCAACCTCTCCCGACTGCTTCGAGCCGTCGATGTGAGGCCGGTCGACGACAGATTGGGTCGTCACGCCGGGGTCCTGCTCGGTCGGGCCGCAGCCGGAGATCCCCCGGAGATCCCATGGATGCGACGGTCGTCGCAAGCTGCGAGCCAGGCGACCGCGTCCTGACAAGCGATCCTGGCGACCTCACAGCACTCGCCGCCGTGTCGGGTCGCGCAGTGATCGTGATCGCGGTGTAACGCTGGCGCCCGTCCGCAATGCGTGGGTGTCCGCCTTTCTTGTCGCGTGTCCGCTGCTCAGATGTGGGCCACGTCGGCCCGTGGCCATCGGCGTCCTTGATACTTGGCCTTCCCCCGGTTGTGTTCCTTGACTAAGTCTGGTATATTTTCATGGCGCCCGCAGGTCAGTGGGCGATTCGGAGAGGTTCGTGTCGACGACCAGCCTGACCGGTTCTGTGGTGCATAGTGGTATCCATGTGGACTGGCTACGGTAGGGGCGGGGCTCTCCAATCGCCGACTGTCGTGGGTTCGAACCCCACCGGGCGCGCCAGTCTTTCATCCGCCTCGGGATTCGAGATTCGGCCTCGGGGCACCGCCAGATCCTCGAATAGCCCTGCGCCGGGTGTCGCGACTTCTCGGGCTCCCCGATGACTCGGCACCGGTCCACAGCATCTCCACCTGCAACCTCAGACGATCCAGGGTCCGGCTGCCGGAGTGCGAAAGAAGGTCAGGGACATCGTGCCGACAGCAGGCGCGGCGCTGGACGGCCTCGACTTCCACGCTCCGGACTTCATCGCAGACCCGTACCCCACCTATGCCCGGCTGCGAGCGGTCTCCCCTCTGCACTACAACGCCGACCTTGGTGCATTCCTGGCGATGCGGTATGCCGACGTGGTGACCATCCTGACCGATCCGCGTTTCGTCAAGCAACCGCTGGACGGCGGCCCGCCACCGCTGCGTGTGATGGCCAACATGCTCGACATGGACCCCCCGGACCACACGCGCCTCCGTGCGTTGGTGAACCGGGCTTTCACCCCGCCCGTGGTCGAGCGGCTGCGGGATCACATCACGGCCGTCGCGGCCCGGCTGCTGGACGACGCGGCGGCCTGCGGGCGCCTCGACCTCGTGGCCGACTTCGCGAGTCCGCTCTGCGCCACGGTCATCGCACAGCTCCTCGGGGTTCCGCCGGAGGACCATGAGCGCTTCCTCCAGTGGTCGGGCCGCACCATCCTGCTCACCGATGCGACTCAGCCGCGGGCGGTCCTGGCGGAGGGCAAGCGCGCGGTGGGCGAAATGGTCTTCTACTTCACAGACCTCGCGAGCGCCCGGACGCCGCAACACGCCGGTGACTTCCTTGGCGGACTGCTGGCTGCCGGGGAGCAGGGCAGTCGGCTCAGCCTGCGCGAGGTCGTCGTCATGTGCGCCCTTCTGCTGGTCGCGGGACACGAGACGGCAACCAACCTGCTGGCGTCGGGGACGCTGACGCTGCTGCGCAACCCCGACCAGCTCGCCGCGCTGCGGGCGCACCCGGACCTGATGCGGACAGCAGTCGAGGAACTGCTGAGGTACGAGTCGCCCGTGCAGCGATCCGGGCGCTACGTGGCGGAGGACCTCGAGCTCGGCGGCGTTCGACTGTGCCGCGGCCAGCGCGTCGCGCCGATGCTGGGCGCCGCCAACCGCGATCCTGCGGTCTTTGTCGACCCGGAGCGGCTCGACCTCGGTCGGCGGGACAACCACCACGTGGCCTACGGGCGAGGCATCCACTTCTGCCTCGGCGCCCCTCTCGCACGGCTGGAGGCCATGGTCAGCTTCTCGGCCCTGCTCAACCGCTTTCCGCGCCTTGCGCTGGACACCGACAAACCGGAGTGGAGCACCAACACGGCGGTCCGAGGGCTGAAAGCGCTCCCGGTAAGCGTTGCGGGGTGAGGAGCGGCCAGCCGAGGGTCGGTGACGATCGGCCGCCGGTGTTCGGCCGCGGCTTGCGGTGACTTGATGCTGTCGGCGCTGTGGCAGCGGTTGGGAGTTGGGGCAACTGTCGGGATGGATGGATGCGCAGGATTCGAAGGACACGCCCGGCCTGACTCTGCGGTTCCTGGACAGGCCGGATGCCCCTGACCTCTTCCTGCGCATCGTCCGGCCAGCCGCGCCCAGCGTGCGGCTCCTCTTTATGCACGCCTCGCTGGTCCACTCCGAGTACTACCTGCCGTTTGCGGCGCAGCTGGCCCGCTTCGGCATCGAGACCTGGCTCCCGGATCTGCGCGGGCACGGCCGGTCAGCCGGTACGCGCGGCCACACGCAGGCATGGCGCGACCCGGTGCAGGATGTCGCCGCCGCCTGGCGGGCCATGTGCGCGGAAGGTCCCCCGGCACTGAGCCTTGCGGGCGGAGAGAGCTACGGCGCATTCGTGACATACTGCGCCATCCGCTCGGGGGATATCGCTCCGGACGCGGCGGTGTTCCTG
Organism: Clostridia bacterium; assembly: GCA_027314765.1. Taxonomy (GTDB): domain Bacteria; phylum Bacillota; class Sulfobacillia; order RBS10-35; family JAJYVM01; genus JAJYVM01. Next base: position 3,570 of record DAHVAF010000361.1, on the reverse strand, counting down.
TCGCCGGCCTTTGGGCTGCACTTCCACCCGTCGCGGCTGACCTGGTCGCTCCTGAGCCGGCTGGCCTGGCCAGCGGCAGGCTGGGTGCGCCCCTTGCTGGCGCTCCCAGTCGGGAAGGTGGCCGACAACGCGGCCGTCCGCCGCATGATCGATCGGGATCCGCTATGCAACCGGCGGTACACGCTCGGTTTCCTCCTGCACCTGCTGGCTGCGCAACGGCGGGTGCCGGTCCCGGATCTGGACTGGCGCACGCGGACGCTGCTGCTTTTGAGCGCGGAAGACCCGATTGTGGACAACGGGGCGAGCCGGGCCGTGTTCGCGGGCAACGCCGCAGTCGTTTCCGCCGTGGGCACCACGGGATTTCACAGCCTCGTCGCCGACGAGTCCCCGTGGCTGGTCGAGCACCTGACCCAGTGGATCTGCACGCTCGAGGCCGGCACGGGCCGCGCGCACCTTGGCGCGATCGAGCCCTGGCCTGAGCATTCGCCGGACGCCGCACCAGGCAGGGCGCCCGTCCTGCCGTCCTGGCCCCGCCCCTAGAGCCGGCACAAGGCGGGCCTGTGCCTTGCGGCACAGCCCGCCGGGCAGCCGCCGGCGGCGCTCCTCCCCCAGTGCCCGGCAACCACCCTGTTCCATGTGCCGGCAACCGCCACCCGAGCCGCGAGTTCAGGCCATTTGGGGCCGGATGGGGACGGTGCAGCGGCGGGAACCCTTATCATGACGCCATCGACCCGATTCCCCCCGGTTCAATGCGCCCGGTGAGCACGGATGGAGGGGCGGCAGCGGCCGCCGACGTCGATCGCGGGCCGCAGGTCCACATCGACCCGATTCCCCCCGGTTCAATGCGCCCGGTGAGCACGGCTGGAGGGGCGGCAGCGGCCGCCGACGTCGATCGCGGGCCGCAGGTCCACATCGCGCCCAGGGACGTGGCGCCTTTACGTCCGGACCCGCGCGGACAGGGCATCTCGCCAGGCGCCGCTTGACCCCCCGGAGAGGAAGCGAGCCGTATGGCGCTCGCGGCCTGCTCGCAGGGGGCGCGGATGTCCCTGCAGGCGTCCTTCGCCGTGAACCGCTCCATGCTGGTCGAGGTGGCCACAGGCATCGCCGCCGATCATCCTGAGCACGAGGCGTGCACGCGCACCGCGGCGGTTGCCGCCATGCGCCCCGAGTCGGCGCGCCCCCTTTCCACCCGTCAGCGGCGTAAGTCTGGAGGTACCTTCCGTGCCCAAGTGCGAGCTGCCACGTGGTTACACGACGGACCCCTTCATCGCGACGGGCGATTGGCTGCGGTCCGTGCTGTCGGTATGGCGGCGCGGCGACTGCCTCCTCTGCGGCCAGTCCTTCCAGGTCGGCGAGCGCGTGCGGTGGCTGCACCCCGCCTACCCCGGCGCGGGAACGGGCTATCGGGTTGTCCATGCCGATTGCGTCGTCGAAGACCGATGGCCGCTAAGTCGACCAGTCGGAAGACGCGACCGGCGAGCGAGGGGGAGCAGGTAGGCGGGCGCGGGCGGTGAGCGGCGGTCACCGCTGCACGTCAGGGCCGGGCGACGAGCGTGATGATCGTTACGACGCGGCCGCCCTCGACGCAGTTGACGTTCAGCCAGGGGTCGCCGCGCCGCCGCCAGGGGTGGTGCCGCTCCGGGTCCGCCGTCCGGACATGCCGCTTGTCGATCAGGGGACTCGCTCCGGAGCGGCGGGCTCGCGTTGGCGCGCGGTGTCGCGGCCCGCAGCCCGCCAACCACCGCTTCAACCGCTTCCTCACACGCGCTCTCGCCGTCACCTCAGGTGCTGGTGCGCGGCGAATATCCTTCCGTCCTTCCGTCCCGTCCTTGCGTTCCCGTGGTCCGAGATGCTACGATCCCCGTGCTTGGCTCCGGGGAACAGTGGCGCGGCGGGTCCCTTGAGACCTCGCTCAATCCGCCCCCCGAGGTCCCGGCACAGTCCCGTTGGAGGGGGGTAATTGAAAATGGTCAAGACTCTGTTCATCGGCAACCTGCCATGGAGTGCCACCGACGAGGATCTGACGCGGCTCCTTTCGCCGTACGCCGAGGTCATATCGGCGCGCGTGGCGACCGACCGCGACACAGGCCGTTCGCGTGGCTTCGGCTTCGTCGAGGTTGCCGAGGCGCAGGCCCAGGCCGCGATTGACGCCCTGAACGGCTCGGACTTCGACGGCCGTCCACTGACTGTCAACGAGGCCCGGCCGCGCGAGGAGCGGCCGCGCAACAATCGCCCGCGGTACTAATCCGAAGGGACGAGCAAAGCGCCGCCCCGTTAAGGGGCCGGCGCTTTGTATTTGGGGCCGAGTCTTTGGGCGCATCAGGGCCTGGAGCCGGGAACGGGAGCACCGCCAAGAGCCGATGGCGCACAGTGAGGTGGTCGACCCGGCATCTCACCGGGAGTGGTGAGGCGCAGGACCGGACGGTCTTCGGGCCGAACGGGCGGCCGTGCTACCCGAGCCCCTTCTCCAGCCCCCGCCTGCATTCGCCATCGCCCAGCCCAGCGCAACCCTGCGTGGCTTGGATGCTGCGATGCCATGCCGCGCCGCGCCGGATCGCGGTCGGATCCGGCTCAGAGATGGCGCGCGGCGGGGGCAGCTCTCCCCGGGGTCGCTCGTACCCGAGCGGCGGGTACGCTCCGGGGTCTTCGCGCTGCCGTAGTGCAGCCTCTGGAGTCGTCGCTGTGGCAGCGCCAGGCTCCGCCAGGCCGACGGGCAGCGTGACCTTCAGCGACGGTGGCGTGACGTTGGGCAAAGTTCCGGTGAGCACCGCAGGCGGCCTGAGCGGCGCCAGCGTCACGATCACGGATTGGCCGGGCGGGGTGCAGCGCCTCACGGATTCAACGGTAGGCGTCGCCCTGACTCAGTCGACGTCGGCCAGGATCGTCGCGCTGGCACTGCGCACCGCACCCCGCCTGCCTACGTGCCGCCAGCGCTGGTGCCCACCGGCACGTCGCAGGCCAGCACGTTCGACTCGTCGATGGCGCCGTGCTGCTGCGCGCCAGCCGTCCGCAGGCAATCGATCACAGGCTGAAGCGAGGGGTTGCAGGCCGCCTGGAAGCCGGGTGCGCAGCCGACGCGCCACGCCGTGCCGCCGCCCAGCGTATAGCAGAGACCCTGCACGACCGGGTGCCCGGTGGACGCCGGAGCCACCACCGCCTGCATCTGCATGGAGGCGCAGTCGGCCGTCGACGGCGTGCCCGCAGCCGCTCGGGCCGTCCCGGCGGGCCCCGCCGGCTGGGACCCGGGGCGTGCCGGCGCGCTGGCTACGGGGCGCGGCGTTGCGGCAGCGGGCTGCGGGACCCGGGAACCGGACAAAACCACATACAGCGCGACCACGCAGAGAAGGACGAGGGCCACGGCAGCCACCGAGCCCCCGACGGATCGCACCGGCCCTCGCGCCAGCGGCTCGCGTGGCCCCCGCACGGCGCCGGCCGGCAGCACGCCTGGTGCGGCGGCGGGCGGCGTGCGACGATCCCTCGTGGTTGTGATGGGAGCCTGCGTCTCGGGGCCCGCCGTCTCCGCACCGAGGCTGCCGTGCTCCAGCCGGGCATTCGGCCGCGACGTACCCT
>DAHVAF010000357.1 GCA_027314765.1 Clostridia bacterium | reverse complement strand
TCCCCGCTGGCTTCGCCACGCTCGTCGTGGCGAGCGGCGACATCATCGAGGGTACGATCACGCCCAGGCTCCTCGACCGCATGCATCCTGGCCTCATTGAGGCCCGCCGGTCACAGAGCGGGTCCCTGCCGTCGGTCGAGGACTTCGCGGAGGCCATCGTCGCGGCAGCCGCCGAGCCGCGGCCGGTGCCCGGATCCACGATTTACGTGGGCAGCGTCCCCGACGCCACGGGCTGACACGCTACGCCCCGTGCGTGGCCAGGACCTGACCGGGCTGCAGGACCACTCCGGCGGTCGTGTGGACGACGGCGTCCGTCGTGTTCACGGAAAGGGTGCCCGCAGCATCGTGGGCGACCAGCACGCCCGCGGGCTCGTTCGCCACGAGTGCGGGGCCGTCCGCCAGGATAGGGAGGGCCGTCGGAAGATCCTTCGCCAGCACCGTCGGCTGGCCGCCGCCAGAAACCCGTGTCGACGTCCAAAGCCCCTCGTCCGGCCAGCCCACCGTCTGCTGCGGCTGCCACTGCATCCCCACGCGCGCGCCGCTGGCGGCCATCTCGGCCAGGGTGGCGATGCGCGCCGCGGCCGCCTGGGCCGGGGTCCAACCGGTGGCCGGCTGGATGTGGGACTCCATCCACCAGATCGGCAGGTCGGTCCGGGCGCGGATCCACGCATCCAGCGCGGCATACTGGCTCGCCTCGGTCACGGGGTTCATCAGCGCCGCATCGCCCGTCGTCGCGACCGCCGTGGCGCCGTCCACCGCCACAAAGTCGGCGCCCGCCTTGTGGGCCAGCCAGTATGTCAGCGTGTCGAGCATGCCCTGGTCGACGTAGCCCCACGGCCCGTGGACCGCCGAGGGCACCCCCCGGATCGGCGTCGGCATGGCGTGCAGGTCCGCGTACGGGCCGCCGACGAGGGCGTCCGGGCGCACGGCCTTGATGGCGCGATACACGTCGTTGTACATGGTGGTGTAGTCCTGGTAGTCCCAGGCGTGCTTGGCGGGGGAATAAAAGCCCCGGACCTCGCTCCAGACGACGAAGTACCTGACCTGCGGGAAGGCCTGCGCGATGTGCGCAGCCAGGGCCGCAAAGTCTCCGTAGTGATCCGGCGAGGGCGGCGTGCTGAAGAGGGTCCCGCCGGGCCGGGCGCCGCCGGTCTTCATCCAGTTCGGCGCGGCGACGAGCGTGACGACCGGGATGTCCCCCGCCGCCTGGATCATGGCGATGCGGGCCGCCATCGGCCCAAGGCGAAAGACCCCCGGCGAGGGCTCGGGGGAGCCGAGGATCCCAAAGCCCCAGATCGACTGGTCGGCCATCAGCCCCGGCAGGCTCGCCATCACCTGACGCGCGGTGGCCACAGGGCCCGCAAGGTTGCCACGGCCGGCGGGGCTGGTCGGTGGGTCCGGCTCCTGACTGTCCAGGTCGAAGCCATAGGTGAACGACGCACCGTGCGTGAGGCGGGCCCGCGGCGGAGGGTTTGGGGTCGCGGCGCCGGCCGTTGCCGTGGTGACCGAGCGCGTGACCGGTGCGACTGCATCCTGGCCGCCGGCCGCACCGCACCCGGTCAGGGCCACAAGACCGATGCAGATGACGAGCACGCCACGGACCGACGCCATCCCGACCCTCCGCTGACGTATCGTGCGGACCCCGCTTCGCGATGAGGCGCGCTGGGCAGGGTCGCCGTCGTGCGCCAGCGAACCCAGCCCCATGCCCACCCGCTGCTTCGGCGACGGCGACCCGGTCTACGAGGCCTACCACGACCACGAATGGGGCCGACCTGTCACCGACGAGCGCGGGCTCTTCGAGCTGGTCTGCCTCGAGGGTTTTCAGGCCGGCCTCTCGTGGCGCACGATCCTTCTCCGCCGCGAGGGCTTCCGGGCGGCGTTCGCCAACTTCGAGCCCGAGCGCGTGGTAGCCTTCACGGCGACGGATGTCGAGCGGCTCCTCGGCGACCCCGGCATCATCCGCCACCGTGGTAAGATCGAGGCTGTGATTGCGAACGCACGTGCGACTCTGGCTCTGCGAGACACGCCGGCTCCCCTACCCCAGCTCATCTGGTCGTTCCGGCCTGCGCCCGGCCCCGCCCCCACCTCGTTCGCCGAGGTGCCGGCCGCCACCGCCGAGTCGCGTGCTCTGGCCAAGGCCCTGCGGGCCAGGGGGTTCCGCTTCTTCGGCGAGACCACGGCCTACGCCATGATGCAGGCCGCGGGACTCGTCAACGACCACCTCGCCGCCTGCCCCGTCCGCGCTGAGATCGAGGCGGCGGGCCGCTGATGCGCTGCTGGACAGAGCCAAACGTCCGCCAGGATGTGGCGGCCACCTTCGCCCGCGAGTTCGAGCTCGCCGGGACCCTCACCCCTGGCGACGGCATCCTCCACGCATGGCTCCCGCAGCCGACCCTGCTCTTCACGCAACGGGATGCGCGCGCCCCCGGCTACGCCCAGGCCGCTGCCGAGGCTGCCGCGCTCGGCTACGCGCCCGTCGTCCGCGTCTCCGGGGGCGAGGCGGTGCCCCTGGATCACGGCACCGTCTGCGTCGACCTGCTGCTGGCGGGCGAGGCCCTGGCCCTGCGCCCGTCCTTCGATGCCCTGGCCGAGGCCATCACAACCGCCGTCGGCCACCTTGGCCTTGCCGCCACCGTCGGACGGGTCGACGGCGCCTACTGCCCTGGCGATTACGACATCGCCGTCGCCGGCCGCAAGTTCGCCGGCCTTGCCCAGCGCCGCACCCAGAAGGCCATCGCCGTCCACAGCTTCGTTCTGCTGGAGGGCGCAGGCCGCCCGCGCTTCGATGTCGCCGCTCGGATCGCTGCCGCGCTGGCCGCCACGACGCCGGTGCAGTCACCCGACCCCTGCCCCGTCACCAGCCTGGCCGAGGCGGCCGGCCACGCGCTGCGAGCCGCCGACCTGCTCGCGGCGATTGAGGCCGCAGCGGAGGAATGCGCATGAGCCACGATAACCGCGAGGCCGTCCGCACCCAGTTCGGCACCCACGCGGCGGGCTACGCGACAAGCGCGGGCCACGCCGGCGGGGCCGATCTCGCCCTGCTCATCGACCGCCTGCCGAAGGGTCCGGCGCTGACGGCCCTCGACGTGGCTACAGGCACGGGGCACACCGCCATGGCCCTGGCGCCCCACGTCGCCAGCGTCGTGGGTCTCGATCTCACCCCGGAGATGCTGGCCGAGGCCGGGCGGCTCGCGGCCGCCCGCGGCCTGGCGAACGTCTCGTGGCGCCTTGGCGATGCCCACGCCCTCCCCTACCCCGACCATACCTTCGACATCGTGACCGTTCGGCGCGCCGCACATCACTTCGCGGACGTGGCCGGCTTCCTGCGCGAGGCGCACCGGGTCCTGAAACCCCTCGGCGCCCTCGGAATCGTGGACCAGAGCGTCCCGGACGCGACGGAGGCCGCCGCGCTCATCGAGCTGATGGAGAAGCTGCGCGACCCGAGCCACGTGCGGGCGTGGTCGCCCGCGGAGTGGCACGGGCTTTTGGATACGGCGATGTTCGCGACGGACTTCCTCGAGGTGACGGTCGAGCGGCGTGACGTCGATGAGTGGCTGGAGTTGGCCGGCTCCGGGGCGGACAGTGAACGGGCGCGGATCCTTGCGCCGCTCGCCGCTGCCTCGGCGGAGGCTCTGCGCGGCAACGGCTTCATCCGTGACGCGGAGGGCCGCTACGCGTTCGATAAGCTCCGCGTGGTGATCGTGGCGCGGAGACGGTAGCGACGAGAGGGTGCCGGCGAAACCGCAGCGGCGAGACAGTGCCGGCGAAACCGTAGCGGCGAGACGGTGGCGGCTATCCGGCCGGGTCGGCGGCCAGCGGCTCCGCCCCGGCGTCGTTCCAGAAGACGCGGCCCTTGCCCGCCCGCTTGGCGAGGCGCAGGCGCGCGTCGGCGCGCCGCAGCAGCACCTCGGGGGTGCGCCCGTCCACAGGGAAGGAGGCCACCCCGGCCGAGAAAGACAACCGCAATGTACCAACGCCCTGCTCCAGTCGGAGCAGGCCCTCGGCCCCTGCCGGCCCGTCGGTGTCCGGCAGCACCACAACGAACTCCTCGCCACCGTACCGGAAGATCAGGTCCACGCGGCGCAGGTTGCCCATCAGAAACCCACCCAGGGCCCGAAGCGCCGTATCGCCCGCGGCGTGACCCTGCGTCTCGTTCACCTGCTTGAAGTCGTCGAGGTCGACCATGGCGACGGCGAAGCGGCCGCCGTACCGCTGCGTCCGGCTGCTCTCCTCCGCCAGGCGATCATTGAGATAGCGGCGGTTATAAAGGCCGGTGAGCGGGTCGGTGATGGTGGCGCCGGCCAGCCGCAGCCGGCCCCGGCTCATGGTGATGTACGTGAACCAGCCCACCAGCAGGCACGCCGCGACGAGCTCAAGCCGCACCAAGCGCGGCTCAGCGAGCGCACCGGCCACGCCCCCGGCCGTGACCAGGAGCATCACCAGGTAACCCGCCAAGACGATTCGACGCTGCCGACGATACACAGCCCGAACCTCCCCGCCGCCCGGAGCCACGAACGTTGACCGCCCGCGCCACTTTACGAGTTGAACGAGGACCGGACGGCAGGTTGGGGGCTGCGTCCACCGTTCAGAAACCATTGAAGCATAACCGCACCGACCGCGGGGTCCCCCCACACGAGCACAATGCGGCTTTGCGCGAGCATTCGCCGCAACGCCTGCGGATCCTGCCCGCTGGCGCTGGTGAGGGCGAATTCATTGCTCAGGCGCAGCGGGTGGCTCGGATCCGTGCGGCCCCCAGCCCCGCCCTGCGTCAGCAGAACCCACCCCGCCGGCGGCTGCGCGGACTTCCCCGGCAGCAGCGAGGCCGTTCCGGCCGGCATCCCCACCCCGAGGCGGTTCAGCGCAGGCGGCCCGTACACCACCGCCCGCTCGTCCGCGATGGCCGCGCCTGGCGTGAGCACCACGCTGACCTCAACCCGGCGCGCATGTCCGGACGCGGGCCGCACGGTGACGTTCAGGCTGGCGGTCCAGGTCGCCGCGTGGGGTGAGCCGCACCCCGCCACAAGGACGAGGAACGCGGCAAGCGTGCCGGCCAGGACCGTGGCCAGCCCTCGGCCGCGCCGAGGGCCGCCCAGCCCCTCGCTGCCGCAACCGAGCGGTTGCCCGCCATCCCCGTCACCAGCCTGCACCCGGCCGCTGGATCCCCACGACCACCGCCGCCCCCCGCGGTCCACCCGCTCGCGCCCGCCGAATTGCGACAACCGCCGCCGCCCACCGTCGGCCGCCGGCTCAGCCCGGCCCGGCCCGATCGGCGCAGTGCTCCTCGGCCCCACGCGTGCCACCGACTCGCAGCCCTCCACTTCACGGCCGCCTGGGCCCAGCCGGCGATCCGCCCCACCCCGTTCGATTCGGCAGGCCCGCCACCCCCGCCCGCCGAAGTGCCAACCTGCCGCCGCGCCGCGCAGGCCCGACTGTCGGCCCGGCCCACCACGGCGACTTGTCGGCGCATCGGCACGGGCCAAGCGGAATGCCAACCGGACGGCGACCGGACTCCAGCCGGTCTGTGGATGCGTCGCGGTCGCAGCCGCACTCGCCCTGTGCCAGTGTCCGCTCCTTGTCCGCTCCGTGGCCGCCTCGTGCCGGTTCCGTGCCCGCCCCGTGCC
>DAHVAF010000356.1 GCA_027314765.1 Clostridia bacterium | reverse complement strand
GCCGATCTTCCTCTGCACGGTCACCGACGCCGTCTCGCTGCCGCTGGCCACCGTGAAGTCGAAAGCGTAAGGGGTCCCCCCGCGCCAGAAGAAGAGGGGTTCGGACGGGGAGGACGACGCCATGAACTCGACCGGCCCCATGGCGTCCACGCCGGTGTAGCTGGGACCGCTGGAGGGCGTGGAGGCCGGGTTCACGGCGCCCGACTGGCCGGCGGCGTAAGTCGACACCGACTTCCAATCATAGCCGCGCGCGTCGGTCGACCGCACCATGAGCGTAACCCTCTGGCCGGGCCGCAGCCCGGAGATGGTGATGCTCAGGGGCGTGGAGGCCAGCGACAGCGCGGGGGTGACGGCGAGGCGCAGCTTGCGCTGACCGGCTGAGAAGTACCCCGCCTGCGCCCCGGCCCACACCGCCACGGCGGCAACCACCGCCAGCGCGAGCCACTTCCCCCACCCCCCCCCCGCGAAGCCCTGTCATGGTTTACATAATAGCCACCGGATGCCAGTTTTTCCACCGCGCCCCTGCCCAGCAGGAGGCATCCCCCTGCCCGCGAATGGCCGCCCCGAGGAGGCGAGCCCCCCCATGGCCGACATCGAGCAGATCAAGACCCAGCGCGCCGGCGTCGGCCTGCGCGCCCTCGACCCGGACGCCGCCTGCCCCGGCTACACCCTCTTCACCCCCATGACCGCCGCGCGCACCACCTACCTGATCGACCTGGCGGGCAACCCCGTCCACACCTGGACGCTGCCCTACCCGCCCGGCCTCCACGGCTACCTGACCCCCGAGGGCACCCTCCTCTACAACGGTCGCACGCCCGAGGCCTCGGACCGCCTGATCGCGACCGCCCCCTGGAAGGGCGGGGCTGTCCTGGAGGTGGACTGGTCCGGCCGGGTGCTCTACGAGGTCCGCCACCCCGACCACCACCACGACGCCCGCCGCCTGAAGAACGGCAACCTGCTGCTGCTCTGCCTGGCGCCGCTCCCGCCCGACATCGCCAAGCGCGTGCGTGGCGGCGCCCCCGGCACCGAGCACAACGGCGTCATGTACGCCGACTATCTGGTGGAGATGACCCGCGACGGCCGCAGCGTCTGGGAGTGGCGGTCCTGGGACCACCTCGACCCGGAGTCCGACGCCATCGTCTACGCCGGCCAGTCCCGCGCCGAGTGGACGCACGGCAACGCCGTGGCCGAGCTGGCCGATGGCAGCATCGCCGTCTCGTTCCGGAACATCTGCACCGTCGCCATCATCGACCGCGCCACCGGCGCCATCACCTGGAAGCTGACCTCGCCCACCCTCTCGCAGCAGCACGCCCCGCGCGAGCTGCGCAACGGCAACCTGCTGATCTTCGACAACGGCAGCCACCGCGCGTACTCGCGGGTCATCGAGGTGGACCGCGCCACCAAGGCGGTGGTCTGGAGCTACCAGGAGCCACGGCCCATGGACTTCTTCAGCCCCCTGATCTCCAACGCCGAGCCCCTGCCCAACGGCAACGTCCTGATCTGCGAGGGCAGCTTCGGCCGCCTCTTCGAGGTGACACGCGCCGGCCGCGTGGTGTGGGAGTACGTGAACCCGCACTTCGGGCCGCCGGCCCAGCAGCCGGACGGCCCCCCGCAGAACAACGTGTTCCGGGCGTACAGATACGACACCAGGATCATCGCCCGGGAAGCGATGTAGGTGCGGCGGCGCGTACGCGCCGCCGCTTCCAAACCCGTGGCTTGCGCGCTGCTTCGAGCGCTGGGGCGGGTATGATTGGGCGCCGGGACCAGAATGGATCACGAGGTGACGGTGGTGCGGCTGACGGCTGCCATTACGCAGGCAGGCGATTGGTTCGTGGCCCGATGCCTGGAGGTGGAGGTCGCCTCGCAGGGGCGCACGGCGGACGAGGCCGAAGCCAATTTGAAGGAGGCACTTGAGCTCTATTTCGAGGACCAGCCAACGACCGAGGTCCACCGCCCGGTGATCCGCACCCTCGAAATCGCCCGGTGAGGTCGATCTCCGGAGCTGAAGTCGTCAGGCGACTTCAGCGGGCCGGTTTCCAGCGGGTGTCGCAACGCGGGAGCCAAGTCAAGATGCGCGGGCAGGACTCGGATCGCATTCGCGTTGTGATTGTGCCCCTGCACAACGAACCCGCGTCCGGGACGCTGGCGTCGATTCTCCGGCAGGCCGGACTGACGATGGCCGACTTCGGGGCCCTCAAGTAGCCGAGTCGCTCACGGCGGCACCCGGCGGACCCGGCACCCCGGTGATGTACCACACGGTCGGCGGCCGCACTCCGCGCCAGGGCAGCTGGGGTCCGCACGCGCGCTCGGCTCCGGGTCGGTGCGAGCGCCGCAGCGGTTTGGTCAGCCCGCGGAGCCCACCAGCACCCGGCAGAGCGGGAAGGGCACCCGCACGACCTCCCAGTCGGCGCGGGCAAAGCGCGCCCGCAGCAGGCTACCCGTGTCGCGGTTCAGCTGGCACCCACCGGCGCACGCCGACCACAGCGGCCGCAGGCGGTCCTGCCACGCCGCCGCGTGGCCCTCGGCGCGCACGTGCTCGATGAACCGCACCTCGCCGCCCGGGCGCAGCACGCGGGCGACCTCCGCCAGGGCCCGCGCCGGGTCGCGCACCGTGCACAGCACCAGCATGGCGGCCACCGCGTCGAAGCTGGCGTCCGGAAAGGGCAACTCCTCGGCCGGCGCCGCCGCGAAGCGCACGTCCATCCCCAGACCGGCGGCCCGGCGGCGGGCGCGGCGCAGCATGTGCGGGTCCGGCTCCACGGCGGTGACACGCGCGCCCGCCTCGGCCAGCACGGGGAAGTTGGCCCCCGTACCGGCGCCGAGGTCCAGCACGTCACCGCGGACACCGGCCAGGGCGCGCCGCCGCATCGGCTGGATGAACTCGCGCTCGGCCACGCGGAGGGCGCCATCGTACAGGGCGGCCAGCACGGGATGCGAGGTGGGCATGCGGGGCGGTTCCGCGGCGGGGTCGGCGTTCCTGCTCCGGCAGGAAGAGGCGGCCAGCCCGTACAACTCGGGCGGCGAAGGAGGTCTCGCCGTGGGCGATCTGGCCCGGCTCGACGCGACGGCGCAGGCGGAGCTGGTGCGGAGGGGGGACGCGACCCCCCAGGAGCTGGTCGACGCGGCCATCGCGCGGATCGAGGCGCTCAACCCGCGCCTGGACGCCGTGACGTGGACGCGCTTCGAGCAGGCGCGCCAGGAGGCCGCGGGCCCGCTGCCGGACGGTCCGTTCCGTGGCGTGCCCCTGCTGCTGAAGGACCTCGGCTGCATCGTGGCGGGCGAGCCCTGCACGTTCGGCCTGGGCCCGCTGCGCGGGGTGCGCTGGCCGGTGACCTCCTTCCTGGCGGAGCAGTTCCGGGCCGCCGGCTTCATCCCGCTCGGCCGCACCAACGCGCCCGAGATGGGCACGACCGTCACGACGGAGCCCAAAAGCCACCGCCCGGCGCGCACCCCCTGGAACCCGGAGCACTCCACGGGCGGGTCGTCCGGCGGGTCGGCGGCGGCCGTGGCCGCCGGGCTGGTGCCGGTGGCCCACGCCAACGACGGCGGCGGCTCCATCCGCATCCCCGCCAGCGAGTGCGGCCTGGTGGGCCTGAAGCCGACGCGGGCGCGCGTCAGTCAGGGACCGCTGTCGGGCGAGGCGTGGGCCGGCGGCGTCATCGACGGGGCGCTGGCCCGCACGGTGCGCGACGCCGCCGCCGTGCTCGACGCGATCAGCCGCCCGATGCCGGGCGACCCGTACTGGGCGCCGCCCCTGCCCCGCCCGCTGCGCGAGGAGGTCGGCGCCGCGCCGGGGTGCCTGCGGGTCGGCTTCGTCGACCATCCCCAGGGCGAGCACTACCTCGACGACCCGGAGTGCCGGGCGGCCGTACGGGAGGCGGCGGCGCTGCTGGGTTCGCTGGGCCACGACGTGGGCGAGGGCTGCCCTCCCGCCATGTTCGACCCCGAGCTGACGGGCCACTTCACGCGGCTGATCGCCGCCGATACCGAGGCCTCGTTCCAGCAGTTCGAGATGGCGCTGGGGCGGCCCATCGCCGACGAGGAGATCGAGCCGCGCAACGCCGCGTACCGGGCGGCCGGCAGGGCCATGCCCGCCTCGGCGTACCTGCACAGCCGGGCCTGGCTGGCGCAGTGGGCGCGGCGGATGGCCGGATGGTGGGCTGCGGGGTTCGACCTGCTGCTGACGCCGACGCTGGGGGCCCGCCCGCCCCGCCTTGGATGGTTCACGGCCGGGGGGCCAGAGGCCGAGGGCCACCGCGTCGTCAGCTTCATCCCGTACACCGCCCAGTTCAACATGACGGGCCAGCCGGCCGTGAGCCTGACCCTGCAATGGTCGGCCGACGGCCTGCCCGTGGGCGTGCAGCTGGTGGCGGCGTACGGCCGGGAGGACCTGCTG
>DAHVAF010000355.1 GCA_027314765.1 Clostridia bacterium | reverse complement strand
CGGACTGCGGCTACCGCACCAGGGCGCGATGCACGCGGCGGCGGCGGCGGTCCACGCGGGCGCCGCCGCGCCCATGACGCCGGCCGCGTTCACGGCAGCCTATGCCCCCAGCGCGGCCGCCTATGCCCAGGTCGTCAGCTTCCTCACCCAGGCCGGCTTTCAGGTGCAGTCCTCGCCCGACCGCCTGATCGCGACGGCTATCGGGACGGTCGGCGAGGCGGACGCCGCCTTCGGCACGCGCATCGACACCTACGCGCTCGGCGGGCGGACGGCCTACGCCAACGTCACTCCGGCCACGGTACCGGCGGCGCTGGCCGGTGAGGTGCAGGCGGTGCTGGGCCTGGACAGCCTGTCGCCGTTTCAGGTCGCGGGCCAGGGCCGGCCCGCGGTCGTGCCGCCCGTCACCGTGGCCCAGAGCGTTTACTATTTCCAAGGGTCCGCCTTCACCCCGCTGGGCATCCAGACCGCGTACGACATGACACCCGTGTACCAAACCGTCTACGGGACCGGCAGCACCATTGACATCGTCATCGCGAACGCTGTTGACCCCAGCGACATCGCGACATTCGACCAGACGTTCGGCCTGCCGAGCTTCCCCCTCAACCAGATCGCGGCCGAGGGTGGCACGGTACCCGTCAACTTCAGCGTGGGGTCGGACGAGGCCACCCTGGACGTCGAGTGGAGCCATGCCATGGCGCCCGGTGCGACCATCGACGTCTACGAGTCACCCGACCTCAGTAACCCCGACCTTGTGCAGGCGCTGGACGAGGCCGTGTCGCAGCACCAGTCCAACGTGATCTCCATGAGCTGGGGGTCGCCGGAGGCCTTTTCCCCCCCCGCCGTGCTCGATGTCGCTGACAGCATCTTCGCTGAGGGTGCCGCGGAGGGCATCACCTTCCTCGCGGCCGCGGGGGACGCCGGTGCGCAGGACCAGGTCAACAATGGCGTCACGACCCCGATTGTGGAGTTTCCCGCGTCCGACCCGTACGTGACCGCGGTGGGGGGGACCTATCTCACGCCGACCGCCAATGGCGCCTATGGCGGCGAGACCACGTGGAACAGCCTTGAGGGGTACGACGACTACACGCGGCTCGGCCTGACCAACGAGCCGACCTCGAGCGGTGGCGGGGGCGGCTTCAGCACGGTGTTCCCCGCGCCGCCCTGGCAGGCCGCGGCCAATGTGACGAACTGGCAGGCGGACGGGCACGTCTATAACCCGGCCGGCATGCGGGGTGTCCCCGACGTGTCCCTCAACTCGGGGAATATGATGCTCAAGGTTGTGGGCGGCCAGCTGTCGGGGTCGGAGGGAACCAGCTTTGCCACGCCCATCTGGGCGGGGTTCGTGGACCTCGTCGATCAGGCGCTCACGCTGCAGAACCGGCCCCCGCTTGGAGATCTGGCACCCGTCATCTACGGGCTCCACGCCGCGGATCCCACATTATTTTACGGAGCGAGCGACGCGCTGTTCCACGACGTGACGGTGGGCACCAACGACGTGGTCGACACGGCGCCGCCTTACTACTACCCGGCCGCGCCGGGCTGGGATCCGGCCACTGGATGGGGCTCGCCGGACTTCGCGAACCTCTTTGCCGTGCTCACCGCCATCACGTCGATCTCCAGCGTCGCGCTGCAGCCGGTCGCCGTACCCAGCGGCTACGCGGCCGGCACGTCCGTCACCATCGTGGGCACGTCCACGCACTTCGGCGCTGGCGCCCAGGTGGTGGTTACCGGCGGATCGCCGCCACAGGCGTACACGCTGACGCCTCAGATCGAGTCGCCCACGCAGATCACGGTCACGCTGCCCGCCGGCCTCAACGCGGGGTCGTATGAGGTGATGGTGCAGGACGCCACGGACGGCACCCTGAGCGCGACCCTCGACGTCGGGTCGGTCACAGCCGTGGTCAGTCCGGCGTCCGTCCCAGCCGGCTACGGCCCCACAACGCTCACGGTGACCGCCTCAGGCCTGCCGACGGCGGCCCTTGGGGGGTTCGGACCCGGGTCCGCGACCACAGTGCAAGCGGTCTATGCGGGCGGTGGGGCGGCCGGGTTCACGCCCGCGACGGGTGTGCTGGATGCCGCGTCGGTATCGGCGGTGGGCAACGAGGCGACGTTCACCCTCCCGAGCGGGCTGCCGGCCGGGAGCTACGACCTGGTCGTCAATGACCAGAGCGATGGCCTGAACTTTTTCCTGCCCTTCACGGTCAGCACTGCGGCGCCCACCGTCACGGGCCTCAGCCCCGCGGGCGGACCGGCCGCCGGCGGCACGGTCGTGACCATCACGGGGACCGGCTTCACGCCCGGGAGCACGGTGAAGTTCGGGTCCACCCCCGCCACGAGCGTGACGGTCGCCGGCGGCAACAGCAAGACGGCCACCTCGCCGCCGGGCTCCGGCACCGGGGATGTCACGGTCACCAGCGCGAACGGTACCAGCTCGGCCAGCAGCGCCGACCGCTTCACGTACGGCCTGCGCATGCTGACCGCCGCGACCCTGCCGCCGGCGACCGTGGGCAGGGCGTACACGGCTCAACTCGCGGCCACGGGGGGCACCGCGCCCTACACCTGGTCGCTGGCGAGCGGCAGCCTGCCGGCCGGGCTTTCCCTTGATGACGCCACCGGCGTCATCAGTGGCACCCCGACGGCGGCGGGCACGGCCACGTTTACGGTTCAGGCGGCCGACAGCACGGCGCCCACTCCCGATACGGCGACGGAAAGCCTCAGCCTGACGGTCACCGCGGGGATACTGTCCATCACGACCCAGAGCCTCCCCTCCGGCACGGCGGGCGCTTCCTACACCACACAGCTGGCGGCCGCCGGCGGAGCGGCGCCCTATGTGTGGTCGGTGGTCGGCGGCTCCCTGCCCCCGGGCCTCAGCCTCTCCGCCAGCGGCACGATCTCCGGCGCGCCGGCCGCGCCGGGCCAGTCCTCCATGACGGTGGAGGTCACCGACGCCACCACGCCCGCCCAGGTGGCGACCGAGAGCCTTGACGTTACGGTGGCGCCCCTCAGCCTCAGCGTCGCCACAGCGGCGCTGCCGCCAGGAATGGCCGGCCGGCTGTACACGGCGACGCTCGTGGCCGCGGGCGGCACCCCGCCCTACGCGTGGTCCCTCGCCTCCGGCAGCACCCTCCCGGCCGGTCTGACGCTGAACACTGTGACAGGCGCCGTGTACGGCACGCCGCAGGCGGCCGGCACCACGCCGCTGACGGTGGAGGTGAGCGATGCCGCCTCCCACACGGCTTCGGCGAGCCTCAGCCTGGCCGCCGCGCCGGCGGGCCTGGTCATGGCGACCCAGTCGCTCCCTGGCGCCACCGATGGCACGGCGTACTCGGCTCAGCTGGAGGCCGCCGGCGGCAGCGCGCCGTACTCGTGGTCTCTGGTGTCGGGGGCCCTGCCCGCTGGCCTGACGCTGAACACCGTCACCGGTAGCGTCTACGGCACGCCGCGCACCCTGGGTCCCTCGATCTTCACGGTGCAGGTATCCGATGGCGCCGCGACGGCGGACGGCACGCTGGGGCTGCTCGTGACCAACACGGGAGCCGCCACGGGAAGCAGCGCGGGCGCCGACATGGCGGGGGGAGAGGGCACGGCCACCCCCGACACGGTGGCCACGGCCAGCGGTACGGGATCCCTGGCGGTGGCGGCCTATTCCGGCAACCCAACCGCCCCGGCGACCTTCCAGGCGGCCGGCACGTACTTCGACGCGGCGGTGGAATCCGGCAGCAGCTTCAGCCAGGTGACGCTCCAGCAGTGCGGCATGAGCGCCGGACAGCTGGTCTACTGGTATGACTCAGGCACGGACCAGTGGAGCCCGGTGACCCCCCAGAGCCTCAATACGGCCAGCGGCTGTGCCACCCTTGGCCCTCTGACGACCACGACGTCACCGACGCTGGCGCAACTGACGGGGACGACGTTCGGGGTCGCCGACGCGGCTGCCACGCTGGAGGTCGGCACCAGCCTGCCAAGCTACGCCGCCGGCGACACCGTCGTGGTCGGCGGCATCCTGGCGAACGCGACGGCTCCCGTTTCGCTGACGGTGACCGACCCGCAGGGGGACACGGTGTTGACGGGGACGCTGTCCGTCAACGCGCAGGGCGCCTTCGCCGCGCAGGTCCCCACCCCGAGCGACGCGCCGCTCGGCACGTACACGGTCTCGGCCGTGGCCTCCCCGGCCAGCGGCCAGCTGAACGCCACGTCCACCTTTGACGTGACGCCCCCCGTCGTGGTGGCCAGCGTCAGCTCGGGCTCTTCCGCACCGGCCGTGCCGGCCGTGCTGTCCCTCAGTCCGGCCGGCGGCCCCGCCAGTGGCGGAACCTCCGTGACGATCGCGGGCGACGCCCTGCTGGGCGCAACCGCGGTGCACTTCGGCCAGGCCGCGGCGGCCAGCTTCGTGGTGCAGTCCAACACCGAGATCGTGGCGGTGTCGCCGGCGGGGACCGGGAGCGTCGACGTCACGGTCACGACCCCCACGGGCGTCAGCGCGGCCAGCCCGTCGGACCGGTTCACCTACACGGCGCCGGCCCCGACGGTGACCTTCTCCGATGTGCCAGCCACCAGCTGGGCCTACCCGTCGATCCAGGCCCTGGTGGCGCGCGGGATTGTGAACGGATTCCCGGACGGCACCTTCCAGCCGGATGCCGCCGTGTCGCGGGCACAGTTCGTCAAGATGCTGGTGCTCGCCCTCGGTCTCAAAACGGGCGGCGGGCTGCAGACACCCTTTGCTGACGTGGCGGCCGGCGACTGGTTTGCCCCGTATGTGGCGGCCGCGGTGCAGGCGGGGATCGTCCAGGGCCTCACCCCGACGACCTTCGGTCCGAACGCGCCCCTGACCCGCGAGGACATGGCCGTTCTCCTGACCCGGGCGCTGCGCCTGAGCAAGACCGCGCCGCTGCAATTCACCGACGACGCGGACATCGCCCCCGCGGCCGTCACAGGCGTCGAGGCGGCGGTGGCGGCCGGCTACATGGACGGCTTCCCGGATGGCAGCTTCCAGCCGCGGGCGGCGGCCACGCGCGCCCAGGCGGCGAAGGTGCTGGCCCTGGTGCTGCAGGGCCAGGGATAGCGCAAGCTTCGGTGCGCGAGCGCCGGAGCCATGGATGGCGGCAGGTCTGCCGGATGCAGTCCGCTCGCCCGCGACCACGGGCGCTGCGGGCACCTGCCATGGACTGGGCGGGTGCCCGCTTCCGTTTCGGCTCCTGCGCGGCGTCCTCGCCGCGTGGCTAGTGGCCGCTGACGGCGGCGGCCGCCGCCAGGAGCCGGACCACGCCGCTGTCCGTCAGGAGGGCAACGGTGCCGGTGGGTGCAGGCCCGCCGAGGCGGTCGCCGAAGAGGCCGGCGCTGGTCTGGGCGAGGGACCAGGCGAGGCCCGCGTTGCGCATGAGCGCGGCCGCCAGGTCTGCCCGGTGGTCGACGCGCCAGAGCGCGAGGAGCCCGTCCGCGAGCACCCCGTCGAAGCTCGCGGGCGGCGGCAGCGTTCCGCCGGCCCGCGGAAGATGCGCCAGGGCGTAGGTGGCCACCGCCTCGGCGCCGGTGAGGTAGCTCTTGCGGCCCGTGGCCTGGTAGAGGGCGACGCCGGCCGCGATCACGGTTCCGTAGTTGTAGGTCCACTGCGCGTCGTTGGCCACACCGTCCGCCACGCGGCCGGCGGGCGTGACCAGCGTTCCGGTCTGCCATGCGTAGATTCGCTCCGCCCAGGTGAGATCGGCGGCGTCGCCCGTGGCCTGGTACAGCTCGGCCGCCAGCTCGGCCGTCGCCGCGTTGGCCGCCGTGTTGCGGTAGGTGCGCCGGTCGCTCCACCAGAGGCCCCCGTCCGGCTGGTCCCACCCTGTCGCCGCGTAGCCCATGACGGCGCCGGCCCGCCGCAGGTAGGCGGTGTTGCCGGTCAGGCGGAAGGCTGCGACCAGGTCGAGCCCGACCCACGCGTGGTCATCGTAGTACGTGACGATGCCTGGGCCGGCGTGCGCCACGGGCGCGTAGGCGGGCGGCCGCGCCGCGGCGTCCCAGTACGCCTGCAGGCCGGAGGCCGCCGCGTTCACCAGCGGCAGGTAGCGGGAGCCGCCGGGAAGGCCTGCGACATCCTCAAGCGCGGCGAGCGCCCAGCTGTCGCTCCACAGGTTCGCTGCCGACCAGGCGCCGGGCGTGGCGGCAAAGTCGCCGGAGAAGGCGACGTAATAGGCCGACTGCATGGCCGCGAGGGCCGATGCGGCGCGTGCGGCTGGGGCGGCGCCCGCGGGCGCGATGGGCGCGAGGGTGGCCACCAGGGGGCCGGGAGCGGTCGACCACGAGAGGCAGAGCGCAGCGGCGATCACGACGAGCAGGGCGAGGGCGGGCGCGCGGGCACGGCGCAGCAGGGGCGGCAGGTGCGGCAGCCGGGCGGGCGCGGTCCGGCGCCTGGCGGGGCACCTGAGCTCAGCCGCCATCCACCGGTGCCGGCACGTGTGGGCGCATGCCCGCCCTCCTTCGCCTGGGGATGTCTCCTCCTTTTACGATAGGAGCCGCGACCCGCCAGGGCCATGGAAAACGGCGCCGGGGAACTCGCGGGGTGCCCGTGCCGTCTCTATCGCGGGAGGAAGGTGCGGCGGTGCGGGCGTGGGCGCTGTGGATGGCGGCGCTGGCTGTGACGGTGGCGGCGGCGGCCTGCGGCAGGGCCGGGGACGCACAGGCCCCGGTGGTCAGCGAGCTGCGGGCACTGCTTCCGGCCGGGTCCGTCCTCGTGCCGCCGCCCGGCGCTTCCGCCGCGGAGCCGTACCTCACGCTGTCCCTCACCGCGTCTGGCGCGCGCGACTTCGTGGCGCTATATACGGCCGGGCCACCCATTCACGGAGCGGCATCGGGCTGCAACGGCCGCCCGTGAGGCGTGCTGGTGGCCGTTCCCGGCCCGGGCGGGCGGCGGCGCAGCCTCTGGCAGTGGAGTCCGGGCGGCTACCACCTGATCCGGCTGGAGGCGGTGCCGTTCACGGCCGGCAGCGTCCCGGACCTGCTCGCGGCGTTCCAGATCGGCGCCACGTTTGCGGACATCCGTGTCGTGTCGCTTGCGGGCGGAGAGGCGCGCGTGCTGCTGTCCGCGCGGGGCGGCGGCGTCGAGGTGCTGGCGGGCAGCCCGCCCGGCCTGGCGTTCAAGCACCACGATACGGGCGGCTCGGGGACGTGGGTGGTGTGGCAATGGGATGCGGATCTCGGCCAGCTCGTGCGGGCGGACGGGTCGTTCACCGCCTTCTACCGCCAGCAGGCGGCGGGTGTCCCGCTGAAACCCGCTGGCGCCGCGTGGGTGGACTACTACGCGGCCATCACGTACCTGCAGGCGGGGGAGGACGCGGACGCGCCGCGGCTGGCCCAGCAGGGCTTCCACGGCGTGGGCTACATGCACGACAGCCCCGCGTTCTTGGAGCTGGAGGCCACCGTCCGCCGCCGCGAGGGCGACTGTACGGCGGCCGTGCCCCTGTATCAAGAGGTGGTGACGGCCGCCAGCCCGGGCGGCGGCATCGGCTGGCCCGCACTGGCGCGCTCATATTACGGTCTGGCCGAGTGCGCGCGGGCGACGGGTGACACGGCGCAGGCCCGGTCCTACGCCAGGCGGGCCATCGCGGCCGGCTCGCCGGCGAACGACTGGTACGGGTACGCGCAGGCCGAGGCCCTCTTGAAGAGCTGAGCTAGGGGCGGCGCAGGAGCCCGGGCTCGTCGACGGCGCGGCGCTCCGCGTGGCCCATGAGGTAGAGAAAGAGGAAGGCCGGGATCTGAAATGTCCCCGCCGGCGACAGCGGCCCGAACTGCGACGGATGCTTGGTGACCATGAGCCGCGCCGATAGCGGAGTGCTTGCCGCCAGGGCGTCCAGACCGCGTGTTTGGCCCGACACATCCTCGCGGTATTTGACCTCGACGGCGGTCGTCCAGCTTGGCGGCAGGTGGACGACGACGTCAACCTCGCGGTCGTCACCGCCACGCCAGTAGCCGACGCTCATCCGCCGCGGGTAGTAGAAGGCACGAATGTGCTGGAAGACGGCCGTCTCAACGATCAGGCCGGCCTCCACCGGGTCCAGCAGTGCCTCCTCGCCCTTCAGGAGCACTGCGCCGCGGATGCTTGGGTCCGCGAGGTACACCTTCGTGCGCGGCTTGAGCGCCTTTTTGCCCCCGAGGTCAATGGGCAGGCAGCGGAAGTTCAGGTTGGCGGCCTCAAGGGCGGCAAGCAGCTTGCCGAGGGTGGGACGTGTAATGCCCAGTTGGGTTGCGACAGGCTCCTGCGCCAGAATCCCGCCCGAATGGAGACAGAGGTACACGAACAACCTCTCCAACTCGAGCACGCTGCGGATGCCGTACAGCGCGGTCATGTCGCGCTTGAGAACGCGGTCGACCACGTCTTCGCGGACGATTCGCTGCGCCGAGTCCAGATCGGTGACCATGGCCGATTCGGGAAAGCCACCCTGCAGAAGGTAGCGCGGAAGGTGCGGGCGCAGAGGCAGGCATAGGTTCAGGATCTCCTCCGCCTGTGACGGCCGGAGATCGGGGAGCCGCGTGGGGACGATGCTCCTGGGGAGGTCCGGCACCGCCAGATTGCAGAGATGCGCGTATTCGTAAAACGAGAGGGTCGGCACCGACACCTCGAGCCAGCGGCCGGCACCCGATTCCTGGCCCTGACCGCGCAGCAGGGTGCTCGCGGACCCTGTCGCGACGACCCTGGCCCGAGACAGGGTGTCCACCACCCACTTCAGCCACGACGACCAATCGCTTGCATAGTGCACCTCATCCAGAAGCAGCAGAATCTCCTCGGCGCCGCCGGCGACCTGGCTCCGAAAGAGGTCAACCAGTCGAGCCATGTCGGCCAGTTTTAGGAGTGGATGATCGAACGACAGGTAGAGGCAGTGGCGCGGCGCCAACCCCTCTCCGAGCGCGTCGTCCGCCAGCTGGTGCAGAATGGTTGTCTTGCCGACACGCCGGGCGCCGGAGAGCATGACGGCCCGGCGCACATCCGCGCGCGTCAGCCAGCGCTGGGCTTCGTAAAACGCCACACGGCGGTATTGCTTCGGGGCTGGCACCTCACCCGCTTGCCACCACGGGTTGAAGCCGCGCATGACCTGCAGGAGGTCACCATCCTGAACAAAAGGGCTCGTGCCACTCATGCGGGCATTATCCTCTAAAAAGTGCGAACTATGTTTTACATTCCGGGCCGAAAAGTGTGCGTTACACCCGGTACTTCGGGTCGATCCGGTCCCGCAGCCAGTCGCCGACCAGGTTGAAGCCCATGACGGTCAGCATGATGGCGATGCCGGGGA
>DAHVAF010000354.1 GCA_027314765.1 Clostridia bacterium | reverse complement strand
CGGTGGTCGGAGCCCTGGCCCCGCTGTCGGCCCTGGTAGGCGGCGCGCTGGCCGACCGCATCGGACCCGCCCCGGTCCGCAAGCTGAGCGCGCTGTGGGTCCTGGCGGTCGGTGGAATGGCCTGGTGGAGCAGACCGCTGCGCGCCGTCCGGCCACGCGCTGGCTGAGCGCCTCGCGCGCCCCAGTCCGCAAGCTGAGCACCTTGTGGGCCCTGGCGGTCGTTGGCATGGCCAGGTGGAGCGAACCACTGCGCACCGCGCGGCTACGCGCTGGCTGAGCGCACCTCGCGTGCCCCCAGCCGGCGGGCGAAGGCCTCGATGGCGGTGTCCAGCGCCTTGCTGCGGCGCACCCCCTTCTCCAGATGAAGCAGGTTGACGATGAGGGTTCCGCTCCTGCGGTCCATGCGCGGGTCGATCCGGCCGATCAGGCGGTCGCCTTTCAGGATCGGCATGGTGTAGTGGCCGAAGCGGCGCCTGTGCGCCGGGGTGTAGACCTCCCACGTGTAGTCGAAGTCGAAGAGGTCGCGCAGGCGCTGCCGGCTCCAGAGAAGGTTGTCGAGGGGCGGCAGGAAGCGCACGGCGCTTCCGCCCGCCCCGACGTCCAGGCGCTCATCGGTCAGCATGTAGTACGTGCGCTTGACCCCTTCGATCTCAAGCGGCTCCAGCTGGCCGCTGGCGACCCGCCTCTCCAGCGCCAGGCGCCGCACGGCGATGGGAACCGTTCCGCGCTCACCCGGGATGTGCATCCAGCCCAGGCGCGGGTCGCTGGCGTCCACAATCCGCAGGGCGCGCAGGTACTTATCAAACCGCTGGTCGTCCGCGTCGTCCAGGGACTGGCGCAGCGTGGGCGGGACGACCCGCTCGGGAAGGTCGAAGTGCCGCTCGGCACCGTTGCGGCGCGTCACCATGGTCACTCCAGCGTCGAGCAGAACATTGAGGGCGTGGGAGGTCGCCTTGCTCGTGGCCTCGCGGTCCCAGTACCCGGCCACGCGCTGCTCCGTTTCGAAGGCCCGCGCCGGCAGAGGGCCCTCCCGCTCCAGACGGTCCAGGACGTGCGGCACGATGGGGCCCAGGCGGTCGAGCGCCGGCTGCAGCAGGGACCGGTAGTGCCGCCGCACCGGCTCGAACAGCGGGTAGTCGTCCATCGGCATGACGCACATGGCGTTGGCGAGGTACTCGAAGACCTGGCCCGAGGCCAGAAGGGCCTCCAGGTCAGCCGGCTGGTACCCAGGCAGGCGGGCGCCCAGCACCAGGTGTTGGTTGCGCTCGACGGTGGCGACAGGGTCCAGCTGGACGGCCTCCAGGCGACGGACGACGTCGCCGGCCGAGCCGGCGACCCTTCCGTTCAGCGCGAGGCGGTCGATGAGGTAGGCGCGGACGGCTTCGCGGGTGGCCTTCACGTCAGAGGATCTCCGCGAGGGCCCCCAGGAGGCGGTCGACCTCCTCGGCGGTGTTGTACGGGGCCAACCCGACGCGCACGAGACTTTCGGCCCCCAGCGCCCGCACGCAGCGGGTGGCGAAGAAGTCGCCGTCCCAGACGTACATGCCGCGGCGGCCAAGGGCCGCCGCAAGTTCGGCGGGTGTCCGCCGGTTCGGTAGAAACGACACGGTGGGCGTGTGCGGACCTGGCGGGGTGAAGGTGCGGACCGCGAGGTCCGCCAGGCCGGCCCGCAGCTGGTCCGCCAGTGCCTCCTCGTGGGCGGCGATGGCCTGCAGCGAAGACCGAATGCGAACGCGGCGGGGCGCGCCTGCCGGTGACAGCGACGCAATCCAGTCCACCGCCGCGACCACACCGGCCAGGCCCTCGTGGTTGAGCGTCCCCGTCTCAAACTTCTCGGGCGCCACGTCGCCCTGCGGCTGCAGCCGGTACGGGTCCAGGGCCTCCCACGCCGCCGGCTTGCCGTACAGGGCCCCGACATGGGGCCCGAACCACTTGTAGGCCGACGTGAGGAGGAAGTCGCAGCCGATGGCCTGCACGTGGACCGGGAAGTGCGGAACGTAGTGCACCGCATCCACGACCGCGACGGCCCCCACGTCGTGGGCCGCCTTGCAGATCGCGGCGACGTCGGCGACGGCCCCCGTGGCGTTGCTCGCCCAGGTGACTGCGACCACACGGGTCTTCGGCGTCAGGTGCAGATCGTCAAGATGCACCGTCATGTCCCGCAGCGGCACCACCCGGCAACAGCCCAGGGCTTCCCACGGTGCGATGTTGGCCTCGTGGTTGACCGCGCAGGCCACGACCTCGTCGCCCGGGGCAAGCCCACGCCCAAGCGCGAAGGCCAGCATGTAGCACAGGGTGGTCATGTTGGCGCCGAAGGCCATCGTCTGCGGCCCCTCGGCCCCGAGGAGGTCGGATACCGCCTGCCGGGCCGCGAGGATGATCGCATCCGTGGCCTCGCTGGTGGCGAAGGCGCCGTGGGTGTTGGCGTTCGCCTCCCGCAGGCAGCGGGCCATCGCATCGACGACCGCGGACGGCACCTGGGTGCCACCAGGTCCATCGAAGAAGGCCGCGCCGGAGGCCAGCGCCGGAAAGTCCTCGCGCCTCATACCGGGTGCACGGCGTGCTTCTTGGCGCCGCAAGGCGCCTCGCGCGGTGCGTAAAGCGCCAGCCGCCGGACAAGCTCCTCTCGCAGCTCATCGCAAGGAACCACGGCGTCCACCACCAGCTCCGAGGCCAGCCGGCGGAGGTCGATGTCGGCCGCGTACTCCGCCCGCCGCTCGGCCACGAACTTGGCCCGCTCCCCCTCGGGGAGCTCGGCGATCTTGTTGGCGTACACGGCGTTGACCGCGGCCTCCGGCCCCATCACGGCGATGGAGGCCGTCGGCAGCGCCAGCGTGCAGTCCGGCTCGAACCCGGGCCCGCTCATGGCGTACAGGCCCGCCCCGTAGGCCTTGCGCACCACCACGCAGACCTTCGGCACGCTGGCCTCGCTCACCGCGGCGATCATCTTCGCGCCGTGGCGGATGATGCCGGCCCGCTCCACGGCGGTGCCGATCATGAAGCCAGGCACGTCCGCGAAGAAGATCAGCGGCAGATGAAAGGCGTCGCAGAGCCAGACGAACCGCGCCGCCTTGTCGGCCGAGTCGACGAAGAGGACCCCGCCCTTGACCCTCGGCTGATTGGCCACGATGCCGACAGGCCGCCCGTCCAGCCGTGCGAAGGCGGTGATCACCTCGCCCGCGTACAGGGGCTTCAGCGGGAACACGTCGTCGAACAGCGCGCCCAGCAGCTCGTTCATGTCAAACGGCGCGTTCTGGTTCTCGGGCACGATCCCCTCAACCGGGCGCTTGGGCGTCGGTGACCTGGCCTCCGCAACCGCAACGGGGGGCAACTCCGCGCAGCTCCCCGGCAGGTAGCTGAGGTACGAGCGGCCAAGGTCGATCGCTTCGCGCTCGTCCTTGGCCAGCAGGTCCCCGCACCCGGAGACGGTGCAGTGCATCCGCGCCCCGCCCATCTCCTCCAGCGACACCTTCTCGCCGATCACCATCTCCGCCATGCGCGGCGAGCCGAGGTACATCGAGGCGTTGCCCTCGACCATGATCACGATGTCGCAGAAGGCGGGGATGTAGGCGCCGCCGGCGGCCGACGGCCCCAGCAGCACGCAGACCTGCGGCACGAGCCCCGAGAGCCGCGTCTGGTTGAAGAAGATGTGGCCGGCGTGCCGCCGGCCCGGGAACATCTCCACCTGGTCGGTGATGCGCGCCCCCGCCGAGTCGACCAGGTAGACCAACGGCACGCGCAGCCGCAGCGCCGTCTCCTGGATGCGCAGGATCTTCTCGACCGTGCGCGCGCCCCACGACCCGGCCTTGACGGTGGAGTCGTTCGCCATGACGGCCACCGGCCGGCCGCCCACCCGCCCCAGCCCCGTCACGACGCCGTCGGCGGGCAGGTCAGCCGCCAGCGCGTTCGCCAGCAGCCCGTCCTCGACGAAGCTGCCGGGATCGCAGAGGAGCGCGATCCGCTCGCGGCAGAAGAGCTTGCCGCGCGACCGCGCCTGCTCGTGGTAGCGGGGCGCCCCGCCCTTGCGCACCTCCGCGGCGCGCGCCCTGGCGTCATCGTGGACGCTCACGAGTCCGCCAGCTCCAGCAGCGGGTCCCCCTCATTGACGAAGGCGCCGGCCGCGACCACCACCGCCGTGACCTTGCCGCCGACCTCCGCCTCAACGGGGATCTCCATCTTCATGGACTCGATGATCACGACCTCCTGCCCCGCCGTGACGGTGTCGCCAGGCTGCACCAGCACGCGGGCCACGACGCCGGCCATGTTCGCGCGGACGCTCGCCAATCCCCAGCCCCCCACATCGGAAGCGATGTTGGTCGGCGCGTGCGTACGCACGCGCCGTCACGAACGCGCTTCGGGATCCTCTACGTCGGGCAGCCGATCTCCCGCGCGATCACCAGCCGCTGCACCTCCGAGGTGCCCTCGCCGATCTCCATCAGCTTGGCATCGCGGTAGAAGCGCTCCACGGGCGAGTCGCGCATGAAGCCGAAGCCGCCGAAGATCTGCATCGCCTGGCTCGCCGCCCGCACCGACAGCTCCGACGCGAACAGCTTGGCCATGCCGGCCTCCTTGGCGTACGGGCGGCCCTGGTCCTTCAGCCACGCGGCGCGGTACACGCCAAAGCGCGCCAGCTCGATCTCCGTCGCCATGTCCGCCAGCTTGAACTGCACGGCCTGGAAGCTGCCGATGGGCTTGCCGAACTGCTGGCGCTCGCCGGCGTAGGCCAGGGCGGCCTCGTAGCAGCCGCGGGCGATGCCGACCGACATGGCGCCGATGGTGATGCGGCCGCCGTCCAGCACGTGCAGGAACTGGCGCAGGCCGCGGCCCTCCTCGCCGAGGAGCGCGTCCGCGGGCAGGTGGCAGTCCTCGATGGCGATGGGCGCCGTGTCGGAGGTGCGCAGGCCCATCTTCTGATAGGCGGGGCCGGGGCGGAAGCCGGGCGTGCCGGCCGCGACCATGAAGTTGCTCAGCTTGCCGGGCGCGGTCTTCGCGGCGATGGTCGTCACGCCGGCGTGGATGGCGTTGGTGATGAAGGCCTTGCTGCCGTTGACCGTCCAGCCGTCAGCCGCCCTGGCGGCGGCGGTGCGGGCGGCGCCGGCATCCGAGCCGGAGCCCGGCTCGGTGAGGCCGAAGGCGCCGAGCTTCTCACCCCTGGCCAGGGGGATCAGGTACTTCTCCTTCTGGGCGGGGGTGCCGAAGAGGTGCACGGGGCCGCAGCCCAGCGAGATGTGCGCCGCGAGGGTGATGCCGAGCGAGGCGTCGATCCGGCTCAGCTCCTCGACGGCGATCGCGGCGGCCATGTAGTCGAGGCCCGCGCCGCCGTACTCCTCGGGGAAGGGCAGGCCCATCAGGCCGAGCTCCCCCATCTCCCTGACCAGGTCCACGGGGAAGGCCTCCGCCTCGTCGCGCTCGCGCAGACCCGGCGCCACGCGGCGCTCGGCGAACTCGCGCGCCGTTTCGCGGATCGCGGCGTGGACCCTGTCCTCCTCGAAGTTCACGGGATGGGTCGCCTCCTCTGTCGCAGCCATCGTCTATGGTAAACGAAAGCGAGAGGGGATGAGCCAGATGGACGCGTTGCAGGTGTTCCTGCGGGATCACGGGCAGGTGCACGCACGGGCCGTGGCGGCACACCCATTCACCCGCATCGACCGCATCCTGGACGCGCTGACGGATGTCGAGCTCCGGACCTCGTACGCCGGCTTCAACCCGGTGGCCTGGATCATGTGGCACATGGCGCGTGTGGAGGACGCCGCGCTCTCGCGCATCGTGTTCATGGTCCCGTCCCTGCTCGAAGAGGGGGACTGGGGGCGGCGCCTGGGTGTGCCCCGCGGGGACGATGGCTTCGGCATGACGGCTGCCGAGGTGGCCGAGGTGGCGGCGGCGTTGGATCTTGAGGCGCTGCGGGCGTACCGGGATGCGGTGGGGCGGCGCACGCGCGAGCTGGCCGCGGGCCTCGGGCCGGAGAGGTGGACATCGCCCGTGACCGACGCTGAGCGGCGGGCGGCCGGCCTTGCCGACGGTGACGGGCCGGAGGCCGGCACCCCGCGGGACTTCCTGCTCGGGTGGTGGGGCATTCACCACAACTTCTGGCACATCGGGCAGTGCGTCGCCATCCAGAGCCGGCTGGCGGCGGCAAGAGGGGCCTAAGCGTCCTCGGGCGGGTCGACGTGCGGGTCCGCGGCAAGGGCGGCGCGGACGGCCTGGGTGCAGGCCTCCGGGCCGAAGCCGCGGCGGGCGAGGTAGGACCACAGGCGGCGGCCGGCGACATCGGGCGGCAGGCGGCGATAGCGGGTGGTGACGGCCTGAGCGACGGCGAGGGCCCCGGCGGCTTCGTCGGGCGGCGCCAGTTCGGCCACCAGGCGCTTGGCGCGGGGCGCAGCGATGCCGGCGCGCACGAGGCCGCTGATGAGCGCCTGGCGGCTCAGGGCACGGTCCTGCGTGTGGAGCTCGAGCCAGCGGCGGGCGAAGGCGTCGTCGTCGATGGCGCCGATGGCCTGCAGGTGGTCCAGGGCCTGCTGCAGCGCCGCCGGCGGGAAGCGGGGCGCGAGGCGGCGGCGAAGGTCCTCGCGCGTGCGGGCACGGGCCGTCAGCAGCCGGGCCGCCGCCGCTTCGGCCGCCTCGGCCTCGGCCACGGCGGCGACCTGGCGCCAGAGGTCAGCGTCGACCGTGGCCCCGCGGCGCAGGCCCAGGCGGATCGCGGCGGCGGCCGTCAGCGTCAGGGCCGGCTCCCCGTCCAGCAGGACAGCCACGCGGTCGCCCCCCGCGGCGCGGAGGCTGGTGACGGTGGCCGTCTCGCCGTCCGCCAGCTCCCGCGGGGCCGGCCTACTCGTTCTCGTCGTCGTCGGCCGCGGACGCGACCGCGGCCTTGATCTTGCCGCCGTTGAGGGCCTCGCGGATCTTCTGCTCCAGTGGGCCCGAGACGTCGGGGTGCGTCCGCAGGAACTCGCGCGCGTTCTCCCGGCCCTGGCCGATGCGCTGCTCCCCGAACGAGTACCAGGTGCCGGAGCGCGTCAGGAAGTTCATCTCCGTGCCGATGTCGATCAGGTCGCCCTCCTTGGAGATGCCCGTGCCGTAGAGCAGGTCGAACTCGGCCTGGCGGAAGGGCGGCGCCACCTTGTTCTTGACCACCTTGGCGCGCACGCGGATGCCCACCGTCTCCTGGCCCTGCTTCAGCGTCTCGATGCGGCGCACGTCCAGCCGCACGGAGGCGTAGAACTTCAGGGCCCGGCCGCCGGGCGTCACTTCGGGGCTTCCAAACATGACGCCTACCTTCTCGCGCAGCTGGTTGATGAACACCACACAGGTGCGCGTCTGGCTGATGGCGCCGGCGAGCTTGCGCAGGGCCTGCGACATGAGTCGGGCCTGCAGGCCGACGTGGGAGTCGCCCATCTCGCCCTCGATCTCGGCCTTGGGCACCAGGGCCGCGACGGAGTCGATCACGACCACGTCGACGGCGCCCGAGCGCACCAGGGCCTCGGTGATCTCCAGGGCCTGCTCGCCCGTGTCGGGCTGGCTGATCAGCAGGTTGTCGATGTCGACGCCCAGCTTCGCGGCATAGCTGGGGTCCAGGGCATGCTCGGCGTCGATGTAGGCGGCGACACCACCGGCCCGCTGGGCCTCCGCCGCCACGTGCAGGGCGCAGGTCGTCTTGCCGCTGGACTCCGGGCCGTAGATCTCGATCACGCGGCCCCGCGGCAGGCCGCCGACGCCCAGGGCGATGTCCAGCGCGAGGGACCCGCTTGGGATGGTGTCGACCGTGAACTTGCTGCCGGCCTCGCCGAGGCGCATGATCGAGCCCTTGCCGAATTGGCGCTCGATCTGCGACAGGGCGACCTCGAGCGCCTTTTCCTTGTCCTTCTCCTGAATCGGCATTCGGCGACCCTCCTGGGGTGCCACAATATGGAAAGTCTATCTCGCGGCCAGGGGCGCGGTCAAGCGGGTCCGGTAGATCGGGCCGGCGGGCGTCAGGGTCGAGTGGATCAGCTCGACGGACTCGGGCTGCCAGGTGCCGAACTCGCGCGTGGCCGAGGCCTGCAGCGCCGCGCTGAGATCGGGCGGTCGGCCCTCGCCCCGCGCCCGCCCCACCGTCAGGTGAGCGCTGAAGGGCTTGTCGGCCCGGCCGAGGCCCTCGGCCCTGCACGCCGCCTCTGCCGCTGCGGCCAAATCGGCCAGCCCGTCGCCGGGATTCGCCACGCCAGCCCAGATTACCCTCGCCGCGGCGGGCTTGGGGAAGGCCCCTCCCCCGCGCATCGCCACCGGAAAGGCTCCGCGCTCCGAGACCGCCGCGCGCACGGCCGCCTCGGCCGCGCGCGCGCCATCCTCGTCGAGCTCGCCCAGAAAGCGCAGGGTGAGGTGGAAGGCCTCTGGCGACACCCAGCGGTAGGCCTGGCCCGCCGCCGCCCGCAGCTCCGCCTGCCAGCCGGCGACGGCCGTGACGACGGACTCCGGACATCGGATGGCGATGAATAGGCGCAGTGTGGCCACCCTACATACGTTCGCGTGGCCGCCGGCTTATCCTCCTCTGCGAGCCATCTCGCACGAAGGGAACACGAAGGGAAAAGGGTGCCGTGTAGAGTGGGGGGTGGTGATGCCAATGAGCCACCCCATCAAGCCCACCGGCGCCGCGCCCGCATGGCCCAGCTACACCGGCGCCTCGCAGTACGTCGGCGCCAGCCTGTCCGGCCGCGTCACGGTCTACGTCGACCCAACGCTTGGCGAAGCAGGGCTTGCCAACGCCCAATGGCTGGTCCGGGACGGCGACCGCATCGCGGCCGCCAACGACACGATCTTCGGCACCGCCGGTCAGCCGGTCAGCGTCATCATCTACGCGATCGGCGGCAAGACGGACGGCACGGGCGGCGCCGACCACGGCGGGTGCGATTACACGACGGGCGGCGCCATTGAGGTCGACGCCTCATTCGGCAGCAACCCCAGGATCACGGGCCTCTTCGAGGCCGAGCTGAGCGAGTGCGCCATGGGGGGAAACCTCTGCGGCTACAGCAACGGTGAGGCCCTGTCCCGTTGGTGCGCCTCGATTGTGAGCCACAACGCGCTCGCCGACTTCGCCACCGCGCCCACCTGGTATCAGGACGGCATGCCGGACTGGGTCGATCGCACCGAGCACACCGACCAGGATCCCGACAGCACCGGCTGCGGCATGGCCTTCATCTCATGGCTGATGAGCAAGGGCTACGGCATCGGCCAGATCGCGCAGGCGATGGTGGCGCTGGGCGACTCCGGCACGCTGGCCGCCCTCTACGCGCGGCTGACCTCGGACCTGCCGGGCGACGCGTGGCCGGCGTTTCAGAGCGCCGTGCAGGCGCTGCCGAACGGCGTGACGACCGACGACCCCTTCGGCGGGGCTGCGCACCTGACGCACCAGTTGCTGCGCCCGATGGCTTAGGCCAGCGGGCGCGACCATGGCGGACGCTTTCCTGAAGGCGGCGGGCGCACGGGCGGGGCGCATGCTGCAGGACCGGGGTCTGACGCACCTTCACGTGCGCGTCCATGGCAAGCATCTCATCGTCGACGCCGGCTCGTCCGCCGAACGCGACGCGCGCCAGGTCCACGCCCTGATCTTCTTTACCGGCCTCATCCTGGCCATCTCCATCGGCGGCGGGTTGCTGACCTCGGCTCACGCAGTTGAGCGGCGGTCACCACCGCCTCGACATGGCCGGCCACGGGCCGCGCGGGGAGACCACTCCCTACATCGGTCCGTGGCCCGCGCTCCTCACGCAGCTCGTGGATCAGTTCGGGTTCGTCCTCATGCCCCGGTGAGCCGGCGCCGCCGAACCCCGGGGTCGAGGTGGGCCCGGTCCCCGTCCGGATCGTGGGCCATGGCCCGACCCATACGCCCTGACAGCCCTTGCCCCCCTGCCCTGCTGGTGTCGGCCGGTGGCGCGGCATCCGCCGCGCCCTACTCCCCCGCCTTCGCCCCGAATAGCAGGTACGTGCGCAGCCAGACCAGGGCCTCCTGCGTCGCGCGCCAGCGGATGTCGGCGCGCAGGCCCGGCCACAGGGTCTGCTTCGCCCACGTGCCGTCGGGCGTCGCCAGGCCGAGCCAGACCGTGCCGACGGGCTTGGCCTCGCTGCCGCCCCCCGGCCCCGCCACGCCGGTGACGGCCACCCCGATGTCGGCGACGCCCACCCGGCGCGCACCCTCGGCCATGGCCCTGGCCACCTCGCCGCTGACGGCGCCGTGGGCCGCGATGTCGGCCTCGGGCACGCCCAGCACCTGGATCTTGGCGCTGTTGCTGTACGTCACGGCCCCGAACACAAAGTAGTCGCTTGACCCCGGCGCGTCCGTGATCCGCCCGCCGAGCAGCCCGCCCGTGCACGACTCGGCCAGGGCCAGCCGCCGCCCTCCCGCCCGCAGCAGCGCCCCGACCGCCCCCTCCAGCGTCTCGTCGTCCACGCCGTACACGTGGGGGTCCAGCCGCTCCCGCAGCCGGGCCTCAAGCGGCGCCAGGGCGGACTCGGCCGCCGCCGGCGAGTCCGCCCGCACGGTCAGCCGCAGCTGGACCTCGCCCGGCTTCGCGTACGGCGCCACCGTCGGGTTGTCCGCCGCCGCCATGATGTCCTGGACCCGGTGCTCCACCGCCGACTCGCCGATGCCGCAGATCCGCAGCACGCGCGACATCAGCACCTGGCGCTCGGCGCCCGCCCAGCGGTCGAGGTAGGGCTCCAGGAAGTCGCGGACCATCGGCCGCAGCTCGTTGGGCGGCCCCGGCAGGCACACGATGACCTGCCTGCCGTCCGGCGGCAGCTCGAACAGGACCCCCGGCGCCGTGCCGTTCGGGTTGCGGATGGGCTCGGCGCCTTCGGGCAGCTCCGCCTGGCGGCGGTTGTTCGGCGTCGGCTCCAGCCCCCGGCGGCTGAAGCGGGCCACGATGCCGTCCCAGACCTCCTGGCGCAGCCGCAGCGGCACGCCGACGGCGGCGGCCACGGCCTCCTTGGTGAGGTCGTCCTGGGTGGGCCCGAGGCCCCCGCTGAGGATGACCATGTCCGCGCGCCCGAGGGCCTGGCGGACGGCGGCCGCCAGGCGGCCCAGGTTATCGCCCACCACGGCCTGGTGGTAGTGCGAGATGCCCTGGCGGGCCAGCGCCTGCGCGATAAACTGGCCATGGGTATTCACGATCTGGCCCATCAGCAGCTCGGTGCCGACGCAGATCAGCTCGGCCGACTTCGGCACGGGGCATCCCCTCCCAGGCAGGTGCCAGAGTTCGCCGGTCCGGGAGCCCACATCCTGCAGGCGCGTGCCGCCAGGGGGTCGAATTGCCGCCCATGCCAAAAGTTCTACTCGTCGACGCCAGCTACTACTCGGACATCGACGTCGAGCGTGCGGTCCTGGCCCCCTTCTCGGCGGAGATCGTCGACGCCCGCATCCGCGAGCGGCGCATCCCGGACGAGTGGCTCCCCCGCCTCCCGGAGTTCGACGCCGTGATCTCAAGCGGCAAGCCCCTCGGGGTCCGGGAGCTGTCCCAGCTGCACCGCTGCCGGATCGTGGTCCGCCGCGGCGTCGGCTTCGACACCATCGACATTCCCGCCGCCACGGCGCTGAAGATCCCCGTCGCCAACGTCCCCGACTACGGGACCGAGGAGGTCGCCACGCACGCCATGGCCCTGCTGCTCCTGGCGGCGCGGCGCCTCGACCTGTACATGGCGGCCGTGCACGCCGGGAAGTGGAACGCCCTGGGGGCGGGCGAGCTGCACCGGCTGGTGGGCCGCACCCTCGGCATCGTGGGCTATGGGCGTATCGGGCGCGCTGTCGCGCGCCGTGCCCCGGGCTTCGGGCTCCGCGTGGTTGCCTGCGACCCCTACGCCCCGGACGACGGCGGCGTGCCGCGCGTGTCCTTCGCTGAGCTGCTGGCCACCTCCGACTACGTCTCCATCCACACGCCGCTCACCGCGGAGACCCGGCGGATGTTCGACGCGGCCGCCCTGGCCGCCATGAAGCCGGGCGCCATCCTGGTCAACACGGCGCGCGGGCCCATCGTCGACCCCGACGCGCTGCTCGCCGCGTTGCGCTCCGGCAAGCTGGCGGCGGCCGCCCTGGATGTCCACGACGTCGAGCCGGTTCCCGCCGACCACCCGCTGCTGCGGGAGCCGAACTTTTTGCCCACGCCGCACAGCGCGTTCTACACGGTCGAGAGCGCCGCGGACATGCGCCGGCTGGCCGTGGAGGAGGTCGCCCGGGTTCTGGGCGGCCGCGAGCCGCGCTCCTGGGTCAACCCCGAGGCGGGCCGGGAGCGGATCGACCCCAATTGGAGTCCGGAGACATGATCGGCGCCCAGTACCACGTGATGCACTCCCCCGTCGGCCCCCTCTTTTTAGCCAAGTCCTCAGACGGGCTCTGCGCCGTCGACTTTCTGGCCGCCTCCGCGCTGGACCACCGCGTGGCGAGCCTGCGCCAGCGCTTCCCCGAGCACGCCTGGGAGGCCGGCCTCTGCGCCGATGTCGTGGCCCAGCTGCAGGCGTACTTCTCCGGCCGGCTGCGGGCCTTCCAGGCGCCTGTGATCCTGCGCGGCACGGCCTTCCAGCTGGCCGTGTGGAACGCCCTGCGCGCCATCCCCTACGGCCAGACCCGCAGCTACGCCGACATGGCGCTGGCGGCCGGGCGCAGGGTCGGCGCCTCGCGCGCGGCCGGGGCCGCGTGCGGCGCGAACCCCGTGGCGATCGTGGTGCCCTGCCACCGGGTCGTCGGCGCCGGCGGCAGCCTCACCGGCTTCGGCGGCGGGCTGGCGGCCAAGCGTTGGCTCCTCCAGCACGAAGGTGCCCTGATCGCGTGACCGTTGCGCCGGCGACCGAGGCGCGCTGGGCGGCCATCGCCGCCGTCCTGGGCGGCACGGGCTGCTGGTGCCGATACTGGCGCCAGCCCGCCTCCAGCTACGGCCGCATCGGGCGCGACCAGAGCGAGACGCGGGTCGCCGAGCGTCAGCAGGCGCTCCGCGCGCAGACGGCCGCGACCCCTCCCCCCGGCATGCTCGCGGACCTCGAGGGCCAGCCTGCTGGCTGGTGCGGATGCGGGCCGCGCCCGTGCATGGAGCGCCGTCTCCGTTCGCGCACCATACCTGCCGTGGACGATGTGGCGGTGGGGTCGGTCGTCTGCTTTCTGGTGCGGCCGGGCTCTCGCAGGCGCGGCGTGGCGGCCGCCCCAGCCCTTCCACGGGCGGCCTCCGGCATCCGTGCCTGCGGGGCGATCGCATACGCCCGCACCGAGGGCGCCCCCGCCCTCGAGGCCCACCCCGTCGACCCCGGCGGCCGCCGCATCGACACCACCTTCGCCTACGTCGGCACGACGCCGATGTTCGAGCGGGCCGGCTTCCGCCGCGTGGCGGAGACGGCCCCCCGCAGCGCCAGGCTGCCGCGCTGGCGGATGCGGCTGGAGCTGACGTGACGGGCATCGTGCTGGCCGGCGGGCAGAGCCGCCGCATGGGCCGCGACAAGGCCTGGATCGAGTGGGACGGCCAGCCGCTGGTCGCGAGGTCCGCGGGCGCCCTGGCTGCCGCGGGCTGCGCCGAGGTGCTGGTCGTCGGCGGCGATGCGAGTCGCATCGCCGCCCTTGGGCTGCGTGCAGTGGCCGATGCCATCCCCGGCGAGGGCCCGCTCCAAGCGCTGGCGGCGGCCTTGGCCGCCGCGACCGACCCCATCGTGCTCGTGGTCGCGTGCGACATGCCAGGCCTGCGTCCAGAGCCGTTGCGAACCCTCGCCCAGTTGGCCGAAGGCTTCGATGCGGCGGTGCCCTGGGTCCCACCCGGCGGCTGGGAGCCCCTCCACGCGGCCTACGCCAAGACGTGCCTGCCGGCCATCCGAGCGCGCCTGGTGGCCGGCGAGCGCAAGATGACGTGCTTTTATCCCGACGTTCGTGTGCGGGCGGTCACGCCCGAGGAGGTTGGGGATCTGGAGTCGCTCAGGAACGTGAACACGCCTGCGGAGCTCGAGGCGGCGCGAGGCGGGTTCACCATCCGTCCGGCCCGGGACGAAGCGGACGTCCTTGCCGCGGGCCACCTGTTCGACAACTCACCTGACCCGGCAGCCACAGCTCGCTTCCTTTCGGAAGCGGGCCACCACCTTTTGCTGGCCTTCGTTGGCGCAGAGACAGCCGGATTCGTCAGCGGCGTGGAGATGACCCACCCGGACAAGGGCGCCGAAATGTTCCTGTACGAGCTGGGCGTCGACCCCGCGTTTCAGCGGCGCGGCATCGGGCGGGCACTCGTGGAGGCGCTCGCCGGCCTGGCGGGGTCCCACGGCTGTTACGGCATGTGGGTCCTCGCCGACGATGACAACACGGCAGCCCTCCGCACTTACGAACGGGCTGGCGGCCACCGTGGTCAGGCGCAGCGCATGCTCACCTGGGAGTGGTGAGCCGTCCGCTGGCCGCGCACGATACGGTGCCCGCGGTCGCCCGCCTCATGGTCCAATGGGCCCTGCAGCCCGGGTCGCGCCGTGTGCTCGAGCCTTCCTGCGGAGACGGGGCGTTCCTGGATGCCGTGCGCGAGCTCGACGCGGAAGTCGAGGTCCTCGGCGTCGACGTAAGTCCACGCTACTCCGGTAGGGGGCCCGGCCTGTCCCTCCGGCAGGCGGACTTTCTCACGCTTCCTCCCGACGCTTCGTTCCAAAGCGTGGTCGGGAATCCGCCCTATGTGCGGCTGCGCGACCTCCCGCCGGTGGCTCGCCAGGCCGCGGAGTCCGCGATGTCCGGTATCGAGCTCAGCGAGAGCGCGAGCATATGGCTCCCGTTCGTGGTCCACGCGACCCGCTTCCTGGCTCCGGGCGGGCGCATGGCCCTGGTGCTCCCGCTGGAGCTGACCTACGTGCGCTACGCCCACCCGCTCTGGCGATTCCTCGGCGCCAGCTACGGGCGCCTCGGGGTCATCCGCGTCCGGCAGTGGTTGTTCGCGGGACTCGACCAGGAGACGGTGATCTTTCTCGCCTCCGGGCGCGGCGGCACCACCGCACGCGTGTCGTATGAGGCGGTGGACACGCTGGAGGACGCCAAGCTGCTGAAGTCGGGCGACGGGGCCGAGGCGATCCCCATCCAGCACATCCTCGACGGGGAGCGCCCGTTCACGGGTGCCCTGCTCGCCGCCAGGCCGCGCCGGCTGCTCCGCCAGCTGACCGACGGTGGCGCCCTGCGGCCGCTGCGCGATCTCGCGGAAGTGCACATCGGCTATGTGGCCGGCGACAAGCGCTTCTTTCACCCCGACGGGGAGACGGTCCGCCGTTTCGGCCTGCCGCCAGCCCACCTCCGCCCGACGGTGGTCAGCACGCGGGGCCTGCGGGGACAGGGCCTGATGCCTGTGCCTCAGACGTTCCTCTACACGCCGGATCCCGGCGCGCTGACGCCCGGTGACCGTGCTTACATCGCCCACGGCGAAGCCACCGGCGTGGCCGAACGCTACAAGTGCCGCATCCGGACACCGTGGTTCTTGGTGCCAGCGGTGCGGGCGCCCGATCTGATCCTGCCGGTGTTCGCGGATGTGCCACTGCTCTTTGCCGGCGGCGGCTGCACCGCCAGCAACAGCCTGATGTGCGGCTACCTGCGCGATCCGGACCCCGGTGCGGAGATCGTCGCGGCCACGTGGTACAACACGGCCTCGATGCTCTCCGCCGAGCTGTTCGTCCATCACCTGGGCGGCGGGGTGCTGATTCTGGTGCCGCAGGAGGCGCAGCGCCTGCTGCTGCCCGTTTACCGGCCGTCGCCGCCAGCCGAGCGATGGCTGGCCACGCTGCGGTCCATTCGGCTGCGCGAGCAGGTGGCGGACGCCGTCGCAGCCGGCGACCGGTACGTGCTGCAGGCGACGCACGGGCTGACGAATGGTGATGTGGACGTCCTGAGAGGCGCGCTCGATGCGATGCGCGGGTGGCGTAGGAATCGGGGTTCAGGGAAGCCGCGGCCTGCGGATTGAGAACGGCGAGCGCATGCGCTCGCCGTCACTAACTGGCTGCCGCGGTGGCCCGCTCGGCCAGCCAGGACCGCAGCTGGTCGCCCTCCAGGCTCTCCGCGTCGACGAGCACGTGCGCCATCTCCTCCAGCACCGCGCGGCGCTCCGTCAGCATGGCGCGCACCCTGTCCTCCTGCGCCTGCAGGATCTCCGTCTGCAGCTCGTGCAGCAGGCCCTCCGGCAGGTGCTCGGGGTCGACCACGCCATGGCTCGACATGCCCGAGGCGATCATCGTGTTCACCAGTTGCAGCACGCGCTCGAAGTCGTTGCTGGCGCCCGTGCTGCGGCTGCCCACGACCAGCTCCTCGGCGACCGAGCCGGCCAGCAGGCCCGCGACGTCGCGCTCCAGGTGCTCACGCGTGTACAGGTAGAGGTCGTCCTGCGGGGCCTGGCGGACGTAGCCCAGGGCCTGGCCGCGCGAGGCCAGCACCACGCGCGAGACCGAGCCCGGCTGGTAGAGCTCGCCCACCAGGGCATGGCCGGCTTCGTGGACGGCGATCCGGCGCCGCTCCTCCTCCGTCGGCCGGCGGTCGAGCTTTTCGCCCATGATGACCTTGTCGATGGCCTCGATGAAGCAGCGCTCCGGGATCTCCTCCAGGTCCTCGCGCATGGCCAGGATCGCGGCCTCGTTGGCCAGGCTCTCCAGGTGCGCGCCCGAGAAGCCGAAGGTCTCGCGGGCGATGCGGTCAACGTCCACGCTCGGGCCGACGGGCTTGCCGCGCGTGTGCAGCTCCAGGATCTGGCGGCGGCCGTCGCGGTCGGGCAGGTCGACCTTGACGATGCGGTCGAAGCGCCCGGGGCGCAGCAGGGCGTCGTCCAGCAGATCCGAGCGGTTGGTGGCGCCGACGACCAGCACGCGGACGGGGTCGTCGGCGTGGATGCCGTCCATCTCCACCAGCAGCTGGTTCAGCGTCTGGTCGTACTCCAGGTGCGAGCTGTGGCGGCCGCGCTTGCCGCCCAGGACCTCGATCTCGTCGATGAAGACGATGGCGCTGCTGTTGTGCTGCCGGCCCTCGTCGCGGGCGTGCTTGAACAGCTCGCGCACGCGCTGGGCGCCGACGCCGGCGTAGACCTCGATGAACTCCGAGCCGCTGGCGGCGATGAACACCGAGCCGGTGTAATTCGCGGCCGCCTTGGCCAGCAGGGTCTTGCCGGTGCCGGGCGGGCCTGTCAGCAGCAGCCCGCGCAGGGGGCGGATGCCCATGCGCCGGACGCGCTCGGCCTGGCCGAGGAAGTCCAGGGCCTCCAGCAGCTCCTGCTTGGCGGCGCCCTGCCCGCCGACGTCGTCGAAGGTGATGGTCGGGGGTACGGCACGGCTGCTGACGACGTTGGCGAAGCGCGGGCGCATGCCCGGCAGGCCGCCCATGGCCCGGATCAGGATGTAGGCGAGGCCGCCCATCAGCAGCAGCGGCAGCACGTTCACGCCGCGGGTGAGCAGAAAGATCGAGACGCCGATGCCCGTGCCGATGCCCAGGTCGCGGAGCAGCGCCAGCCGGTCGGAGGCTTCCCCGCGCCGCATCAGGAGCCACCCGGGGCCACGCCGGCCGTGATGGCCTGGCGCGGCAGCAACTCGTAGAGGTAGTTCTTGCCCTTGACCAGCTCGACGTAGACGTAGTGGTCCGCGACGATGGCCGAGGATTGGCTGAGGCCGTCGCGCGCGCCCATGGCCTGGACCTGCTGCTCCATCGTCACGAACTGACCGGTCGCGATGCCCTGCTCGAGCACGGCGTTCATCTGGTAGAAGTCGTTCACCAGCGTGGGCGTGCGCGTGTCGGTCAGGTCGATCTGGAAGTGCTGGCTGCCCAGGGCGGAGCTGACCTGGTTCTCAAGCGCCAGATACGTCTCGCGCAGATTCGGGACGGGGCCGAGGCGCACGTCGACCTGCACGCCGGACGGGGTGTTCTGCAGGGAGACGTGCTCGACGGCGGGCACGTTATGGGCGATCGCGACCACCGGCTGCTCGACGGCCTGGCGGTTATAGATGAATTGGGCGCCGAAGAGGAGCAGCAGGGCGCCGGCCATCGCCATGAGCACGACGGGGATCCGGACGCCATACGCGCGCAAGTCCTACTCCCCGCTTTCGCTCCGGGCGCCCCCGGTGATTCGGATCGAGATCGGAAGCCGCCGCCAGCGTCGGCTCGTCGTCATTATACGGCGCGGCGCAAGGCCGGCCTGTGGTAAAATGCGCCCGGTGCGCGTCACGACGCCGGTTTGGCGCGTCGGGCGGCCCTAAGGGAAAACTTCGTCTGCCCGCCAATAAATCCTGCCGGCGGGCGGGCGGGCAGCCGTGCCGGTTGCCCGGTGGGTGCTGGAAGGTCCGTGAGGGACAGGGCGTTAACGCGCGTGTGCAGCGGCCGGTGCCGCGCCGGCCTGGAACCGCCGGACCCGCGGGGCCGTGGCGCGGGCGCGGGCGGGCCGTCCGGAGCGGCAGCCGCGGGCGCGCTGCGCAGGCTGTGCGCGGCGGAAGGATTCGGAGGCGCGGTCTGCGAAGACCCAGGTCAGGAACGGTCGTTGGGGGTGTGCTTGCACGATGGAGCCCCGCAGCCCGTTTGCGCTTGTCTTTCGCATCGCCGGGATCGCGCTGC
The DNA here is from genome assembly GCA_027314765.1 of Clostridia bacterium. Taxonomy (GTDB): domain Bacteria; phylum Bacillota; class Sulfobacillia; order RBS10-35; family JAJYVM01; genus JAJYVM01. The sequence continues at coordinate 4,587 of DAHVAF010000354.1, read as the reverse complement.
TCCTGTTCATGTTCCTCTCGGCCCTCGTGATCACGGTTTTCGCCCTCATCCTGCTGGCGACCGGCGGCAGCGCGCTGCCGACGTACGGCCTCAGCATCAGCATCGCGATCCTGGGCGCCGCGGCCACGGTGCTGACCGGGATGTCCCTGCTGCATTACGTGCGCCCGCGCAGCCACGTCTCTCAGTCCCAGTAGCGCAGGCCGAACGTCTCGCAAAACCAGTCGTCGCTTCGGCGGCGCGCAGCCAGCAGGCGGGCGCGCCGCCGCTGTGCTGTCGGGCTTGCGGCGGCCACGGCCAGCTGGTCCGCCACGCCCGCCGCCTGCGCAAAACGGGTGGCGCGCGCCGGCGCCAGGTGGATCCAGGCTACCCGGGCGAGGTTCTTGTCCACCTGATCCTTTCGCACCAGGTACGGGTGGCGCGGCCGGAAGCGGTGCTCCACCACGACGTCCGGGGCCACCACCGCGTCGTGCCCCACCAGCCAGAGCGCGAGGCTGAACTCCGTGTCCTCGTGGCCCCAGGGGATCAGGCCGGCGTCGTAGCCGCCGGTGTCCGCGAACGCCGAGCGGTGGACCATGGTGCAGCCGCCGGGTAGGAACGGAACCGGCGCGGGCCCGGCCGCGGGCCGCGGCAGCCAGCGCGCCTCGCCCCTCGCCGTCCAGGTGTAGCCGTAGCCGCGGGCCCGGTTGTCGTCGGCGCGGGCCAGGGCCGGGCACACGGCGGTGGCGCCCGTGCGGCGCATGGTGTCGGCCAACCCGTCGAGCCAGCCGTCCGCGACGCGGACATGCGCGTCGCAGAAGCAGATCCACTCCCCCTGGGCGCGGGCGGCCCCGCGGTTGCGGGCGCCGGCGGCACCCTCGCCCACCGTGCGCACGAGCGTCAGCGCCAGCCCGGGATGCGGGCGAGGCGGGCGCCAGATGGAGGGCGCCGAGCCGTCGTCGACGACCACGACCTCGCGGCGCAGGTCGGTGCGGGCGCGCGCGATGCTGTCGACCGTCGCGGGCAGCAGCGGGCCCTCATTGCGTGCCGGGACGACGATGGTGACGTGCGCAGCCATGACTCCACCGTATGCCGCGTGCCGGGGGGCGGGTGCCGCGTGCGCGGTCAAGCGGGGCGCGCAGGCGCAGGGAATCGCGGCGAGATATGCGGCGGGACGATACGGCCCCGCCGGCCTTCAGCCCATCGCGCCTTCGAGCACCGCGCGGGCCCGCCGCAGGGTGTCGGCCAGCCGGTTCCGCTCGCGCAGCGCCGCCGCCAGCCCTGCCTCCCGTGGCCCAGCGCCGCCGCCGCGGGCGAAGGCGTCAATCCCCGCCACCGCGGGGAAGGAGGCCCCGAACTCCGTTGCGCCATAGCGATCCTGGCGATAGGGGCCGACCGTCGTGAACAGCCCGGCCACCCACGTGCGCGCCAGCGCGCGCGCCCGTTCGTTGAACGCCTGGTCGCCCTCGTTGGCCAGCGCCGTCAGCCCCCTCCGGATCGCCTCGACGTCGTCCCCAAGGGGCTGCAGGTCCAGTTCTGCCCCCCGCCAGCGCCTCAACGCGTCGTCTATCCGCTCCACATAGGGGCTGAAGTCGAACGGCAGCCGCGCCACGCCCGTGAGCCGGTCCAGGTAGGCCGTGTAGATGGCCGCGAACTGCGCGAAGTGTGCCTCCCCGAACTGCTCCAGGGTGTCCGACCGCGTGTGGGTGTACCAGAGAACCGGCAGGTCGCCGTCCCCCGGCCCCGCCCCGAACACGTAGCAGCCCGGCAGGCCGGCGCCGAAGAACGACTGGTCGGCCGAGCGGTAGAGCGGCTCGTAGAGGGCGCCCCCGACGCCCAGCGCCGCATTGACGTCCTGCTGGAAGCGCAGCATCTCCGGGGTCTGGCGGGCCAGCACGCGCCGCGCGTCGGCCAGGCCGGGCGAGTCGATGTTCACCTGGCAGACGATCCGCTCGCGCACGAAGTCCCAGTGGCGCTCCACAAAGGACGCCGAGCCCGACGCCTCGGCGATCTCATGGCCGTCCCACAGGCAGAAGACCAGGCCCCGCCGGCGGCCTGGCACGGCCCGGAAGGCGCGGGCCAGCTCCAGGGCGAGCACATCGCCCGTCAGGTTGTCTGTGACGCCCGGATCCCACGAGTCGAGGTGCGCGTGCACCAGCACGTACTCCGCCGCGGGCCCGCCGCCCTCCGGCTCCAGCGTGGCGACGACGTTGGCCATATCGGCCCACGCCGGCTCGGGTTGCGCCGCGGTCACGCGCAGCGGCACGGACTGCCCGCCCGCCAGAATCCGCCGCAGGCGCTGCCCCTCCTCGTACGAGATCGCCACCGCCGGTAGCCGGGGCATGTCCGCCAACTCGCCGGGCGCGGGCACCCCCCAGATGCTCTTCACGGCCCTGAACGCCAGCTCGCCGCTCCGCGCCGGCGGGGAGATGTAGATGAGGGCGGCCGCTCCCGCGCGCACGGCCTCGCGGGCCTTCTCGGGAGTGGCGGGGCTCTCGTAGCCGCTGACCAGGGTCGCCCGCCCGGCAGCGCCGCAGGGGTATGCGCTGGCGCCACCGCCGCCGGCGTCGACCAACTCCACCACCAGCCCCCCGGGCGGCGTGGCCCGCGCGTAGCCCAGCGTCTGAGCTGCCAGGATCTCGCGCACCGGCGCGAGCAGCTCGACCTCGGCGGCCACGACGGTGCTGTTGAGCGAGCGAAAGGTCTCCAGGCGCGCATCCAGCCCCGCCCCGCGGAAGGCGTCGAGAAACCAGCGAGCCGCCTCGTGCTGTGTGCGCGTGCCGGAGAGCCGGCCGGGGAAGCGGCCCGCCAGCTCGTGAATCGTGTCCACCGCCCGCCGGATGTCCACCTGCGCCTGCACTGCATGCCACCCCCGTGCGCGGCAGCAGTTCGCCTTGGATACGGCGATCCCCCTGCGTCACAGGACCCGGCCGCAGGCCATGTCGCGCGCCCTGCGTCACAGGACCCGGCCGCAGGCCGTATCGCGCCCCCTGCGTCGCCGGACCCGGCCGCAGGCCCTATCGCGCGCCGCGCGATTCGCGCGGCGTCCAAATTAAGTGCCGCCGGTGACGAGTCCGAGATGGCAGCACCACCGCCTGGGCACACCGGGGCCAGGAGGCCGGCGCCCTGGGCGCGCCCCCCCCCGCGACGACGTGCCAGCGTCAGCGCGGTTGGCGTCGGGCCCGCGCGGGGCGGGGCGGCCGCGGCCCACCCGCAGCCGCGCCAACGCACCGAGCGAGCAGGTCGAAGTCCTCGGCGCCCTCCACCTCGACCACGGTGAAGTCGCCCACCCGCACCCCGTCGGCGGGCAGGATCACCTGGCCGTCCACCTCGGGCGCCTGCCCGTGCCAGCGGCCCTCGACGAAGCGCGCATCGCTCGCCACCGAACCCTCGACCAGCACCTCCAGGCGCTGGCCGACGCGGGCGGCGTTGCGGCGCGCGGCGATGCGCGCCTGGTGGCGCATGGCGGTGTGATAGCGCTCCTCCCGCAACCGCTCCGGGACCTGATCCGGCAGGATGGCCGCTGGGGTGCCGTCCTCGGCCGAGTACGCGAAAAAGCCGGCGTGGTCGAACTTGCAGGCGTCCAACAGGTCGAGCAGCTCGCGGAAGTGGGCCTCGGTCTCGCCGGGATAGCCGACGATGAAGCTGCTGCGGATGGCGGCCTCGGGATGGCGCGCGCGGATCCGGCCCACCAGGCGTGTGATCCCGGCGCGGCGGTCGGGGCGCGCCATGGCGGCCAGGATGGCCTCGGAGCCATGCTGCAGCGGCATGTCAAAGTACGGCACCGCGGCCCAGCGCTCCAGCAGCTCGTCGCTGAGAAGGTACGGATAGAGGTAGAGCGGCCGGACCCAGTGCACGCCCGGCACAGCGACCAGGGCCTCCAGCAGCTCGCCCAGCATCGGGCGGTGCTCCAGGTCGCGCCCGTAGCTGATCGTGTCCTGGGAGACCAGCACAAGCTCGCGCACGCCCTCGGCGGCCAGCTGCGTGGCCTCCTCGACGAGCAGCGGCAGCGGCCGGCTGCGGAAGCGGCCGCGGAACTGCGGGATGGCGCAGAATTTGCAGGTGTGGTCGCAGCCCTCGGCGATCTTAAGGTAGGCGGAGGGGCCGGACTGCAGGCGGCGCCGCGGGTACAGGCGGTCGTAGCGTACGGCGGCATGGCCGACGGCCATGGTGCGCCGCCCGGCCAGGGTCTCGCGTGCCACGTCCACGATCCGCTCGAAGTCCCCCGTGCCCACGACGGCGGCGATCTCGGGCATGTCGCGCATCAGGGCGTCCGGGTAGCGCTGCGCGAGGCAGCCCGTGACGATGACGCGGCCGGCGGGCCGCCCGTCCGCGGCGTCCAGGATCGCCCCGATCGACTCGCGCTTGGCCTCGTCGATGAAGCCGCACGTGTTGACGATCACGAGGTCCGCGCCCGCCGCCTCCGGCAGGATCTGAAAGCCGGCCTGCGCCAGCAGGCCCAGCATGATCTCGCTGTCGATCTGATTCTTGGCGCAGCCGAGGGACACCAGGGAAACCGATGGCATGGCGCCGTCCACCGCCTTCCCGGGCATCATACCAATGCGGAGCGCGGGGCGGCCGATTGGCCGCCCCGCGCGGGAAGGTCACTTG